>DASQSI010000245.1:0-2262 GCA_035642415.1 Rubrobacteraceae bacterium
GGTGACACCTAGATAAGGCTAGAAAAATGATGAGGTCTGGTGATCCAGATCCTGTACGGTTCCGTACGGGGTGGTGTGTAGAGTGATGTCAGGAGCCGCAGGCTCTCAAAACGGAAGGAGACAACGGGATGGATGAAGCCGAGAGCCGCATCTCTCCGGTCATAGACCGGCAGGAGTACTCGCGGCGCAGGTTTATCAAGACCGCGGCGCTAGCGGGGGCTGCGCTTACGGCGGCTGGGATAGGGGGCGTGGGGTTCGCCACCAGGTACGCCGAGGCCCAGCAGCAGGACAACTACCCGACCTACCAGGGGTTGGGAGATGTGGCGATCCTGCAGTTTGCCTTGCAACTGGAGCGGTTGGAGGGCACGTTCTACGCCAACGGTGTTAACGCCAGCGTCCTGAGCGGCAACGCCCTCACGCAGATAGCGGCCATCCGAGACCACGAGATGGCGCACGCCGATGCCATCGCGGGCACCCTCCAGAAGCTGGATGCTGCGGTGCCTGCGGCGCCCAACTTCACCTACCCGGAGGGTGCCTTTACTAACTCGGGCACCTTCTTGCAGTTGGCGGCTACCTTTGAGCCGGTCGGGATCGGAGCTTACGGAGGAGCGGCAGCGGCGCTCCAGAGTAAAGAGATCCTCGCGTCGGCGCTCTCGATCCACAACGTAGAGTGCCAGCATCGAGTTGCGATCAATATCCTCAACGGCGTCCAGCCGCCGAACAACCTGGCCTTTGAGCCAAGCTTGCCGTTGAAGAGCGTACAGCAAGCTGTGGCTCCGTTCGGCATCATGAGCTAAGGGAGGAGATAACTAACTCATGGAGAAGCATACGATAAATGTGCCGAGCACCGACGCGTTCGCCCGGCCCCGGAGCAGGAGGGACTTCTTTAAGGCCCTCGGGGTGGCCGGCGTAGGTGCTGCGGCCGGCACCGCTATTTTCTCAAGCGGGGCCCAGGCCCAGCAAGGCGGAGGAGGAGATGCTGACATCTTCAACTTCGCCCTCACGCTCGAGTTTTTGGAGCGTGAATTCTACCAGATGGCGCTTGACTCCGGGGTCCTCTCCGGAGCGGCCCTGGGTGTGGTGACCAACCTGCGCGACCACGAGGCCGCGCACGTGAACGCCATCACGGCCGCGCTGCAAGGTGCGGGGGCGGCCCCTGTGGCCAAGCCGCAGTTCACCTTCCCGCCGGGCACCTTCTCGAGCCAGGCCTCGATACTAAAGCTGGCGGCGACCTTCGAGCCCGTGGGTGTAGGCGCCTATCTTGGCGCGGGGCCGATGATCCAGAATCCTGTCTTTCTAGAGGCAGCAGGGACCATAGCCGGGGTCGAGGGCGACCACGTCGTCGCCGTCAACAACCTTCTCGGCGTGGTGCCCCCGGCCAACACGGCCTTCGCGAAGGCCCTGACCAAGGACCAGGTACTTGCGGCGGTAGCCCCGTTCCTCGGGATGAGCTCGATGCCGAGCACCGGCGGACCCGGCGAGGGCTAGAGGGAGCGCTTGGCCTGACGCTTTTACACCGGCGCATCTTGAAGAGGAGTGGGACGCTCGCCACCCTGCTCCTCTCTTTGTGGCTCTTCCTGCCGGCCTGTGGGCAGCAGCAAGCGTCTGAGCCGGCGGGTGGCACGGAGAGCGGGGGCGGAGAGCAATCAACGTCCGCCGACTTGGAGATGACCACCGTCCAAGCGGTCCGGCCGGAGGACGTGCTCTCCAAAGACGAGCGCACGGGGTTTCCCAAGTTCAAGGAGTGGACGGATCAGAGCACCAACGCCACGCCGGCTCAGATCAGCTCCGGCACCTCGGCGGGTGCTATACCGGCGGTCAAACCGTTTAACTTCGGTCGCGACCCCGGTGGCCCGTCCGACAAGACCTTGTACCTGACCGTTCCCAAGCTCAACATCAAGGACGTGCCCGTCTTGGACTCCGTCTCGGAGGATAAGCTCGCCGAGGGGACCATCCATGTCCCCGCCACTGGTTTCCCCTGGCAGGGGGGGGCGAACGTCTACATTGCGGGGCATCGTCTCGGGTACCCGAAGACGCGCTCTTTATACGTGTTCTATTACCTCGACCAGCTCGTGGCGGGGGATAGGATCAGCCTGAAAGACTCTGATGGCGGCGAGTACGACTACAAGGTGACCGAGCAAAAAGTGGTTCCCCCGGACAACGTTCAGGTGATGAACGCGGTCGAGGGCAAGTCCCTAGTCACCCTTCAGACCTGCACCCTCCCGGATTTCTCCGAGCGGGTTGTGGTTCAGGGAGAGCTGG
>DASQSI010000246.1:0-9810 GCA_035642415.1 Rubrobacteraceae bacterium
GCTATAGGGAGCAGAGAGAGCAAACCTTCCGAAAAGAGGCGGGGCATTCCCGGCCACCCCGGCTCTTTTTTTATATATCCAGAGCAGTCCTCGTTGAGTTTCCGAGAATTTCGACCACCGGAAGCTGGGTTTCCGGGAATAGGCCTTCTCGGTAGTTGAATGAATAAGGGCCGGAGCCCCGCAGGAGAAGCCCGGCCCTACTGGAAAATCTTCGGCCAGCGTGCTCTCTCTGCTTTAGCGCGCTCGCTCCTGGATCCCCGGCTCTATTGCCCGGGCCCGCTCTAACAAAGCGCCGATAGTTATCAAAGGCTTTACCTCAGCCTTTACTATTGGGAAGTAAGGTAGGCTAGCTAGTAGCTGGTCTACCTCCTCAGGTGAGTCGGCATCAATCACGAAGACGCTAACCCTAGCACCGGCATAGCCACCTCCGTGAATCTTTCCTTCTTGTTCCCATTGAGCGAGTTGCTCTAGGCTGGGGACGACCATTTGGGCGGCTACCTGCCCAATTTGCTCTGGTGGCAGCCCTGCTCCGATATCAGAGGCGTCTATAGTGACCAGAAACCGCATACTGCTCTCCTCCTTTCCTAACTCCCGCTTCATACAGGAGGCGGGCTAAGCTTTTCCACCGCTAAGCATGATGCCATCCACCGCAGCTAGCCGCGAACTTCCGAGAATGACCACCGGAAGCTGGGTTTCCGGCTTCATGGATACGGGAATGTGTTCGAGCTGGCCCTCCAACAGGGAGAACAGATCGACATCGAACCCGGCGGCTGGATCTACAAAGACCAGAGCGTGCAGATGCAGACGATTGCGCAGAGGCTCTCCACAGGTTTCTTTGCTAGTGCCGGCCAGCTGTTCTGGAACCGGTTTACAGGGCCGGGACGAGTAGCCCTACAGTCAATGTACCTGCACATGCCCACGAGCACATAGCCTTCTCTGGAACCCGGCAGTCGGGCTAAAGAATGTTTTAGCTTGGCTCGGGGGCTGGAAGTGGGGCGCCTGCGGCGCCAACCCTTCCGCGACGATTGCCCTGGTCCTAATCTGGTACTGGTGCAGGCGCCCCACATTAACCGCTACCCTCTACCGTCCTATACCTACATTTCGTTCCCCACTCAGAGGCAATGCGATAGTAGCCGCATTTGAGATAGAGAGCCCCACCTCGATCTACTCCGTCTTATCGAGAATGTGCGACTTATCACTATGCAGCCCAACCTCAACATCCCACTTTATCTCATTACTTCAGACGAGCTGTCAAGAATTAGTTAGCACTTACCCCTATTGAGCTATCATCGCTCGGTTGAGAGCTCTGGGAAGATCATCCCCAAAAGGCCTGGCTAGCAAAATGTACCACTGGTCGAGAGCCAGATAGTGTACTGCCTAACAAAAACAAGCTTTGACAATTTGCCAATCCGCAGGCAAGGGGTAGTGTACTCCCTGACAAATATAGAAAGAAGGGCCCGGCGGTTTTATAAGAAACTCCTGCAGAACTCGTAAAAACTACACTGGTGCCAGTAGGGTACTCCCCAGCAAGAAATAGGGTACTCCCCAGCAAGAAATAGGGTACTCCCCGACAAGCCAGGTCAGGCATTTTTCCTGCAAAAGCCTCCTTTTGCAGCTCGGAAGATCACGCTTCCTGTTATTGTTGTTTATATTGTTGTCTATATAAACAACAGGGAGGAAAGACGGGGGAGATGTCCTCTCACACAACTCGCCTTCAGACCGAGGATACGCTCGTTAGAGCGGAATCGAACCTTGAGGAGTATCCGCTTTTTGCCGTCAAGACTCGCAATCGCCATGAGGACCAGCTACTTTTTGAGCGCCACCGTCAGGGAGAAAGTGGGGCAAAGCTCGTGCAGCGCTGGGAGGTTGAGCCGCCAGCAAAGCTTGGGATGCCAGGGCCTTTTGACCAGGATGTCTATCTGGCAGTGCTTCAGCTCTTAGAGAGGCGAGGCGGCATGCCCCGCAACGGAGAACTTAACCTCTCCCTCTACGAACTGCGCGATATTCTCGGCTGGAGCAGCTCAGGCAACACCTATGAGAAGATCCGCCAGTCCCTAAGGCGTATTGCCAGTACCACGCTGACCTCTGAAAACGCCTTTTATAGTAAGGCTGAGGAGAGGTTTCTCTCAGACACCTTCCAGATCTGGAGCGTCCATTTCAGCCGTACCAGACAGGGAAAAAGCACCCGCGAGCGGCACACTCTGCGTTTCCACTCCATCTTCATCCGCAACTATATAGCCCAGTACCTTAAAGGGCTTGACTCAGGCTTTTACTGGAGCCTTCCCTCGCCGCTCTCCAAGCGGCTCTATCGCCTGATAGACCATCAGCGAGGTGGGGGACTCGAGTGGAAAACGGATATTTCCTCTCTTCGCCAGCAGGTACCCCTGCCCAACTATTCGTACCCCTCACAGATCAAGCGGGTTTTGCAAACAGCCCATGAAGAGCTGCGGGAGCGGGGGTTTCTCTCAAGTGTCTCCTATGAGGGCCGGACGGGTGTTTCCTACCAAATCTCCCCCGAGTTTGCCAGTCGGCAGAAAGCGCGGGAGCTGTCAGGAGACCCCAGGGAGCTTTTTGCGATTGAGCGGCTCGTCTCAGAAGGCCTAAGAGGGGATGTGGCACGAGACTTAGTCGCCCGGCATGGCTCCAAGCGGTGCTTGCTCTATGCAGATGCACTTGATGTCCAACGCGGCATCCGCAGTCGTGCCGGTTGGCTAAGACGCGCCATAGAGGAAGGCTATGAGCTGCCCGACGCCCTGCCGTTGCCCTACGCGTCATCTAAAATCCCCTCTCCCCCACTTCCTGTAAGGAGTGACAAGGGAGTAACGCAATCGTTTGAAGACCCACCAGCTGTGTCTTATGCCCCATTGGCCGAAGATGAAGACCCTAAGCACCAAGAAGAGCCAACCTCTGAGTTTGCACTTGATTCGAAGGCTCTCAAGGCGTGGGAAATGGTGGTTCAGGACCTTATAGCGTTGCGGGGGGAGAAGAGCATTCCACCTTGGTTTACCGGCTTTCGAGGAGGCGAGCTTACAGGGAGCACGCTAACTGTGCTTGTTCCAAACAGCACCGCTGCTAATCACCTAAACGATCGGTTTGGCTCGGATCTTGTCAGCCTGTGGCGTGAGCGCGCTGGTGCTGAGGCCGTTCTACAGGTCACGATAAACCTTGAATCCGGGAAGCGCGCGGCATTGCCCGGGTAGTTATAATACGCCTTTTCCGCGGTCTGCTCTTAGCCCCCTGGGAGTACAGGCCACGCCTACTGCACAAACTAAAGTCCGGAGCCTTCTGAAACCCTGGAGAATCCTGTGCTGTAGTGCTAGCAATCTAGCAGTGATGCAATACATCATTGGTTGACTGTTGCTTTGCTACCATGCTATGTTGCAACATAGCATGGCACAGACGATCATTTCGCTAACAAGTTTTAAGGGTGGAGTAGGGAAAAGCACCCTGGCGGTAAATCTGGCAGGCGCTCTGGCGCTCAACGCCTCTGCGGTCCTTGTTGACGAGGACCCGCTGCAGTCATGCTATCAGTGGGCCCAGCAGAACGGCCGGTTACCGATGCCCGTTTTACTGCCACAAGAGGTCCCAACCGTTGATCTTGGTGTGTCAAAATATCTCCTGGTCGATACAGAAGGCCGCCCAAAGGTTGAGGACTTGTCAGAACTTATCCAATCCTCACGCTGGACGCTGATCCCCTGCGGCACGAGTGGCCTTGAGATTGACGGGACGCTTCGACTTATCGGTGCGTTGAGAAAAGCTGAGGCCAATCTTGCAAAGGTCAAGATCGTGATAACTAAGGCGCCACCAGTTGGGGCAGTTGGACATCAGGCGCGTGACGCACTGCGAGAAGCTGGAATCCCTGTTGCCAACTCCATTGTTCGCTCCTACGTTGCACACCAGAAGGCCGCAGAACTTGGGGTGCTGGTTAAGGACGTCCCTGATCCGCGCGCCGCCCGAGCATGGACAGATATTCTGGAACTGGCAATGGAGGTCGTGGTGTGAGCATGGCAAAAAGAGGTGGTCGCTTCAGCTACTTGAAAAGTACCGAGGAGGGTACACAGCCGAAGCTGCCTGCAGAAGAGCAGAGCGGGCAGGAAAAAAATTCCTTGCCTGGGCGCGAAGCTGCTCTAAATAAAACGGAGGCCAGTGCCAGTGGGAAAGAGCGGAGAGGCCGCACCTCTGGTTCAGAAGAGTTCACCAGCGTTCCCAAGGGCCAGGGCAGGATGAAACAGGAGCGCTCTCAACTGAATGTTCGTATCCCAACGACTCTTAAGCGGCAGGCATCGGCTAAAGCCGTGCTCGAGGGCCGAGAGATTGGCGAAGTCATCGAAGAGCTCCTCCGCGAGTACCTTAACCGGTAGGGAACACTGTACTGCTTGGTTGCTAGCAGTCTAGCAATGTTGAGCAGGAGGCAAGGCGCGGGGTAGAGGGCTATGAGTGGTTCTTTGGCATGGAGTAGTACTACATAGATATTTATAATACTACAGGATGGAATACTCTTCTCTTGTACTCTTCTCTTGTCTGCTTTTGTTTGTTGGTGTTGGTTTGCGCTTGTACTGGACGTATTATGCGAAAGTATGGTGCTAACGGAGGACCGGAGCTATGGGTACGCACATACGCTATTGGGCAACTCGAAAGCGGCCAACCTCCAGCAAGCCATCTGCGCCACCTTTACCTAGAATCGGCACAAGCATGCGTGGTTATGACCGCTTTCGAGTTGCTCGAGGGGCAAGCCGAAGAGGAGCCCTCGCGAGAAGGCCGAGATGCCCTTCAGGGCGAAGAAGCGCCACGAGATCTGGACGGCCGACGTGCGCTACGTGCCCCATGCCATACCCGGCGTGGTAAACGCCTACGTCATCGCGGTCCTGGAGAACTACAGCCGCTGCATCCTCTCCAGCGCGGTCTCCCTCACACAGGACACCACCGCCTTCCTGCGCGTCTTCTACTCGGCGGTCGAAAGGCACGGGCCTCCGGAGAGGCTCGTCACCGACGGCGGGGGATCTTCAAGGCCAACCAGGCTAAGGCCGTCTACCGCGCTCTGGGCATAGAGAAGGAGCAGATCGAGCGGCGAAAGCCGTACCAATCCTACATAGAGACCACCTTCGGCATCCAGAAGAGGATGGCCGACTGGCACTTCAAAAAGGCCGAGACCTTCCCCGAACTCGTGGCAGTCCACGACGCCTGGCGGGAGGACTACAACGCCCAGAGGCACTGGGCCCACGAAGGCAGGGAGGACGGCCGCCGCAGCCCGCAAGACGTCTTGGGCTTCTACACCGCCCTCTTGCGCCACCGCGAGGAGGACCTGCGCCGCGCCTTCTTCTCCACGTGCTCCACCAGGGGCCTGGACCCCTTGGGGTACGTCAGGTTCCTCGACTGGAGGCTCTACGGCGAGGAGGCGCTGGCCCGGCGGGAGGCAGCCGTGTGGTTGCGGCCTGGGGGCCTGACCCTCGAGTACGGCGGCCAGACGCTCTCCTCCTACGGCGTGGAGCTCTCGCGGGAGACCGGTAAGCCGACGGCGGTCGGGGACGCGAGGCTGTTCCAGACCTCCTATGTCCTGCCGCAACTCAGGCTCTTCGCGCTCTATGACTCCGAGTGGCTCAAGGCCATGAAGCTCGAAGGGTACGCGCCCCGACGTCCTACGGCACCGATGACCCTGCAGGAGGTGCTCTTCCCCTACCTCGACGCCCTGTAACGGCCGCCGTCCAGGGTCGTCGGGTCTCCCGACCTATTCGGCGAGGTACCGGCCCTGCGGGGGGCCGGCGAGGAGCCGCCTCACCTCTTCCAGCTGCTCCGGCGTGATGTTTCCCACCGACGCCTTGTGGGCCTCCACGCTGTCCCAGACCTCGACGACCACGAACGCTGTCTCGTTGTCCAGGTCCCGCAGCAGCCGGCACGACCTGCACCCGTCCGAGGCCTCGATCGCGGGCACGATGGAGGCGAGGAAGTCCCGGAGTCCTTGCGCTTGCCCGTCCTTGGCCCGGAACTCGTTGATCCGAGTTACGCTCACGAATACGCCTCCCGATCCGTCGTTTGCTTGCCCCACGCCCGTTCTACTGTCGGCGTGTCGATCCGGCAACCCCCGAAACGCGGGGCCCGGTCGAAGCCGGACGCTTCGCCGGCCCGATGGCCAAGCCCGAGGCGGCGGCCGCGTGAGGTTGGTCGGCATCCCGCGTACCGGCATCCCGCCAACCTCGCGGCACGCCCGTGTCACGGGGTTTATGTCCTAGTCTGCTTTGCTTGGCCTTTGCTCTGATAAGAGACCCTATTGGAGGAGGTGTCCCACCGTCATCTGAGCAGTGTCACTAGTTGATTGGGAATTTGTGTCCTAGTTTGTCCCTGCTTCTCTTGCCAGTACCTCGAGAGCTTCACCTGTGATTCCTAGGGGCTCTAAGCACTTGAGGCAGGCAGAGCAAGCAGTAGTACCTCTGGCGACTTGTAGGGTCGCTTACACTAATGCGTCGTAAAACCCCTCGCAACCTCTCTAGTAGCGCTCGCGATAATTTTAGGCTGAAATATAGGATAAATTAGGAGGGTTTTTGTAACGTGCGCTTCCTCCTTGGGATGTTCCTCCGCCACGGATAACCCTTGCGATTCTGGGCTTGTACGAACCTCCTAATTGCAGGCTGCCTTAGGGACCGTTGCCTCTGAGGCCTCTCTGAAGTCCGAGAGTTCTGGCGAGCCTAGTTGCGATCTCTAAGAGCGCCTACCTCTACATAGACTCTACCCTTGAGTACATCTCCTCGAGCCCAGGTTGCTCCATCCCGCCGAGTACGGTGAGCCCCAAGAACACAATGCCAGCTGCCACCATCACGACGCCCAAGGGGCGCGCGATGCGGTGACTATTGGCCAGCGTCTTCTCGGCGAAGATGATGAGCGCCGCAGTAAACACCAGGGCAAGGTTCATCATCCCCAGCGCCACTAGCCCCACCATCAAACCCGCGCAGCAGCCCAGGCAGTCGATGCCGTGCAATACTCCTAGCCGCATTGCTCCCGTTGTACCCGGCTTCCACCTCTGCATGAGGAAGAACAGAGGGCTGCTGCAGCGTACGTGGCAGCTGCGCTTTAGCGCAGTGAACTGGTATACGCCTCCGATTACCAAGAGCACAGCGGGTAATACAGCCGCCAATCGGCCTATGGTTTCGGCAGCCAAGGCATAGGCGTAGACGGGTAGTCCTGTGACAGCCCAAACCGCAATATAGCCTGCAAGCAGAGCCGCCGTACCAACCCTTGCCCGAACCGGGCTTAGGCGCTGGTGGGCGACGGTGCGATAGAGCAGGATCAAGGGCAGCGTGGCCGGGATCATCATAGCGAGCATCATCGCCGTCCAGCCTAGGACGAACGGAGCAAGGCCGCCCATAGTGCTTATGCTCGCGCTGCTCATAGCTTCCATACCACCCATGGCGCTCGCCTGGTAAGCAATGTAGGCCCAGCCCGAGAGCGCTAGCACCAGCAAGGCAATTCCCGGAAGCAAATTTTCTCGTCTGCGCCACTGCTCTAGAACCGACGCTGTGAAGGCGCTCTCGTGCTCCATGCTGGTCTCCCCTAGAAGATAGGTCGAAAACCCATATAGCTAATACGTACCAGCAGCGGTGATCACCCCGACCAGGAAAAGGGAGCGGAGTGCCCGTTCTTTCCTACATTGGAGAACTCTAGCCCGAACGCGCTTACGCGAGAGGCAGTCGCCTGGGCCATGGTAAGTGTCGAGTTTGCCGGATGGAACACGCCTGTTAGCTTGGAAACCTCGCCTTCTGGAGTCTGTGGTGGCACGAAGTCGAGGATCTCAATCTCCGCGAAGTCCCCTATGCGCACCCGGTGGCGGCGGCCATCATCCTCGTATTCGATGGGAGCCGAAACAATGCCCAGCATCTCTCCCATCAGCGGGGTGAGAACCTCCGGCGGACCGCCAAGCTGGCCGGAGAAGACAGCTCCGAGCTTCTCGGCTTGTTGCTGAGAAGCTCCTTCATCCATAAACAAGCCGACTCGCCAGTTACCGTCGGCCATAACCTGGGGCGTATCGGCCAGCACGGCCACGGTTAAGCCATTCACGTCTGTTCCATCGATCTCACCGGAATCGATGTGGAAGATCAACACTACCCGGCAGCGTTCGGTGTCGGCTGGCATCGTGAGACCCGAAGTGGTGCAGGGGCACACCATGTCGCAGGGACAATTCTCGAAGTAAGTTCCTTCTAATCGCCATGCCATACTAGCCCCTCCTCTCCCTCGCTTACTCTAGCAGGCAAGCCTGCAGGCTAATGACATTATGCCCTCCCATACGGTTCCGCGCACCCCAAATGAGTGCCCTTTATAACAGCTGTTGTCTCAGAGGGGGGGTACCCCCTGCAATTACATTTAGTGTGTCATTGTCGATCCTGCACCTGCGTCGAAAATTTTCGACAAGTAGGGGTATTGGTAGTTAGGCAGGGGAGGGCGTGAGAGCTTCGAGAATGCCCTCCTAAGCGCCACCCAGGCGAGGGGGGACGAAGGGTAACAACGTAGACGTCAGGATAGACTGGCGTGCCGGCTCTAGGTACGCAAGCCCCGCGCCCCCTGGTTGCTATCCTCTTCGGCACGGGGCTTTACGAACCCCTTGCGCCCGACTCGCTCCTATTGGCCCGGTCCTATGCCTAGAGAGCCTTACGCCTATCATTACAATCACCGGCAGGCCGCGGGTTTTCCCCTAAATATGCTCCCCGCGGCCTAGTCTAGGCCCTCTCAGAGCCCCGAAGAGGATGAAGACTCCCATAGACGGTCCATGACCAGAGTACTGCATGAAGCTATAACATGATGCTATAGTTAGAGCGTTCCGCATATTATGTGGGTGTTGGGCGCAATCCAAAGCAAGGCCGGCAGGATCAGCAAACTACTACGCGCGAGAGCTGAGTTTCCCAGAAGACCTTTTGGCGGAGACCCACTGAATAGAGGCAACGGGGCAGCCTACCCCCTATTATCTCTCTGTAGGCGCAAGCTCCTCAGCTAAGTGTGTGCTCTGGCGCACGTAACCCTCCCGTAGATAGAAGTATGCTACGACTGTTGCGTAGCTAACCAGAGTAATGCTCGACGCGGAAAGCGGGCTGGGAAAGGAAACACATTAATGTCGTTAGCAAGAAGCCGTTAGTTAAGAAGACACCCACTCATCTCGTTCTTCGTCTAAAAGCTTTAGGTACTAGGGGTTGTCAATGAAGGAACTGCACAGCGAAATAGAGATCAACGCCTCCGCACAGCGCGTGTGGGAAGTGCTCGCCGACTTCGCCTCCTACCCTCGGTGGAACCCATTCATCCGCTGGGTCAGCGGCGTGGCTAGGACCGGGGAGCGCCTCGAAGTCCGCATGCAGCCTTCCGGCTCCACAGGCATGACTTTCCGCCCTGAGATTCTCACAGCAGAGCCAACCAGAGAACTGCGCTGGCTAGGCCATTTGCTAGTGCCGAAGGTGTTCGACGGAGAACATATCTTCACTATCGAGCCTCTGGCAGAGGAGCGAGTACGCCTTGTCCAGCGAGAGATTTTCACTGGCTTACTTGTGCCCTTTGTCATGCGCTTTGTGGAAGCTGACACAAGACGTGGCTTTGAGGAGATGAACCGCGCTCTCAAAGAGCGGGCCGAAGCGGGGGCCGTGTAGCTCGAGTTTCCGAGAAGACGCCTGTCGGAGAGGCCCAGCAGCACCGAGAAGCATAGGAGTCGCCTTTTCATAACTTGCCAGAGAGCTCCTCTCGAAGCCGTCACAAGTCTAAGTCTCAAGTCTAGAGTAGGGAGTAGCCCGCTGGCATAGGGGCGGCCCCTATTTAGCTGAGGAATCTCTCCTTCTGCTTTCT
>DASQSI010000247.1:0-12409 GCA_035642415.1 Rubrobacteraceae bacterium
GATAAGGCCGCCTAGAAGGAGCTCTAATCTTCCTCAAAGTTTCGTAGCACGGTTTCCTTCTCTGGCCTCGAGAGGATAGCGAAGGTCCTATATTGCGGACCTTTGTCCCAACGCTGGGTGCCCATGCTGCGTCAAATACCGTTTCTGAGAAGTCGCGTGCAGAGACTTATGATGGGCGGCCGGCGCGGCGCCAGCCGAGCGGTATTAGTCGTCTCCTTTTCCCTAGTGCCTAATTAACACACTTGTGGTATATGAGTACACAGCGCCTATGTTTGTGTGATCCGCTCTTTGCTCTATATAGTGCCCCTTTGAAGAGGTGCTTGGTACCGAACTTGGTGGTGGACCAAGCTGGGGAGAGTGTGAGGAGCGGAGATAGGAGAGAAAGGAGAACGAACGTGGGGAAGTCGCCACAGGGCTCTGGATGTCGCTGGATGGTTTCATCGCCGGGCCGTACGACGGCCCCGAGCGACCCCTCGGCAAGGGTGGGTGGCTGAAGGCCTTGCGGCTTGCAGAGTATGCCTCACGCAAGCCACAGCAACCGCAGGCTTTGGCAGCAAGCCCTGTTCCTTACGCCAGCGTTAGACTGCGGCGCATGACGTCACGGAGTTCCTTGGTCAAAGCCGCACTGTCTTGCGGGCGGCCGTGCCAGGCGGCAGGAGTGCTCTGAAAGAGGGCAGCTCGCCACCCATCCGCATTGTGGACTGCCACCAATGTGTGGATGGTGTTGAGTGCTGGGTTGATCTCGTCGGAGCCAGGAGGGATCATCCCGGCAACCGCGCGAAGGATGCCCGTGTCGCGACCGAGCATCCTAATCTCGCGCACCTTTGCAACGTAGGCCGCGGTGGGGTGATCAGCGAAGATGGGCCGCAAATGGTCCTCGATCGCTGCACGCGAGTCAGCTTGGCTGCCGTCGAATCCTACGAGGTTGCTGTCCTCGTCAAACCGGGCCGCCATCGCAGCAGCGTCTTGCTGGTTCCAGGCGATGAGAATCTGCTCGTATAAACGACGAATCTGGTGGTCAGACGAGGTAGTATAGTTACTGGACATTCAAAACAACTCCTTTCTATCTCACGCGAGGTCGAAACGAACTAGTTCCGCAGTAGAATAATCCTACAGAATCCCCGGAAATCATGGCATTTTTCGAATGTTGCTTTTCTCTAGCTTTCAGGTTATTAGCCTGGGTTGCTACACGGTTGCTGCCCACAGAGCATGCTAGGCGGGACTCGAACCTACAGTCTTCTTTGTCGTAGATAGTACCTACACCGGTTGCTGCACAAAGCCCCAGCGATTATCTGAGGCCTTCATCTTTACTTTGCTTTTTTCCTGCAAAACAGCGACCTCCAGAGGCGTCACCTTCGAGCGTTACCACGAAGGGCCGATCATCACGGATGAGAGGGGTATCGCCACGTTCGAGGGGGGCGCCAAGGTCGCCTACTTCAGGGATCCGGACGGCAACACCCTCTCGGTCGCTCAAGCGTCGCGTTCCTGAGTGCTAATGCCGTAAGCCCGATTTCCGATAACGCTGGAAAGCGGCAACCGGCTCTCTTAGGCACGCGGTTTAGGTGTTTCATAAGCGGTGAGTTCCGAGACAGAAAATAGTCTCTCAGAATTCCCATTTCTTTTGACTTCTGAAAGGTGACAGGGGCAAGACCACGACGCTTTTGTAAGTGCGCTTTCCTTATTGGTGGTTTAGAAGTGGATCGGATGCCACCGCACAGCCATTGCTTGTGAGGCAGGCCTCACAAGCGGAGCCACTGCCACAGAGCCATAGGAGCTACCGACATTGCGTTGACAGCAGTTACCCAGTACTATAAGGTGGGAAATGTACGGACAAAGCCGGTTCTGAGATTGTACTGGGTCCGAGGACATTTGATGCTACGCGCGCGAGAACATCATCTATCTGTTTTGCGGTTGCCGATATTTCAAGGAGGAGCTTGCGATGGCGACTAACGATAAGCGCAGCCAGTTGCGCGATACTTGGATCGAGTTACATGGAGTCTGGAGTGATGACTACGAAGACCTACTGGCCTTAAACCCGGAGTTCTTCGAATGCCTGCTTAATTTTTCGGCACATCCTTGGCGTAATGGTATCCTGGAACCCAAGTTTAGAGAACTGGTGCTACTGGCCGTCGACGCTGCCGCCACGCACCTCTACACTCCAGGAGTACGAGCCCACGTGAATCGCGCCTTGCAGCTCGGTGCGACCCCTGCAGAGATAATGGAGGTACTCGAGCTGACCAGTACTATGGGCATCCACGCCTGCAACGTCGGCGTGCCGATTTTGCTTGAGGAGCTTGAGGCTACTGGTCGTCCGCTGGGCTCGGAACCTCTAAGCGAACGTCAGGAGGAGATCAAGGCCGAGTTTACAGCCAAGCGCGGCTACTGGAACGAGTTCTGGGACGGAGTGTTGCGGCTCGATCCGGAGTTCTTCGCCGCTTACACTGCGTTCTCGTCGTGGCCCTGGGAGACGGGAATGTTGGAGCCTAAGATCAAGGAGCTCATCTACATGGCCTTCGATGCTTCGGCCACGCATATGTTTGAGCCGGGCCTGCGCCAGCATATCCGCAATGCTCTCGCTCTTGGAGCCACCAAGGAAGAAGTCATGGAAGTGCTCGAGTTGACCAGCATCATTGGCGCGCGGGCATGGGCGGTAGCTGGACCGCAGCTGCGTTCTGCACTGGAGCACGCCGGGGTCGATACAGCGCGAGGGGTATGATCATGTCATCCTATCGTATCGGCATAATCGGAGTCGGCAACATGGGAAGCCGCATTGCCAAGCGGCTGCTCGATGCGGGAGAGGAGATCGTGGGCTACGACCGCGATGAGGCGCGCCAGGATGCAGCTGGGATTCCGTTCGCCTCGTCGCCTGGCTCGCTGGTCAGTGATGTTGACGTGGTCCTTCTCTCGCTACCCGATAGCCCGGTTATCGAGTCGGTCGTGCTCGGTGAAGAAGGGCTGGTCAGCCACAGCCATAGTGGGCAGATCTTCGTCGACCTCAGCACTGCATCGCCAGAGTCCAGCGTCAGCCTTCATGACGAGCTTGCCGCCCGCGGAGTCGAGTTTCTCGATGCGGGCATCTCCGGCGGAGCTAAGGCTGCCGAGGCGGGCAAGCTCACGCTCATGGTAGGCGGATCAGCCGAAGCGCTGGAGAAGGTGCGACCGGTGCTGGACCACTTCAGTAGCAATGTCTTCCACATGGGATCCACTGGCTCGGGGCACGTCGCCAAGCTGCTCAACAACTTCCTTAACGGCGTGAGCCTGGCTGCAACAGCCGAGGTGATGGTGGCCGCGCGCAAGTTTGGGCTGAACCTCGCAACGTTTCTTGACGTTCTAAACAATAGTTCTGGCGTAAACTTCGCCACCCTGAACCGCTTCCCGAGTATCATACGCGGTGATTACCTCGAGGGTGGGCTCACCGGCCAGCTGATGGCCAAAGACCTTAAACTCTACCTCGACTTTATCGCACGGCTCGGCGTACCCTCGTTTAACGGTCCGGCTTGCCTGGCTACCTTTGAAGTGGTCAACGCGCTCGGTTACGAGGAGGAGATCTCTAACCGAGTCGTCGACGGCCTGGGAGACCTGGCGGGCGGCATCCGCTTGCAAAACGGAGAAGCAACGAGCGAGGAGGCAGGCTCATGAAGGTAAACCGTGGCCGCATGCCCGAGGCACCCTCTGACCAGCGTGGACCCACGTTCACAGGTGAGGTTTGGGCCGATCCCATACTGCAGGATATACCGGGCGTGGGGGTCAACACCGTGTTCTTTCCGCCGGGCGGTCGTACTTTCTGGCACTACCATGAGCAGGGCCAAATCTTGCTCGTGACCCACGGTCTCGGGTGCGTGCGAACCCGGAGTGGAGAGGGAGCCTGGGTACGATCGGGTGACGTGGTGTTCTTCGAGGCTGACGAGGAGCACTGGCATGGAGCAGGTGACACGAGCTATCTCGTCCACACCGCTATCTCACTGGGCGCGACAGAGTGGCTCGAGGAGGTCACCGAAGAAGACTATCGCGCCGCCATTACATCTGCGTAACGGACAAGGAAACGAACAAGAGAGGAGAGCAGAGGATGTCAGAGGAACGCTACTCTATTGGCATGAAGGTCAGGCGCGAGGTGCTGGGCGATGCATACGTAGACAAGGCCATGCAGAACGTGGACGACTTCGATCGGGATTTTCAGAATCTGGTCACGGAGTACTGCTGGGGTGCGGTGTGGGGTCGGGAAACGCTCAGCCGCAAGCAGAGGAGCTTGAACAATCTGTGTCTCCTCTCGGCTCTCAATCGAGCCCATGAGCTCGAGACCCACGTGCGTGGCGCCTTGCGCAACGGATGCACTCCAGAGGAAATTCGCGAGACGCTGTTGCAGGTGGCGATCTATGCGGGTGTACCGGCCGGAGTCGACGCGTTCCGCATAGCACGCAAGGTGCTATCGGAAGAGGGAGTGGAGGTTTGAGCTTAGAGACCCTTGGTTTTATCGGTCTGGGCAGCATTGGCGCGCCCATGGCTGGGAGGTTTGTCGACGCGGGCCACAAGATCGTCGGGTTCGATTCAGCGGGTACCCAGGAGCGCCTGCCACCCGGCGCTATCGCCGCGAGTTCCGTGGAAGAGGTTGTCGCTCAAGTTGAGACGCTGTTCATGAGCCTGCCGAACGGAGAAGCTTCCAAGGCGGTATGTTCCCAAATCGTACGCTCCGACGAGAGGCGGGCCCGAATCGTTGTGGACCTTTCCACGATCGGTTTGACTGCGGCCCGGGAGTGCGCTCGCCTGCTCGAATCTACAGAGGTAGTCTATGTGGACGCGCCTGTCAGCGGAGGCGTCCCGGGCGCACGCGCAGGTTCACTGGCCATAATGGTAGGGGCAGAGAGAACAATGTTTGAGAAGATCAGTCCTCTGCTCTCGGTGATCGCGAAGAACTGTTTTCATATGGGAGACAAGCCGGGCGACGGTCAGACTATGAAGCTTCTCAACAATTTTCTGTCGGCAACAGCCCTTGCAGCTACGAGCGAAGCAGTGCTGGCCGGCTCCAGGTTAGGCTTGAATATGGAGCAGACGATCGACGTGATCAATGCCTCCAGCGGACGCAACACCGCCAGCACCGACAAGTTCCCGCAGAGCGTGATTCCACAGACCTACGACTACGGGTTCGCCGCTTCTCTGATGAGCAAGGACGTGGACCTATACCTGGAGATCGTAGAGGCTACGAACACCCCCCACGACATCGGAACAGTAATAGGGCAGACCTGGCGGGACTTCGTTGCCCGCTCCCCGGACGCAGACTTCACCTACGTCTACAAATACCTGGAAGATATGTGATCCTATTCAGGTCGCGAATATAGAGCCACCATCAGGCGATGCGAGAGGGTCGGCTCCAGACCACATGGTAGCGCAAGAAAGCTCTCTAGTGGCCCTCCATCCATCGTAGTTCCAGCCGGTAGGAGTAGCGGTTCGGGTTGTAGAAAGAGGTGGCAAGCTCCACCGGACGTCCCTCGGCATCGAAGTAGATCCGCTCCACGTATAGCGCTGGTTTACCCGCTTCGCAATCTATATAGTCGGCCGACTCCGGGGGCAGCGACTTCGCGGTTATGCTCTGGCTGACCCACGCTACCGGGTAAGGAATCAAACTCTCCACTACGTTGAGCACGGTACTGTCATGCTCTGTCGGACGTTTTTGATCGTGCATTTGCTTACCAACTTCGGGGTGGAGGTAGACTTGGGTCACTACGAAGGGCGCTTCCTCATACAAACGCCTGACGAGCAGAGTAGCGACCTCCTCGCCCGGCACCTCGAGCCGTGTGGAGGCTTCAGGTTCTGTCACAATGCTCACCGGCTCGAGTACCTCCATCCTGGTCCCAGGCCAGGACATCAGCTCCTCGATACTCCCTATAGAACGCAAGTACTTACCCCGCTTGGAGAGGCTGGTGACGAAAGTTCCTCTCCCAGGCGTCCGGCGGACGAGCCCCTCGGCTACAAGGTCATGGAAAGCCTGACGAACCGTGTGCCGGCTAATCTGATACGTGCGGCCTAACTCTGCTTCCGTCGGTAGAGGCTTGGAATCCTCGAACTCGCCCCGCTCGATCGCCGCACGCAGCTTAAGCGAAAGCTCTTTGTAGGCGGGTAGAGGTGTTTTGCGCTGCTGCCGTGCCATATGGGCTCATGATATAGCACAGTCTTGGTTCGTTGAAAAACATGAGATACCGGGGTGAGAGATCAGAGGAGAGGCGCCGGGAGGCCGTACTCCCTCTACTCCACCATTCTCTGGGATCCGCTAAATCGGGTGGGGCTTCTTACTGAACCATCGGAGGATAAAGTAGTCGACAGCGGTAGTCGGCAAACGCAGCCGCGAGAGAACTCACTGTCGGTCTGTGCCTGGCTATTCCAAGTGTCCCGCCCCAGCTTTCGTAAGAGGAGAGACTACCCGCAGCGAGGAGAGACTTGCGTGCGCCAGCAGGTTGACATGGAGGATTTGTACGTACATAATCTAGAGTAAGGAAGTAAGCTTTGGGGAAGGCGGTTTCTAGTCGATGAGTGTGATCCAACGTCCGGCCGTGGACGAGGTTCGTGAGTACAAGATGCTGATGGGCGGCAGGTGGGCCCAAGCCGCGTCAGGAAAGACCTTCGAGAGCATCAACCCTTACACCGGACAGGTGTGGGCCATCGTCGCAGAGGCGGACCAAGAGGACGTGGATGCAGCGGTGCGTGCTGCTCGGAAAGCCTTTGATGAGGGAGCCTGGGGTAGGATGACCGGCACGGAAAGAGCACGCCTCATGCGCCGTCTTGCCGAGCTGATAGCCGAGAACGCGGACGATCTCGCTATTATCGAGAGCACGGATAACGGCAAGCTCTTTAAGGAGATGCGTGGACAACTCGGCACGTTGCCAGAGTGGTACTACTACTTTGCCGGGGCTGCGGATAAGATCCAAGGCGAAACCATCCCATCAGACAAACCCAACTTCTTCGTCTACACACGAAAAGAGCCGGTTGGGGTGGTTGGCGCGATCGTACCCTGGAACTCGCCGCTCCTGCTGCTGACCTTCAAGCTCGCCCCGGCCTTGGCCGCTGGATGTACATTCGTGGTCAAGTCTGCCGAGCAGACCCCAGCTTCGGTCCTGGAGTTCGGCAAGCTCTTCGAGGAGGCTGGATTTCCGCCGGGTGTCTTCAACGTGGTGAGCGGCTTTGGCGTCCCAACAGGCAAGGCGCTCGTAAGCCATCCCGGCGTGGACAAGGTAGCCTTCACCGGTTCCACTCAGACGGGCATTAGCGTGATGAAGGACGCAGCTGACCACCTCGCCAAAGTCACGCTCGAACTTGGTGGCAAGTCTCCGAACATCGTCTTCGACGATGTAGACCTCGAGGCGGCGAACAACGGCGTCATATCGGGCATCTTCGCTGCGACGGGCCAGACGTGCATCGCCGGCTCGCGGCTCTTCGTCCAAGACAGGGCGCATGATGAGCTGGTCGAGAGGCTCTCCGAGCGTGCCACGACGATAAAGCTCGGCGACCCGCTCGATACGGAGACTGAGATGGGGCCCGTCGCGTTCAAGGAGCAGCTTGAGAAGATCGAAGGCTACGTCCAAGCCGGGAAAGAAGAAGGCGCGACACTTGTATGCGGCGGCAAGCGGCCTGACTCTGACGGATTGAAGCACGGCTACTTCATAGAGCCGACTATCTTCGCGCAAGTGGAAAACGGGATGAAGATAGCGCGCGAGGAAATCTTCGGCCCCGTCCTTTCTGTCATCCCGTTCAAGGACGAGGAGGAGCTGATTCGCCAGACCAACGATACGGATTACGGCCTTGCCGCCGGCATCTGGACGAAGGACATCCAACGGGCGCACCGGGTGGCCCACGCCATTCGCGCGGGGACGGTCTGGATCAATGCCTACCGCACGCTCTCGTTCAATACTCCGTTCGGCGGCTATAAGATGAGCGGCCTCGGTCGCGAGAACGGACTCGAGGCCGTCAACGAGTACACAGAGACAAAGTCTGTTTGGGTCGAGCTCTCCGGCCAGAGTCGAGACCCCTTCACGATGGGGTAGTAAAGGCTTGCGCCTTGCTAGTAACACCAGGAAGTCGCGTAGCGACTTACAGACTAGGCGACATTTTCGAGCGTTGATGGGTGAACGGAGAGAATAGGTGCCTAACGAGACCGCGAGCTTCGAAGTCTACGCTTTAAAATATGCTACGCGTGATGCCCAAAGCAGCGAGCACTTCTACGGGCACGATATACACGACTATCCCATGCCGATGGACTACTTCGTGTGGGCTGCTGTCTCCTCGCAACACACTCTCATCATAGACTCAGGTTTTACTGCCGAAGTGGGAGCGCGGCGCCAACGGAAGTACCTTCGGTGCCCTACGGAGGGGCTCAAAACTCTCGGGATCGACTGCGCCAGGGTCCCATGTGTGATTGTGACGCACTTGCACTACGACCACGTTGGGAACCTCGATAAGTTCCCCGAGGCCACGTTCGTGGTTCAAGCCGAGGAGATGGCTTTCTGGACCGGCCGCTATGCGGGCAGAACGCAATTCCGCAACATCGTGGAGGTGCCGGACATCGTACATCTCGTACGCGAAAACTTTAAAGGACGTGTGTACTTTGTAGACGGGAGTCAGGAGATCGTTCCGGGAATTACCGTACACCGTGTGGGCGGTCACGCGGCGGGGCTCCAAGTGGTGCGAGTACACACAGCTAAAGGCAATGTCGTCCTAGCTTCCGACGCCACCCATTTTTACGCCAACATTGAAGAAGATCGACCCTTCAGTGTCGTTACCGACCTAAGGCAGATGTACGAAGCTTTTGACATTGTTCGCACTCTGGCTGATTCTCCGGAACACGTCGTTCCAGGTCATGACCCTAAAGTCATGGAAAGACATCCTCCAGCAAGAGCAGGGCTAGAAGGGATAGCTGCGCGTATCGCATGATGTTTATTGCCTCACATCGACCGACCGTGCGAATTCTCATTATGTTCTCCGGGCTACCGATTTTGCCGAAAGGTACCCGCTCAAACAATTTCTGTGGAGTCCCAGCAGCCATTCTTGCTCTTCTCCTGAAGCTGCGGCGAACAAGACTTTATCGTTGCTTCATAGACGTGGACAGGATCGGTCTTGTGCCGTCTGTGCAGCTGGCGTGTACAGCCGAAAAAACCAAGCTGCATTGGGGCGATCGTCACTAATGTACAGCTTGAGTATATAGATACAAGCTTTCGCTATGGACAGACGCTGAAAGGAGAGATTACTAGGATCAGATGAGAATAGAGAAGCTTTGTAGGACCGCTACTGTCCTCTTTACCTCCTGAATACGTGAAGCTCTTTAAGTGGCTGGGGGCATGCCGGCGGGGCGCGGATAGAAAGATGACTGAGAGGTGCCTGGAAAGCTAACGGAGTAGCAAGAAAGCAAGAACTGACAATCAACAAGAGTTTTGACGGAGGGAGAACTGTATGGCAATCGAAGCCGATAGTCGAGAAGTGGGGAGCACGGATCCGAGGTTCAAGAGCGCTGTGCGTGGGGCGGTCTTAGGGTTCTTTGTCGATATGTTCGACCTCTATCTGCCGATAGTGGTGCTTGCTCCGGCTTTAATCTACTTCGTCTCCCCAGAAATAGACGAAACGACAAAGACGATAATTGGGGCCTTTATCTTCGCGACGGCCCTCATCGGGCGACCCGTGGGGGCACTGATCTTCGGCGGGCTTGCTGACTCGATCGGGCGCCGAAGGACGACCATCATCTCCATTAGCGGTTTCGGGGCGGTAACGCTGCTTCTCGCCCTCATGCCTGGTTACCAGTACATAGGCATAGCCGCGCCGATAATCTTTATTATCCTGCGCTTCGTCGATGGTGTCTTTATCGGCGGCGAGTATAGTGCGGCGAACCCACTGGCGATGGAGTACTCTCCGCGCGAGAAACGCGGCTACTATGGGGGCATGATTATTGCCGCCTTTCCCTTCGCCTATGCGTGTATCTCGGTCATCACGATGATCCTGCTCTTCATAATGCCCTCAGAGGGTATCAACTCGCCGTACGTGCAGTGGGGCTGGCGGATCCCATTTGTCATCGGGGCCGCCCTGTCTTTCGCCTTCGTGCTCTACTACGTGCGCTACGTCTCAGAGTCCGAGCTCTGGGAAGGGGTCAAGAGGGATGCCGAGGCAAGGGGAGACACCAGTTCGCCGCTGAGGAGGCTCTTCCAAGGAGAGAACCTCAAGGACTTCCTGCAGGTCTTCGTGCTGATGTCAGGTTTATGGTTCATCATCAATCCCGTGTTCGCGATCCTGCCGGGCCTTCTGTCCTCCGAGGTTGGTCTCTCCAGCACCAACGCGACGATCGCGCTCGTAATTATGAGCCTAGTGATGACCGGGGCATATTGGGCTGCGGGTGCTATCAGCCAGCGCACCGGGCGCAGGACGTTTTTCATGTTTATGGCTGTCTTCGCCGCCGTGGGAGCGACCTCCATATACTATGTGCTCCTCAGCACTACTCCTCAGAACCTCTTTGTTGTCACCCTTATGATTATCGGGATAGCGATCCTGTCCGCTCCTGTATGGGGAGTAGGACCCACCTACGTCAATGAGAGATTTCACACTGGGGTGCGGGCTTCAGCATACGGACTCGGCTACAGCCTCGCGGTCATAATTCCTTCGTTTTACGCCCTTTACCAGGCGGGATTGGCGCAGTTCATGCCCTCTCAGTACACGGTGCTCGTCCTTCTAGTGATTGGTAGTATCCTGATTTTCGTTGGAGCGGCTTGGGGACCTGAAACCAAAGACGTAGACTTCTCGCAGGATTTAAAGGCTTTCCCTGAGCAGGAGAAGTCCCCGGTTGGGGGCGACGTGGATACGCAAGGAGTTACGTAGCCCAGTAGTTAATACATGAGAGTGTCGGATCAAGGGAGATAACGGATGGTAGATACCCTAAAGGTAGGTTCTCTAAGTAAGAAGTGGGCTGACAGCCTTAAGCAGAGGGTAAACAACGACCCAGAGTTCGCTGTGGTGGGTAAGTTGATGCACGTCAGATTTATGTGGGAACTAGGCGAAACCCGAATGCTATTCGTAGTTGAGCGAGGGAAAATTGAGGACATTAAGCTTGACGAAGAGATAACATTCAATGACAGTTGGCAGTTCTCATTACGAGGCTCTCGCGAGTCTTGGGAGAGATTCCTCGCTCCTTGTCCACCACCCATGCACAACGATATCTGGGCCATGGTCGTGCAGGTTGACGACGTAGAGCTCGACGGAGACCGTCTCGTTGCCATGCAGAACATTCGCGCACTGAGCCGTCTGATGGCGCTGGCCCGCACACAAGAGAACAGCTCAGACGCTGCTCGTGAAGGGGAGCGTGTCTCGGCAAGGACAATGACTTCTGAAGAGACCAATAGACCTCAGAAGAACGAAGCGGACATCGAAGAGATCGTAGGAAGATACATGCATCTGGATCTGTTCGGCCAGGACAACCGCATCTACTTTGAAGAAGCAGGAGAGGGTATTCCCCTCGTCTGCCTGCACACAGCAGGCTCCGACTCCAGACAGTATTCTCATATCCTGACCGACCCCGAGATAACCGGCCAGTTCCGCGTTATCGCGTTCGACATGCCGTACCACGGGCGCTCCAACCCTCCGGACGGCTGGTGGAAGACGCAGTATCGTCTGACGACCTCGAGATACGCAACTACCATTATCGAGTTCTGTCGCGCACTGGGCCTGGATCAGCCGATTCTGATGGGTAGCTCTATGGGTGGGGCAATCGTGCTTGAGATAGCCTATCGCTACGCGGATGAGATCCGGGCTGTAATTGGGTTGGAAGCAACTGCGTCGGCGAAGAATCGCTTTATAGAATACACTCACCATCCCGCAGTTCATGGGGGTGAGATGACCGCGACCTGGACTTACGGGTTGATGGCACCACAGAGTCCCGAAAGGTTCAGGAGGGAGACCTGGTGGGGCTACTCGCAGGGAGCTCCGGGCGTTTATCAAGGAGACACCTATTTTTACAGCGTCGATTGGGATGCCTCCGAACGTGTCTCGGATATCGACACGAGCAGATGTCCCGTTTTCCTGCTGACTGGCGAGTACGATTTCTCGTGCACACCGCAGGATACGGAGAGAACCGCGAGAAGCATCCCTGACGCGGAGTTCGAGTTGATGACGGGAATAGGCCACTTTCCGATGTCTGAGAATCCGGACAGATTCCGAGAGTACCTTTTGCCGACGCTGGAGAAGATTAAAAGGCGTACTCTCGCTGGTTGAGGAAGGTAGCTCTGTTAGTACAGAGGCTGCATTACTGATGGGCCGTCTCGCGACGATTGGGGACAGAGGACCGCAAGCCCGCCGATCTGCCAAGGAGTTCGCCGCACGTAATGGAAACCTCCTGTATGAGGGCTCGTGCAACGCACGTTAACCGGGCCCTCTTCGATTTTCCCGCCAT
>DASQSI010000248.1:0-9859 GCA_035642415.1 Rubrobacteraceae bacterium
CAAAGAGATCACAGCCACCTCGCTGGTGCCTCCACCGATATCCACAATCATTGAGCCTTGGGCCTCGTTGACCGGCATCCCTGCCCCGATTGCTGCTGCCAAAGGTTCCTCGATGGTGTACGCCTGTCGCGCCCCGGCGGATTCTGTCGCCTCTTTGACCGCCCTGAGCTCGACGCCTGTCACCCCTGAAGGCACGCACACCACCACCCTCGGACCCACTACGGAGCGAAAGACCCTGCGCTGCGGTTGAGCCTTGCGGATGAAGTAGGAGAGCATCTTCTCGGTGACTTCGAAGTCGGCTATGACCCCGTCCTTTAGGGGACGCATGGCCACGATGTTGCCGGGGGTACGTCCGAGCATCCTCTTAGCGGCGCTACCCACGGCGACTACCCTATCGGTCTTATTGTCTATAGCGACTACCGAAGGTTCTGAGAGGACGATCCCCTGCCCCTTGACGAACACCAACGTGTTAGCCGTGCCCAGATCTATCGCCACATCTCTTCCGAGCAGTCCTCCAACCATTTCTAACCCCATCTATTTAGCCGGGATGCTTCCAAACTTCGCGAACTATAGCACCCCATGTTCTTTCATGCTAAAGTAGTTGTCCCCTACAATGACGTGGTCGAGCACCTCTATTCCAAGGATCTCAGCAGACTCTGCGAGCCTAGCCGTAACCTCGCGGTCCTCTCTACTAGGCTCGACCTTACCACTAGGGTGGTTGTGCGCTAGTATAATGCTTGCAGCGCTCGCCCTGATAGCCGGTTTAAAAACCTCCCGGGGATGGACGAGGGAGCAAGAGAGCGTGCCTACCGAAACTGTGGAGGTCTCTATTACCTCGTTCTTGGCGTTGAGCAGCAGGACAATAAAGTTCTCCCGGTCAAGGTTGGCTATGCGCCCCCTCAATAGCCTGTCCACGTCCGCGGGCGATGATATCACGGCTCGCTCCGGGTTACGAACCTGCCTGATCCTGCGTGCAAGTTCGACCGCTGCTAATGTTATGCATGCCTTAGCCTCCCCGATGCCGTTGAGCTGCATAAGTTCGTGTACAGACACCTCATAGAGGCCAAAGAGACCACCGGCTTCGCTGATTACCTCTCCGGCCAGCTCTACCGCCGTTTTTTCCCGGCTCCCGATTCCGAAAAGAAGCCCCAAAAGCTCCCCGTCCGAGAGCGCGGAAGGGCCTGCCGCGAGCAACCGCTCGCGCGGCCTGAGCTCTGGCGGGAGTTGCTTTATGGTGTACCTACGGCTCAAAGATGCTTTAGCCTTAGTACCAGCTGATTCCGTACTCCTTGAGCAAGCGGCCCGCGAGCGCGAGCGGCAGCCCGACCACGTTCGAGTAGTCGCCCTTGATTCCTTCCACGAAAAGCGCCGCCCTTCCTTGTATGGCGTAACCCCCGGCTTTTCCAACGCCCTCCTTTAGTTTAACGTAAGCAGAGATCTCAGACTCTGAAAGCTCTCGCAACCACACCTGCGTCATTGCGCTTCGCACAGTGGGTTCCCCGTGGCGCGCCACCGCCACCCCAGAGTAAACCTTGTGTATGCGCCCCTCAAGGAGACCGAGCATCCGGCGTACGTCTTCCTCGTTCTTCGCCTGCCCGAGGATCGCTTCTTTAGCAGGCAGATAAGGTACATAAACAATGGTATCGGCCGCGAGAACGACCTTATCCGGGAATTCTTCCACAACGGCCAAAGCCTTGCCGCGGGCATTGGTCTCGACGGTCTCTTTCGGATCGTCGAGGGTGACTTCGGGGAAGCCACTCTTTCGGACCGTGAAGTTATAGCCTGCTCTCCTTAGCAGAGCTATGCGCCGCGGAGACTCAGAGGCGAGGATGAATCGCACCGGTTACTTAACACCGAAGAAGAGCTTCAGTTCCCTCTTTGCGCTTTCGGGAGAGTCCGAGCCGTGGACGAGGTTATCGGGAAGACTCAATGCCAGGTCGCCGCGGATGGTGCCGGGGGCGGCTTCGGCAGGGTTGGTCGCGCCCATGAGCTTGCGTACAACTTTGATCGCGCCTTCGCCCTCGACCTTAATCGCGACGACCGGCGATGTGGTGATAAATTCCACAAGCTCTCCGAAAAAAGGCTTCTCGCGGTGTTCAGCGTAGTGCGCTTCAGCAAGCTCATGGCTCACCTCCATAAGCCGCATCGCCCGGATATCCAGCCCCTTGTTCTCGAGGCGGCGTACAATCTCTCCAACCAGGCGTCGCTGAACACCGTCGCCTTTCACTAATACGAGCGTCTGCTCCATCTCCTCATCCTCCTTCTTCTAAGTTGGTGTATACGCGCGTACGGTCACTGACGGCGGCAATATTCTTGTACACGAACGTCAGTAAGAGCTACAACCCGAGTTACAAGCTGTTAAAATAGTTGGCTCGTCCGCATGAAGCAAAGGAAAGCCCGTTCTGCTCACGACGCTATAAACCTCGAGACGACGAAGTAACCAAGGACGAAAAAGACGGTCGCGAGCGCAACGAGAAGCCCTGCAAATTTCCAGCTTCGGCTACCGCCCACGCAACCACCTCAAAACTCCCGCGCAGGTGTACAGAGATCCCGTGACCAGCACCACCCCACCCACCTTCTCCATCTCCCCCACGACCGTGCGCAGGGCAACGACGGCATCGTTTACTACCCAGGCTCCCCTCCCTCCGGCATCTTGCGGGGCGTATACCTCTTCTATCCACCCCGGGTCTAAGGCTCGCCCATCAGCGTCCGCAGGACAGGTAAGCACGAACGCGTAAGCCTCTCTAAGAATACTCAGCATACTTCCGACATCTTTTCCCTTCAAAGCCCCGAACACCACCCCCAGTGGCCGATCCCCATACCTCTCCCGAACCGCTCGAAGTGCGGCCTTCAACCCTTCCAGATTGTGTGCACCGTCCACCACCACCGCTACCCCATAGACTTCGTGCACCTCAAAACGGGCCGGCAATGGTTCCATGCGCACCGTCGCTCGCTCGGTCTGCCGTAAGGAGCGTCCTAGCAGCATCTCCCCTGCCCGCATCCCGAGAAGTTCGTTGCAGGCTAGATACGGAGCGTTCCCCGTCTTGTAGTACGGTTGCTCTCCCGTTTTTTTGTGCTCTACAATGATGCTGGCTCTCACCCGCGCGCTAACCTCCCGGGCGATGGTGATTACCTGAGGATCATCGGTCCCGAGGATGAGGACGCTACCGGGCCTCAAGCTCGCCAGCTTCTCTTCTGTTATCTCTTCCACCGTATCGCCAAGGTACTCTGTGTGGTCGAGACCGACATTGGTTAGCACGACAGCCGTCGCCTCCGCCGCAGATGTCGCGTCGTGGCGTGCCCCAAGCCCCGCTTCCAGAACAGCCCATTCAAGCCTCGCGTCACGGAACAGGGCGAGCGCTCCCGCGGTAAGAATTTCGAACTGTGTTGCGGGCACATCGTTCGCATCCGCGATTTCCATAACCTCGCTCATTGTGGAAGCGAACTCCTTCTCCGAAACGAAACGCCCGCGCAGCATCACGCGCTCGGTGTAAGAGAGAACGTGCGGCGAGAGGTAAGCTCCGGAGGGTCGACCCGCCGCTTCCAGGGTCCCCGCGAGCGCGACAGCCGTTGTGCCCTTACCGTTCGTGCCGACGACCTGAACTATGCGTAAAGAGCGATGAGGATTACCGAGGAGCCTGAGGAGCGCCACGATACGCTCGAAGCCAAGCGTGATGCGACGGCGGCGATCTAGCTCCCCACAGACGGCTTCGTAGGAGGGGCGTACAGGCACGACGCTCAGTAACGCACCCCCTTTCTACAGATACTCGTCGAGGCGCTGCTTGAGGGTCTCGAGAAGGGTGGAGGTTCGATCGAGTTTCTCTCGCTCAGCTGCGACGACGGAGACGGGTGCACGTTCAACAAACTTTTCGCTTGAGAGCTTGCCTTCAGCCCGCCTTACTTCACCTTCGACGCGCCCGATCTCTTTGCTTAGGCGTTCAATTTCCCCACGCCTGAGCTCCTCTGAAAGGCCCACCTCAACCACCAAATCCCCCGCCGGGAGCACCGCCTTGGCCGAGCTATCGAGGTCCTCTACTGTCAGCACCCCAGCCAAAGCCGAGAACACCTCGAGATCCACCCCCTCCGGTGCCCTTCCTTCGAGCTTGCCTTCGACTTTTGACTCTGCACGGAAAGAGCGAACTGCCGAGACCGCAAGCCGCGTCCGGTCCAGTACCCGTCTCGCCTCGGCGTCTTCAAGTTCAGGGCTATACTCTGGGAATGCTCGCCGGATGAGCAATTCCTCCCCTCCGAGCACGTGAGCTATCTCCTCCGTTACAAAGGGCATGATTGGGTGCAGGAGGCGCAGAATCCCGTCGAAGACCTCCCGCAACACCCGTGGGGTCTCTGTCGAAGGTACAGCTTTGGAGATCTCGAGATACCAGTCGGCGAATTGATGCCAGGCGAAGTCGTAGACGAGACGCATAGCCTCTGCAAACTCACACTCTTCGAGGAGCAGGTCGCACTCGCGCACCGTCTCGTTAAAGCTCGAGAGGATCCAGCGATCCGAAGTTGACGTTTCTGCTAGTGACTCGGTTTGTACACTATCTACGGAATAGCTAGAGATAAAGCGGGCCATGTTCCATAGCTTAGTGACGAAACCGCGCCCTAAAGACGCTCGTTCGTGGGAGTAGGCGAAGTCCTGGGTCGAAGACTGGTAGAGCAGGCCGAAACGCACCGCATCAGTACCATACTCATCGAAGAGGTCTATGGGGTTTATGGTATTGCCCTTGGACTTGCTCATCTTCGTCCCGTCCTCGGCAAGCACTATCGGGTGTACGTTAACCTTCCCAAAGGGGACCTCGTCCTCAAAGTACAGACCCACCATGATCATGCGCGCCACCCACAGGTACATGATCTCGCGCGCCGTACTCAAGAGGCTCGTTGGGTAGAAGTACCTTAAGTCCTCAGTCTTCTGCGGCCACCCCAGGGTCGCGAAGGGCCACAAGGCAGAGGAGAACCACGTGTCGAACACGTCCTTGTCCTGCTCGTACCCCTCCCCCGGCGATTCTTTAGAGACCACCACCTCCCCTTCCGGGCCGTACCAGGCTGGTATCCGGTGCCCCCACCATAGCTGTCGGCTCACGTTCCAATCTTGCAGGTTTTCGAGCCACCGTATCGTCTCCCGCCGCCAGGAATCAGGGTAGACAGTGATCTCACCGTTCCTCAAAGCCTCTATCGCGGGTTCGGCGAGCTCTCGCATCGAGACCCACCACTGCTCGGAGAGCCATGGCTCGACTACGGCTCCGCACCGGTAGCAGTGCCCGACCCTGTACCTGTGCTCCCTGACCTCTCCTAGCAGCCCCTTCGCATCTAGACCCTCGACAAGGGCAATGCGCGCCTCCTCGCGCGGCATCCCCACGAACAACGGGCCGCCGTTGTCGTTAATCGTACCATTCGGGTTGAGGACGTTAACCGCTTCTAAGCCGTGTCTCTCACCGATCTCGAAGTCGTTCGGGTCGTGGGCAGGCGTGACCTTGAGGACCCCCGTTCCGAAACTCGGGTCTACGTAATCGTCGGCGAGCACCTCAACCTCGCGCTCCACGAACGGCACCCTAACCCGTCGCCCAACAAGGTCCTTGTAGCGCTCGTCGTTCGGGTTAACGACGAGCGCCACATCGCCCAATACTGTTTCGGGGCGGGTAGTAAAGACCTGGGTATAGTCCTTGCCGTCGGGACCGGGACCCTTACCATCCGCGAACGGATAGCGGACACCGTAGAGTTTACCGTCTACTTCTTCGTAGTTCACCTCAAGGTCGCTTATGGCAGAGCGGTCGTGGGGGCACCAGTTGGTGATACGGTGGCCACGGTAAACGAGGCCTGCCTCGTACAGCCCGACGAACGCCTCAAGAACCGCATCCGCATATTCCTCATCCATCGTGTACCGCAGGCGGCGCCAGTCCAACGAAGCGCCGAGCCGCTTGTACTGCCCGAGGATCAGAGAACGCGACTCCAGGGCGAATTCCCGGCACCGCTCCACGAAGGTCTCCCGTCCGAGGTCCCAACGCGTGTTCCCCTCCTCGCGCAGGATCTTACGCTCGACGACGTTCTGCAGCGCGATCGAAGCGTGGTCCACACCTGGCAGCCAGAGAGCTTCGTAGCCCTTCATCCGGGCCCTTCGTATAAGCGCGTCCTGGATGGTGCCGTTTAGCGCGTGGCCCATGTGCAGGGCTCCCGTAACGTTCGGTGGAGGCAGAACTATACAATAAGGCTCTTTATCTGGGTCTGGGTCGGCCTCGAACGCACCCGTCCGCTCCCACTCCTCGTAGATGCGCCCTTCTGTAGCGCGGGGGTTGTAGGTCTTAGGGATTTCCGCTTGGCTCAAAAGGAAGCTCGGCTCTTCTACGCGGTCTCTTCGTCGTAGGCATATTTCGACCGCCCCGAGGCGGTCACCAGCGTCGGCTGCACCCCCTCGCGGACCGTATCGGCATCCACCACGCATTTGGCCACGTCTGAACGGCTCGGCAGCTCATACATCGTCGGAAGGAGTGCCGCCTCAAGTATGCTCCTTAAGCCTCTCGCTCCCGTCCCCCGCTCCAAGGCCAGCTCGGCAACCGCCTTGAGTGCCTCGTCGGTGAAGTTTAGATCCACCTTGTCGTAGCGGAAAAACTGCCGGTACTGACGAACCAGGGCATTCTTCGGCTCGGTGAGAATTCGAATCAAATCCTCCTCTTCGAGGCTTCGCAACGTCGAAACGACCGGCAGTCGCCCCACGAACTCAGGGATCAGGCCATACTTCAGGAGGTCCTCCGGCTGCACGTGCTTAAAGACTACACCCAGCTCTTCGTCAATATGCTCTGCCATGTTGCTCCCGAACCCGATGCTCTTCTTACCGATGCGCCGTCGGATGATCTCCTCGAGACCCCCGAACGCCCCGCCGCAGATAAAAAGGATGTTCTTAGTGTCTATCTGGAGAAAGTCCTGGTGCGGATGCTTACGTCCTCCTTGAGGTGGCACCGAAGCGACAGTGCCCTCGAGAATCTTCAGTAAAGCCTGCTGGACACCCTCGCCAGAGACGTCGCGAGTTATCGAGGGGTTATCAGACTTGCGGGCGATCTTATCGATCTCGTCTATGTATATGATCCCCGTCTCCGCCTTCTTGACATCGAAGTCGGCGGCTTGTATCAGCTTCAAGAGGATGTTTTCAACGTCCTCTCCGACGTAACCAGCCTCGGTCAAGGCTGTCGCATCGGCAATGGCAAAAGGAACGTTAAGGATCTTGGCAAGCGTCTGTGCCAAAAGGGTTTTCCCAGAGCCAGTGGGGCCTATAAGAAGGATATTAGACTTCTGAAGCTCAGTGCCATCAGAGGATTCAGGGCCCATGCTGATACGCTTGTAGTGGTTGTAAACGGCGACTGCCAGAACCCTCTTTGCCCCCTCTTGGCCGATCACATATTCGTTAAGGATGCGGTTGATCTCACGAGGCTTGGGGAGATCATCGTCCTTTAGGACCTCGGGTCCCGAGAACTCCTCGTCGATGATCTCGTTACAGAGCTCGATGCACTCATCGCAGATGTATACGCCAGGACCAGCTATAAGCTTCCTGACCTGGCGCTGGCTCTTCCCACAGAAAGAGCACTGCAGCTGGTCCGATGGATCCCTCATGCTCTCACGGTCTCCCCTTTGCCGTTGCTCCCACTACTAATGCTGCCGAATGATATTGTCTATGACGCCATACTCGATGGCTTCGTCGGGACCCATTATGTAGTCGCGGTCGGTGTCGCGCTCGATCCTCTCAAGAGGCTGCCCAGTGTTCTCGGCCAGAATCTCGTTCAGGCGCCTCTTGGTCATTATCAGCTCCTTAGCGTGTATCTCCACATCAGAGGCCTGCCCCGCCAACCCTCCAACGCTCGGCTGGTGAAGGAGTATCCGCGTGTTGGGCAACGCGTTTCTCTTGCCCTTTGTCCCTGCTGCCAAGAGGAAGGCTCCCATCGAGGCTGCCATCCCCAAGGCGGTGGTGACGATGTCCGGCCTGACAAACTGGATAGTATCGTAGATGGCCAGCCCTGCTGAAACACTCCCGCCCGGGGAGTTTATGTAGAGGTTGATGTCCTGCTCTGGGTCTTCGCTCTCGAGGTGCAAAAGCTGCGCCATGATTACGTTAGCTACTTGGTCGTCCACCGGCGTACCAAGGAAGATGATCCTATCCTTGAGTAGCCTAGAGTAGATGTCCATCGCCCGCTCCCCACGCGGGCTTTGCTCTATTACGTAAGGGATTACTCCTCGCAGATCATAGCTCATTGCTTTATTCCTCTCCCTCGTTGTTCTTCACGCCTCCAGCCACGTACGAAGCGGCCTCCTCGCTGCGGTTCTCATCCTGTTCGGCTTCCTCTGATGAGATCTCGTTCTCTGAGCCTTCTGCTTCCTCTTTCTCAGATATCGGGACGGGAACGGCGTTCTCGACGAGGAAGCCGAGTGCCTTCTGTCGAGCTATCTCCTCCTCAAGGAGCCTATAGGTGCCGTTCTGGCGCATGGTTTTAACGATCTCTTCGGGAGATCGGTCCGAGCTCTCGGCGAGATGATGGATCTGGTGCATAACCGATGCCTCGTCGCTCACGATGCCTTCCGCCGCCACAATCGCGTCCAAGACAAGCTCCTTCTTAACCGCGTCGCCGGCATCGTCCCACACGCGCTTCTTGACTTCATCAGGGCTCGACCCAGCAAGCTGATAATAGTGCTCTGGCTCTATACCCTGCCTCCGGATACTTCGCTCGAAGCTTTCAACCATCTCCTGGACCTTATCCTCGACCATGACCTCGGGCACTTCGACCTCGGCCCTTTCGGCCACGGCTTCGAGAACCAGTGCCCGAAACTCACCTTCGACCCTCTGCTCGGCCTCGGCCGCCAGCTGCTCGCGCACCACACTTCGGAATTCCTCTATCGTCTCGAACTCGCTCGCCTCCTTAGCGAACTCGTCGTCGAGAGGAGGCAGGTCCCTTTCCTTGATCTCTTTGAGGTATACCCGGAACAAGACAGACTGCCCTCTCAACGCCTCCTCGTCATAGTCCATAGGAAACGTCACCCCGAACTGCTTGCGCTCGCCTGCATGCATTTCGATGAGGTTCTTCTCGAAGTCCTCTAATAGCTCACCACTTCCAACTTCCAGCATATAGTCCTCGGCCTCGCCATGCTCCAGAGGCCCGCCCGTCATCCTCTCACCCTTATAGTCAAGGATCACGAAGTCACCTTCTTGGACGGGACGCCCCTCGACCGCCGCGAGCGTCGCGAACTTTTCCCGAACCTTTTCCAGCGTCTCATCGACCTGCTCTTCGGTGATCTTGACCTCTCGGCGGGGTACCTCCAAGCCTTTATACTCGTCAACCTTCGCTTCTGGGCGTACTTCGACTGTCGCCGAGAACTTAAAACCCTTCTGCTCATCTAAAGGATCATCGAAGTGGATCTCAGGTCGGTCTATCGGGTGCAGATTGTTCTCGATCACCGCACTCGAGTACCAGGTCGGCAAGCTTTCCTGCAGCGCCTCCATATATATATGATCCCGGCCGAGGCGATTCTCGATCATGCGCCGGGGCGCTTTACCCGGACGGAACCCCGGCACCCGGACTTTACGCTTTAGCTCGCGGACCTTCGCCTCGACACCCTGCCTGACCACCTCTGGGGGAACCTCAACGTCGATACGAACCTTGTTGTCCTCGAGCTTTGTAACGTTAGACGCCATACACCCTGCTCTTCTCGACCAACCCGATCTGCGCAACCGCTACACGCGTTGTGCGAGAGGCGGGACTTGAACCCGCACGCCCGAGGGCACTAGATCCTAAATCTAGCGTGTCTACCATTCCACCACTCTCGCTAGCATGAAAAACCTGCCGAGATTATAACAGCCGTCTTGGTCTGCCCTTATTCC
>DASQSI010000249.1:0-2532 GCA_035642415.1 Rubrobacteraceae bacterium
AGCCCTTGAGGGAAGTTGCCCAACATCTCGCCGTTTTGGGTATCGTACTCCTCAGAAAAGAGCCCAAGATCGTTACCGGCAGCGGAGGCTCGGTCAAAGACCTCCCTCGCATCTTCCATCCGCCCCTGGTGGGCCAGGCACTCGACAAGCCAGAACGAGCAAGCCAGAAAGGCCCCCTCCTCTCCCTCAAGGCCATCCTTGACGCCTTTCTTCTTGCCGGTCCGGTAACGTAAGAGGAGACCGCCGCCATCGTCGAGGTCCTCGTGGACCGCGTCCGTCGTGCGTATCATGCGCTCGTCGTTGTAACTTATGAAGCCCACGTTAGGCAGGAGCAGAAGGGCGGCGTCGAGCTCCTTCTCTCCAAAGGCCTGGACGAACACCCCGCGCTCTTCGTCGTAGCCTTCGCTCTCGACTGCCGCGCGGATCTCGTCGCGAGTCTTCTTCCACCTTTTCACAGGTGCTCGGCGCAGGCTCTCTTCTGCGAGACGTAGGCCCTTATCGAGTGCAGACCAGCACATGACCTTGGAATGGACGAAGTGCTGTGGCTCTCCGCGTATTTCCCACAGCCCGCGGTCGGGCTCTTTCCACCGCTCAGCGGCCGTATCGATCAAGTCCAGGAGGAAGCGCCAATAGTCATCGTCGGGAGAGTGACCGCGCCGGTACCGCCGCCAGGCCATGTTCACCACCTCCCCGTAGGCGTCGAGCTGAAGCTGGTTGGAAGCGGCGTTACCAACGCGCACGGGTTTTGCCCCGCGGTAGCCTTCCAGCTTGTCTAGCACCACTTCGGTTAGGCGGCGCTCGCCGCCCACGCCGTACATGATCTGCAGCTGTTCGGCGTTACCGGCTGCGCTGCGCTCTATGAAGCGCTGGAAAGCCTCGGCCTCAGAGGTGAAGCCGATCTGGGCCAGCGAGCGCATGCTAAAGGCGGAGTCTCGGATCCAACTGTAACGGTAGTCCCAGTTGCGGCTCCCCCCAGGGGTCTCGGGCAAAGAGGTAGTGGCGGCGGCCGCGATGGCTCCCGTCGGGGCGTAGGTAAGCCCTTTAAGGGCCATAGCCGAACGTATGGCGCCGGGCCTGTCTGGGCCATCGAGCTCGGCCTTAGAGGACCACCCGCGCCACCACTTAATCGTCTCCTCAAGGCGGCGGTCCAACTCGTCAGAATGGGGCACCTCGGGTGGATCGTAGTCCAGAACCTCTGGGTGTACAGAGATAATAGAGACGCGAACCCGCTCGCCGGCCCGCACCGCAAACGAGGCTTCCAGATCATGGTTCCCGGCCGAGGTAAGCTCTGGGTCTCCGGAGATCATGAGCGCGCTATCCCCGCCGATGATGCTATAGCGATCGGCTTCTTCGTAGCGCAGCCAAGGCTTGAGCTCTCCGTAATCGAACCGTGGCGCTATCAGCAGGTGCAGGTCGATGCGCCCCCGGACTCCCTCGACGATGCGCAACAACTGTCGACGAGGATCTCGCCTTCCGCCCTCGCGCATAGTGAAACAGTCGAGCAGGCGGGCTTCTCCGCCGCCCGCTGTAAACCTGGTCTCAAGCACCAGCGTGTCGTTGCCGACGTAGTTACGCGAGGTGTCCACTACCTCCTCTTCGGGGTATATGGAGCAGAATCCGCCTTGTTCCCAGTCGAGCAGGCGCGCAAAGCAACTGTCGCTATCTATCCGGGGCATGCAGCACCAGTCTATTGAGCCGCTCTTGGAGACGAGAGCCACCGAATGGCAGTCGCTGATAAGGGCGTAATCGGCGATCGGAGGGTAAGGGGAGCGTTCAGGCATACAGGTCCTCGACAGGTCGAAGGGGCAAAAGGGGTGGCCGGCCTACAACCGACGCAGGGTGTGTGACCCATACGCTCATTGCTGATCGTGAGCCTCGCTCTTTAGAACCGATGCCCATCCTCCACCGAAGCGCTTGCTGATCTTACCACCCAGAAACGCTAGCACTATGAGTAAAACCCCGACGATGAGGCTGTTGATTATCGCCACCTTTCCGTACCCGAGGGCCCAGGGCGCCGCAAGGAGCCAGGCCCCGCCGACGAGCTCGAGCCAGCGCAAAGGCCGCATCAACTGCCAGAGGGCGATAAAAGCGGAGCCGAAGACGATGGGTCCGACTATGCGGTCGTTGGTTTGGGCCGGCTCAGCGTAATCGAGGACGGCAGGGGCCGCCATCAGCCAGATACCGAGCACGGAGCCGAAGACCCGGGCCCACATCGCCTAGCCACTTCCCTTCCGGGAAGCCCGTACCGATACCCCCTCCTCGCCCAACCCCCACAATGCCTGCCAGGCCGAACGCCCGTTTTCGTGCACCCGCTTCAGGTGTTGAAGTGTAGCCACCAGCTCCTCCAAGCCCGACCCGACAAGCGTGAGCGAGACGAACGCCGAAGCCAGACAGAGCGTGCACCACGCGCCAGCCACTACCGGCTGCACGATCATCAGCAACACGCTCACTACCGCCCCCAGCCCGACGACCAACCCGAGCGCGATGGTTGTCCACGGCATGGTGCGCCACCGATCCCGTCCGCCGATAAGG
>DASQSI010000250.1:0-4268 GCA_035642415.1 Rubrobacteraceae bacterium
TCATAGTAACACCCACCGGCACCACGAGGCCGACGCGTAGCAGCCCTGATCTTTTATTACCCTAAAAGCGAAGGGGCCTCGAGCTTCGCGCGAATACGTGCCACACTTCATCTCCAATAAAGGGCATATAAGCAACCGCCACAAAAGAGTAACAAGACTTGTCTGTTCGCCAACGAGCGCCACGCAGAGGAGGAATCAAGGGGGAATTGGTGCTGGCCGCCCTGCCTACCCTAACAGTCGTTGGGGTCTTCTTGGCGCTAAAGGTATTCTCTCGGCAGACCTTCTTGTTCGCCTCCCTGGCTTCGAGTGCCTTTCTCATCTACCAGGATCCTGAGAACGGGATGAACGAAGCAAAGGTGATGATCCCCGCTCACGTTACGGCCGCGCTCGTAGGTTTCGGGACCTTCTTGGTCTTTGGCGAGGGCTACCTCTCTGGTGCGGTAGCCATGGGCTTGACCATCACGGTACTGATCCTCTTGGGCATCGTGCACCCACCGGCGGTCTCCACCTCCTTGATCTTCGCCTTCCGGGTTCAGCAGGCAAAGACGCTTTTGATATTCGTGCTGGCCCTGGCCATGGTGGCCGTTTTGTATGTCGTTCAGCGGGTGGCGGTTGCACTATTACACAGGATAGTGCCCGGCTCCTAATCGAACCTTTACGAAACCTTAACCGTCTGGACGCAGGACCCTTACACAAGCTGGGCAAGAGAATATAAGAGCGATACTAACAAGAAAGGAACGACCTTGCTCAATTCATTGTCCCTGCCGATCTTGATACTTATCTTCGTTGGCGCTGCGGCAGCCGTGTGGATAGCGGGCATAAGGCTCTCGAATACCACCGACGTGCTCTCCGAGCGCCTGGGCCTAGGCCAAGCACTCGGGGGCCTGATTCTCCTGACGATCGCCACCAACCTACCCGAGCTCGCCATCACCGCGAGCGCCTCGCTGAGCCAGAACATCGGGATCGCCATCGGCAACATCCTGGGAGGAATCGCCATCCAGACCGTAGTGCTGGTGGTCCTCGACGTGTTCGGGGTACGGGGAAGGGAACCGCTGACCTACCGGGCAGCCTCCTTGATGCTGGTGCTCGAGGGCGTGCTGCTGATGGCCATCCTTACGGTCACGGTCATGGGCAGCCAGCTGCCGTCGTGGCTCATCGTGGCACACGTCTCCCCCGCGGCCCTCTTGATTACGGCGCTGTGGGTGGTGGGCCTATGGCTTATAAGCAAAGCTCGTAGCGGCCTGCCTTGGCAAGAGGAGGGCGATGCCCCAGGAGGACAGGAAGAACCCCACGGTATCGCCAAAACCAAAAAGCAACAGGATGCCAAAGATAAGGGGGCAAGCACCACGCGAACGGCTATAGTCTTTGCGGTAGCGGCCGTCGTCACGCTCGTGGCCGGCGTGGGGCTCGAGGAGAGCGGCAACGGCATAGCCGGAGACATCGGGATGAACGGGGTTTTGTTCGGATCCACCTTCCTCGCCGCCTCCACCGCGCTCCCGGAGGTCTCGACCGGGCTCGCCTCTGTCAAGCTCGGAGATTACAAGCTTGCGTTTAGCGACATCTTCGGGGGTAACTCCTTCCTTCCGGTGCTGTTCCTGTTGGCGAGTTTGCTCTCCGGATTGGCCCCGCTGCCGCAGGCCCAGAAAACGGACATTTACCTTACCGGGCTTGGGGCCTTGCTCACGGCCATCTACCTCTACGGGCTCATCTTCAGGCCCCGACTGCGCATCTTGCGCATGGGCATAGATTCGCTGCTGGTACTCATCCTGTACGTAATCGGGATCGCGGGATTGATCGCCGTGGCCCATGGGTAGCTGCGCAAGGCACCCTCAGCACAAGAGCGTCGGCCTCACAGGGGTTGCAAACTGCTAGCGGCGGATCCGCGGTGTGCCAGAGTTCCTGTATCCTGTGGCCCTACACGGCCCCGCTCATCTCCGAAGCTTGCCTCACAAGCACCTAAAAGCAGCATGACGGTACACCCGAGGTGTCTTAGGCCCAGGAGTTTTCTGCTCGTCGCTGGTAGCGCGCAACTAGACGCCGAAAGTTCCCGAGTCATTCAGGCTATGCTCTTCTGGATTGCCGCTTGTGTGAGACAGGCATCCTTGCAGCTAATTCTCGTGTATTGCGATAAATGGTGGTTGAGGATTTGTGATCAAACCCAGCCGAACCTCATCCCTGCTCGTTAATCTCGAAAGAAGGCTGGCTTAACCGACCCCTCACGGCCCCTTAACCCTTCCTTAATCCAGGTTTGAGATCCTCCTGCGGTAGACGTAGGGGGTAGCGCAGCTCCTTCTGCACGCGGAGAGGAGGTTTGGGGAGGGTCGTGAAGCTGACACGGACACAAGAACAGCGAACCTAGTAGGAAGGAGAAAGGGTACATGGCACAAGACAAGTTGCGGGAGAAACTCACCGACTACATCGAGGACGCCCACGCTATGGAGCGAAGCGTCTTACATATGCTCGACTCGATGATCTCCACCACCGGCGATCCCGAGATCCTCGAAGTGCTCCGGCATCACAAAGCGCAGACCGAACAACACGAGCGGCGGCTGCGTAAGCGGCTCGAAGCCTTGGGGAGGGGTACCTCGAGGCGCAAGGAGGTCGAATCGATAGCGGGGTCACTGGCGAAGGGCGTTACCGACCGGCTGCGCGGCGACAGGGCAGGCAAGAACGCCCGGGACGGGTACGTAACCGAGCACATGGAGATAGCCTCCTACGAGCTGCTAGAGCGCTTGGCGGATCGGGCGGGCGATCCCTGGACCGCCGAGATGGCTCGCACGATCCGCGCGGACGAAGAGGAGATGGCCCGGAAGATAGCCTCCAACTGGGACCAGTTCGTGGAGCTCACGCTGTACGAGGAGGGCATCCCCGACGGCTACGGCCGCTATTAGGGCCTCGAGTTTATCGCTCCGTGCTGCGAGCTTTCTCGTCTCGGCCCCTACCGATGCGCAGGCAGTCGTAGCACAAGCGATAAAAAGAAAAGTCTTACGTCGGTGATCCCCGAGAGGGTCGGGAGACACGCTTGCCCTCGAAGACCTCGAAAGCGAGCAGGGGGAATCTTAACCATAACCTTACGCTTTCCTAACCGGTGCTTACAGAACGCTCGCTAGGCTCGGGTATAAGCAAATTGATACAAGAAAAGAACCGAGAAGGGCGGTGCTCTAATGTCTCAGCTGTTTTTCTTCTTCCCTCCACCGGTCCTAAAAACTCCAAAGCAAGACAAAGGGGGCGCAACCTTAAATGAAGCTAGGCTTCGCACTTCGTGGGATGCGCCAGAGGAAGCCCGATGAATTCGCCGCTCGGACGAAAGCGGTGGGCCATAGCCGAGGGCTACATTCCCGGCTGGAGCAACGGCCCCGAGCCGCAGTTCATAAGCCATGAAACAGCGTGCTTGCTAAACGCCTCGGACGAGGAGGCGCACGTCGAGGTCACGGTCTTCTTCTCGGATCGGGAGCCCGTAGGGCCCTACCAACTAACGGTGCCTGCCCGGCGCACGAAGCACGTGCGCTTCAACGAACTCAAAGACCCCGAGCCGATCCCGACCGACACCGACTACGCGAGCGTCATCGAGGCAGACGTGCCGATTGTGGTGCAGCACACTCGGCTCGACTCGCGCCAGGCCGAGAACGCGCTCTTGAGCACCATCGCGTACGCGAGCAGCGACTAGAGGAGGATTTTTGTGAGCAAGACTGTAGCGGACTTTCTGCTGGAGCGGCTTAGGGCTTGGGGTATAAGCCGTATATACGGCTACCCGGGCGACGGCATAAACGGCATCATGGGAGCCTTAAACCGGGCCGGCAATAACCCGGAATTGATCCACGTGCGCCACGAGGAGATGTCGGCCTTTATGGCTTGTGCCCACGCCAAGTTCACCGGAGAGGTAGGAGCCTGTCTGGCGACCTCGGGCCCAGGGGCTATCCACCTTTTGAACGGGCTCTATGACGCCAAGATGGACCACCGTCCTGTGGTGGCGATAGTCGGGCAGCAGGCGCGAAGCGCCTTGGGCGGCCACTATCAGCAGGAGGTAGATCTGACCACCTTGTTCAAGGACGTGGCCAGCGAGTACGTGCAGCTGCTCACCGTGCCCGCGCAGCTGCCGAACCTCATCGACCGGGCGCTACGGATCGCCAAGGACCAGCGAACGGTGACCTGCGTGATCGTGCCCAACGATATTCAAGACGAGGAAGCCGTGGAGGAGCCCCCACGCGCTCATGGTTATGTCCCCGGCAGCCTGGGGTACTCCGCACCAAGCGTCGTCCCCGAGGAGA
>DASQSI010000251.1:0-2960 GCA_035642415.1 Rubrobacteraceae bacterium
CCACTGGCGCCCCGGTAATTCCGACTTTCCGCAACGTTCAGAGTATCGACCTTAGGCAGAACAAGTGGATCGTAATTAGGGCTGCCGGCGTGCCCGCTGTCTTTCTACCCTTGTGGTCATACGCCCTCTTTCTAGAGCGCAGCTACGTCCTCAGACCAGCGGCGTCGGGGATGCGTTAGCTTTGGGCCAGATTGCTTAGCGGGTCATACATAGTTTGCTGGGCGAAGATGTGTTAGACGCTGGGTTAAAAACGGTGCTTATCAGACTTTATCCCCTCCTGCTGTTAGCCATGAGCAGGGTGAGCAGCGACTCCAGCTCTTCTTCCTGGCGGAAGCGTATTTCGACCTTCCCCCCTTTACGTAACGCTCGTACGCGCGTCGGCAACCTCAGGATTTCCCCTATCAAACGCGCAGCATCGTCGTATTGATCGGCTACTTCCTGCCCTCCGGGGAGCTTTTCCCCTGCTTCTTCCGGGCTCGATAGCCTACCTGAAAGCTCCTCCCGTACCAAGTCCTCTGTTCTCCGCACGGAGAGCTTCTCGGCCCACACCCTCTCGGCTACACGAAGCATGTGGTCCTCGGTCTCCAGGCCGAGTAACGCGCGGGCGTGTCCCTCCGACAGCTGCTCCTCCAGCACCATTAGGCGGATGGGGTCTGGCAGACGTGTAAGACGTAGCGTATTGGAAACCGCGGCTCGGCTCTTCCCCAACCGATGGGCAAGCTGGTCTTTTGTGAATCCAAAGCCGTCCATCAAAGCCTGGTACGCGGCCGCGGTTTCCAGGGGGTTGAGGTCTTCCCGCTGCAGATTCTCTACAAGGGCCATTTCCATCGACTCGCTTTCCGCGGCCTCGCGTATCAGAACCGGGACCCGGTCGAGGCCTGCCTCTCTTGCGGCCCTGAGCCTCCTCTCCCCCGCTATCAACTCGAAACCACTCTCTGTGGACCTGATCACGAGCGGTTGCAAGATACCTACCTCACGTATGGAGGCTGCAAGCTCCTTTATGCTTGCCTCTGAGAAAGAGCGGCGAGGCTGGTGGGTGTTCGGCCGAATCGCCGAGACGGGTACTTCCTCAAACCGTAGTCCCCCAACACTGTCCCCGGCCGATATCAGCGCCGATAGTCCCCTCCCTAACCCCCGCTTACCCGCCACGGCTTAAGACCTCCTCCGCCACAGCAGCGTAGGCTTCCGCGCCTAGGCTCTTTGGAGCATATAAGGTCACCGGCAGTCCGAAGCTGGGCGCCTCGCTCAGCCTTACGTTACGGGGTATTACCGTGTGAAATACCTGATCTCCGAAGAACGTACGCACCTCCTCGACGACCTGGTGTGCTAGGTTGGTGCGAGTATCGAACATGGTCAAGAGTACCCCTCCGATTTTCAAGGCTGGATTTAGTTCTTCCCGCACCATCCTTATGCTTCTCATAAGCTGCGTAAGGCCTTCTAGGGCGTAATACTCGCACTGTATGGGGATCAGAACTTCGTCCGCGGCGGTGAGCGCGTTTAGGGTAAGAAGATCCAGTGATGGGGGACAGTCCACCAGTACGCGATCGTAAGCCTCGGGTGGCAACTTCTCTAGAGCACGCTTTAACTTGAATTCTCGTGCCAGCGTAGAGACGAGTTCCACCTCCGCGCCTACGAGGTTAACGGTAGCAGGCGCAACCTCAAGGTTTTCGACTTCGGTCTTTACTGCCACCTGCTCGAGGCGCTTACCGTCTAGAAGGACGTCGTACATGCAACCGTCGCCCCCCGTGGAAATACCCAGGCCACTGGTCGCGTTGCCTTGAGGGTCCATATCCACGATCAAGACCTTTTGTCCTAGCTCCGCTAGGAAGGCGGCTAGGTTGATCGCGGTGGTACTTTTGCCAACTCCGCCCTTTTGGTTCGCTATGGCGATTACGGTAGCCACCGTAGGCATCTTAGCATGTCTGTCTCGCGGCTCGCTGTGGCTTTTGCCCAAAGTCTTGGAACAGCGCAACGCCCTGGGGTAGCCCTCTTGTGACCACAATACCTGGTAGTCTAACAGCGTGTGTGCAGGTTCTTCTCCCCGCTTAAACTCCTAGCGGCCGTTTTTTCGCCACCCCTACCCTGCGGGGAAACCTTCCGGGGGTAGCGGCCACTTTATCGAGGACCACTAGATTGCGCTCTTTTTGCGGGAGGTGTTCTTGATACTTTACTTCTCGCACCTCGCGGAACTCCACCCCCAGCTTGCGCGCAGCCGCTACCCCTACTGACAGCTCCTGCTGTGCCAGCGCTCCTTTCATCGCGAGGATGGTACCTCCGACGCGTACTAAGGGGGCACAGTACTCTACTACCACCGGCAGGGTTGCGAGCGCCCGAGCGCTCGCAACTTGGAAAGCTTCTCTATAGGCGGGATTTTTCGCCGCCTCCTCCGCCCGTGCGTGGAGCACCTCTAGATTGGTGAGGCCCAGTGCTGCACGCGCATAGTTGAGAAAGCGGACTTTTTTCCCAACGGCTTCCAGCAATGTCACGCGAAGGTCGGAACGCACGATGCTTAACGGGATCCCAGGTAGCCCTCCTCCGGCTCCTACGTCTATGAGAGAGCTAGCCCGGTGTAAATCCTGGACCAGGTAGCAACTTAGAGCGTCAATCAAATGCTCAAGGATTATCCGGGTAGCGTCTCTGGTACCCATAACGTTCGCCGCCTCGTATCTATCGAGTACTTTAGCATAGTTGCCCATCACCGTTAGCTGCGAGTCGCTCAGATCCACGCCCCATTGGTTAGCTTGGGATCTCAGCTGCTCGAGCTCTGGCGTGAGGCCTAGATGTTTCACGTGAAACGATACCGCCAGCTCAGACTTCCAGCACAGTGACAAATGTTTGTGAACGCAAACATTTGTCACGCTACTCGTTTCACGTGAAACACCTAGGCCTCACGCCAGAGCTCGAGCAGCTGAGATTCCAAGCTAACCAATGGGGCGTGGATCTGAGCGACTCGCAGCTAG
>DASQSI010000252.1:0-6606 GCA_035642415.1 Rubrobacteraceae bacterium
GGCCTCTCCTCGCCCGGCGGCGGGTCTTCCCGTCCGCTGGTGGCCGTAGCAGCGGCGCTTCCGATCCTGCCTTCGAAGTACCTCAGGAGGCTTCTGCGCTTCTTGTGAGCCTTCTCGTAGCGGCATAGCCTCTCGACCTGCGTGGGGCTGAGCTCTGGCAACTTGCGGACGATCTCCTCGGCGCTCATGGAGTCGTAGGCCTCCAACGACACCCCATCTTCGGTCTGGCTTTTAGCCGCGCTCGTCGGCTGCTGGTTGTTCATCGTGGCCTTACCTTCCCTTCGTGTTACCCGGCGATAGCGTACCCCCTCCTCTGTCCGCCAAACTCTGTCTCACTCTAGAATAAAACGCTGGAACAGCACGCCACACCTAGACACCCCCGTCCCCTATCAAGGTTGGATTCGACTAGGAAAGGATATTACCGAGCAGCACCTCCTGAACGTTGTAGTGCTCAGCGATACGCTCGATGGCTCGCATCGACGTCTCCTCTCTCCCATCCTCCCAGAAAGTACTTACAACCACCCAATTTAGCAGCGTTACGGTTGGGGAGCATAAGACAGTCGGAAGGCCAGCGCATGACCCAAACGGACTATTTTTCACAACGTTTTCGAAGTCCCTACCTCCTATGGGTCTGCCGAAAACATCTGAGCCGAGGGAGAGTTCGACGGTTGGCGCCGAAGCTTGAAGGGAGCTAATTTTTCTCCAAGAGCTTCTCTTTCTCCGGAGCTTTCTCTAGGAGCGGGAGGCGAACGGTGAAGGTAGAGCCCTTTCCTAGGACACTCTGAATCTCAACCCGCCCTTTAAACGCCTCGACGGTCTCCCGGACTATAGCCAGCCCTAGCCCTGAGCCCTCACCCGCCCGGGAGCTCTCGGCGCGGTAAAAGCGCTCGAACACGTAGGGTAAGGCTTCTTCCGGGATGCCCGCTCCTTCGTCGGCGACGCGTAGGAGGGCTTCCCGACCTTCGTGGTCTACCGAGACCACGATCTTCTTCTCGGGGGACGTATGCTTCACGGCGTTGGAGAGCAGGTTCGAGGTCACTCGTCTCAGAGCCTCTCGGTCGGCAAGTACCAAGATCGCTAGCTTGGGTGCGACGAATTCGATCCTGTGTGTCGGGTGATTTTCGGTGGCTTCGCGTGCTAGTGCGACTAAATCCACAGGCTCAGCAGACACCTCCCGCTGAGCATCGAGACGTGCCAGGACGAGCAAATCCTCCACCACGCGAGCCATCCGGCCGCCTTCCTCCCTTACAGCCTTGAGGACTCGGTGGCGGACAGTGGGGTCTGTGTCTCCGCTCTCGTTCAGTACGTCCAGGTAGCCGAGGATGGTGGCCAAGGGGGTGCGGAGCTCGTGGGAAGCGTCAGCCACAAAGCGCTGCAGGGCCTTTTTTGACTCGCGTTCAGCCTCGACAAGCCTCTCCAAGCTCTCGGCCATCGTATCGAACGAAGCCGCTACCTCCCCGATCTCGTCCTGTCGCCTCTTGAGCTTCGGTAGATTCACCCGACTCCCCAGTTTTCCCCGGCGGAGCTCTCTGGCCACGGTACTCACGCTCTTGAGTGGCCTCAGGGCTCGCCCCGCCAGCACGGGCCCGAGGCCTACCATTAGCGCCAGGGCCACCACTATCCCAGCTATTTCTGTCAGAGAGAGCCTCCGGAGCACCAGCTGCTCGGTTGTGGGCAGCACCGAGTAGACCTCGCCGGTTGCATCGGGGAGGGTCTGAGAGCTAAAGGTTGTAGCGAGGTAGCGCCCGTCCTGCTGAACCTGCGGGTAGACGGCGTCGGAGGGGACGTTTTGGGGAGGGTGCTTAGCACCTGATGTTGCGGCCAGCACGTTGCCGTCAGCGTCCTTTATAACCGCCTGTGCTTTTTGCCACCTTATCTGCCCGACTGCTGAAGCTGGGGAGCCGGTCTCTTCCAGGGTTTGGCTGACTGAGGCGGCCGCGTCCTTGACGTCCGCCCGCCGGGCAGCAATAAGCGAGGCCCTAACGTCTACGTACAATACCGACGCGAAGAGGATAAGGACCACCGCAGCCATTCCCCCGTACCAGAGCGTCAGCCGCCATCGAAGCGTAGGCAAGGCGCTACCCCCCTAACCGGTACCCCGAACCGCGTACGGTCTGGATCAGGTCGGGTTGGCCTGGTGCGTTCAGCTTACGCCGGAGGTAAGAGACGTACGCCTCCACGACGTTGGAATCGCCCACGTAACCGTAGCCCCAGACGGCGTTGAGCAGCTGGGTCTTGGAGAGAACCTGCTGGGGGTGCTCCATAAAGAAGCGCAACAAGGCAAACTCTCGGGCGGTGAGGTCTATCCTGCGCCCGTTCCGGTTCACCTCCCTGCTGGCTTGATCTAGCGTGAGGTCCACGTAGCACAAGATCTGGCCTGTAGAGACCCCACTGCGCCGCAGGAGGGCAACCACCCGAGCCGCCAGCTCCTCGAAGGCGAAGGGCTTAGTCAGGTAATCGTCGGCCCCCAGGTTGAGGCCGCTCACTTTGTCCTCCAGCTCGTTTCGGGCGCTTAAGACCAGGATCGGGACGTTGCTGCTCATCCGTACTCTTCGGCACAGTTCGAAGCCCGAGAGGCCGGGCAGCATAAGGTCCAGCACCACCGCGTCAGGCCGAAACTCTTCCAGCGCTCTGAGGGCGTCGTCGCCGTCTAGGGCCCCCTTTACCTCCATGCCCCGCCCCTCCAGGCCCATGCCAACAAGGTCGACGATGTGCCGCTCATCGTCGACCACCAGCACCCGGGGTCGCCTGCTCTCCATAAGAGCCAATTTTATCCGCCGTAGTATCGGCCTGGTAGGGAGTAGCTGGGCATACGTCTTGTGTTTGTGTTCGCTGTACGAAGGCTTAACACAAAAATTAATGTTCTCTCAGGTTCCTTTAAGGTTGGAAAGCTACGGTGAGGTCCGGAGGCTAAGGTACATAGTATTGGATGGCCAAACCGTGAAGGAGGTTCCCTGTTGGCGAGTGCTGGAAGCGTTGGCCGCTTTAGTAACGGGGGCCTTACGCCGGCGGAGATCCGCCAAAGGTGGAACGTGGGCACTCTGGCGAGGGCGGGGTTGATCTTCGTCGCCACCTCGATCTACGTGGTCCTGGCCCCCGAACACTTCGAAGGGACCCCTTACCTGGGGGCGCTGGCCGTTGCCAACTTCATAGGCGCGATGGCAGCAGCTGTTGGCATCTGCATCGGCGCTTACTGGGGACGCCGTTGGGGCTGGACTATAGGTGTCCTGGTCGCCGCGCTGGCGTCGGTGACGTACTTCGCCGCCGGCACAGCCTTGGCGTTTCCCGGCGCGGGCGCCGTCGCCAAGGTTGTCGAGGCCCTCTTCCTAATGATCGTCGCGTTTTGGGTCGCCGGGTCCTTCAGGGGGTTCTGGCGGTGGGTGTTGCTGGGTGCTATCGCGGCAGTGGTCGTTGTACCCGTGCTGGCGGTGACCCTCGGCTTTCTGGCTCCTAGACCGGCGCAAGCGGGTCCTGGGCTGCCGGTCAAGTGGAGGGCGACCTCTCCCGCGACCAAGTCGGGAGACCAGTACAGCCTCCTCCTGACTAACACCAGCGGTAAGCCCCAGCGGGTCGGGGTCAACGCCGCTATCAAGGACCACAGTACGAAAACCTCCACAACCATGATCAACAAGGAGGTAGAGCTTGCACCAGGTGAGGAGCGCGAGCTGACGGCGGTTAACGATTATGGCAGGGGCATGCATTTCATGACGCAACTAGGCAGCGAGACGCAAGACCTCGGCCTGTCGGTAAAACTCACCGACTCCTCGGGGAAGGAAACCGCTCACTATGACCAAGGCGCATTCCTAATCCAGCAGGGGAAGAAGAAGGCCTGAGGAACCGGACAGATAAACTCATACCGCAGAGGAGGTTTTCTGTTGGCAGACAGTAGAAGTGTTAGAGGCCCGGGCATCATACCAGTGGAGACCGGCCAGAGGCCGGACGTGCCCACCGTGGCGGGGGCGGGGTTGATCTTCCTGGCGGGCCAGCTTCACCTGGTACTGACCTCCGAACACTTAGAGACCACCCCCTACCTGGGGGCGCTGTTCATCGCCAACTTCATAGGCGCGATGGCGGCAGCTGTTGGCATTTATCTGGGGAAGCGTTGGGGCTGGGCGCTAGGGGCACTGGTAGCTGGGGGGGCGTACGTGACGTACTTCGTCGCCGGCACGGTCGGGCTTCCCGGTGTGCCGAGCGCACACTCCACCGAGCTCCTCGAGCCTGTGGGCGTAGTCACCAAGGCGGTAGAGGCCCTCTTCCTGGTGACGGCCGCGTTTTGGGTCGCCGGATCCTTCGCGGGGGTTCGGCGGTGGGTGCTTGTGGGTGGCATCGCAGCGGTGCTCGTCGTGCCCGTGCTGGCGGTGGCCCTCGGCTTCCTAGTTCCCGGCCAGGCGCAGGCCGGCCCCGGGCTGCCGGTCAAGTGGAAGGCGACCTCGCCCACGACCAACCTGGGGGATAAGTACAGCCTCCTTGTGGCCAACGCCGCCGACGAGCCCCAACAGGTCAATGTTAACGCGTACGTTATGGATCATCGTGCAAAGGTCAACACGCCCTTGGTAAAAGAGCAGCTGGAGCTTGCACCAGGTGAGGAACGCGAGCTGACGGCGGTCAACGATTATGGTACCGCAACCCACATCATGACGAAGCTGGGGAGCAAGACCCAAGACCTCGACTTGGCAGTGAAACTCGCCGACTCCTCGGGGAAGGAGACGGCCCGGTATGATCAGGAGGCATTCTGGAGAGACGGCCCAGAATGATGAGGGGGCGTTCTGGGTTCAGTAGTAGAGGAGTCAGCAAGAGGGTGGAGGCCATCGATCCAGTGGGGTTGTTTACTACCGAGCAGCGGGGCTGGTGGCTGAGCCTTGGAGGGGTTTCAGGGGGCTTTAGGATCAACCAAGGGGCGTTCAGGAGCTAGGCTGCTCCCTGGAATCTTGATGGCAGTCTTCTCTATAGCGTCAGCGACGAGCAAGCAGGGGGTATGCAACTCTTAATGTGTAGCATCCCCCTTATGCTAAGAAGAACGGGCAATACAGTTCGGGTCAGATATGTGCTCTTCGGGCTCCTGGTGTGTTTGGCGGCCCTCCTTACCTCTGCGTGCTCGGGCGAACGAGCAGAGTCCTCTACTTCTTCTACTACCACTCAGCCCAACATCATCTTCATCCTCGCCGACGACTTAGACTATGCCTCTGCTCAGAAGATGCCTACCCTAAACTCTGAGCTGATCGAAAAGGGCACATCCTTTGAAAATAGTTTCATCAGCCACCCTGTGTGTTGTCCTTCTAGAACAACCATCCTCACCGGCCTCTACGATCACAACCACGACGTAAGGAGCAACAATCCTCCGGACGGCGGATTTCAAAAGTTCGTTTCTGAGGGGCTTGAGAAGAACACCATAGCTACCCGCTTGCAACAGGGCGGCTACAACACTGTACTTTTCGGCAAGTATCTAAACGGCTATCCCGGCAACGAGGACCCAAGCTATGTACCCTCCGGTTGGGACGAGTGGTACGGCAAGTTGGACGGACAAAAGCTATACAACTACAGGATCAACGAGAACGGCGAGGTCGTCTCTTACGGCAACGATACCGCGGACTTCTTCACCGACGTACTCTCTGGAGAGGTAACGGATTTCGTTCGTCGGGCCTCGTCCGGTTCAAAACCCTTCTTCATGTACGTGGCTCCGACAGCACCTCACGGACCCGCAACGCCTGCCGAACGGCACAAGGGTACCTTCGCGGATGAGGAGATCCCTCACCCCCCTTCCTTCGATGAAGAGGACGTCTCGGATAAGCCCTCCTTCGTCAGGAACCTCAGCCGCTTCTCCGACGACGAAGCCTCTACAATTGACGATTACTATCGCCAGCGCCTGGAGAGCATGCTAGCCGTCGACGATATGGTCGCCTCGCTCATCCAAGAACTAGAGGCCTCTGACAAGCTCGATAACACCTTCATATTCTTCACCTCAGATAACGGCTTCGAGCAAGGCGAGCATCGCACACCAAAAGGGAAGAATCGCCCGTATGAGGAGTCAGCTCACGTACCCCTCTTTGTACGGGGTCCTGGGGTACCTGCTAACGCGAAGACACAGCAGCTGCCTGTAAACACCGACTTCGCTCCTACCTTTGCCGACTTAGCCGGTGTGTCATTCCCTGCCGACGGGCGCTCGCTTAGGCCTTTGCTCGATGGCGATAAAGAGGCCTCATGGGGTTCGGTTATCTTGCTTGAAAAGCTTCCAATAGAGGCGAGCAACGATGATGAAGCAACCAACGACGAAGATAATGGCAAAGCCAAAGGCAAGGCAGGGGGCGGAGGGCGCCAAGGGGCCTTTGAGGCTATAAGGGCTGAGACCTACAAGTACGTCGAGTACAGCGACGGAGAGCAAGAACTCTACGACCTCAAGGCCGACCCTTATGAGCTGGATAGCCTCCACGAGAGCAGCGACTCCTCCCTTACCGAGGGCCTCAAGGCGAGGCTGCACGCCCTCGAAAGCTGCTCGAACAAAGGATGCAAGGAAGCCGAGGACGCCTCATAGCGCCCCATCCCTAATTACCATAAGGGGTTCTCGGCCATTGAATAGGGGCAGAACGGGGCACGAGGGGCACCAGCACC
>DASQSI010000253.1:0-6632 GCA_035642415.1 Rubrobacteraceae bacterium
GAGGTCCTCGATCTGGCGATAGGCACGACCCGCATCTTTCGCTTTAGCGGCGGGCGGTGGCGTCAACTGCACTATCACGGGTCGATCGATCAGCCTGACTTACTTGCGGCTTATCAGGAAGTGGTGGAAAAGTCATAGGAACCAGCAACGAAGAAAGGAAAGAACAAGGAAAGACGGGAGGGCGCGTAGAATGTAGCGTAATAGGTAGCCTCGTTAGTATCCGCTTGCAGCATCATCAGCGTAACTCTAACGAGAGCTATCTTTTATCGGCCCGTCCCCTGATACCACCAAACTTCTACCTTTCCTCAGAGGACAGGTGTAGCGTAAATAAAGGAGTAAACAGAGGGTTTAAACCCGCGCCCAGTCTACCCGCTCGCCCCCGCCTCCGGTTAGCAGAGCGCGGAACCGCAGCTCAAGCTGTTTTGTATTTTGGAAAGAATATAAGCACGTTCCAACGACGCCTAGAGAAAGCCCTACACGGTCATGAGGTCTCCGCTTCTCACACTTCGGGCATACTCGGCATCCTTGAGAGTCTGTGCATGATAGCCCTCTGCGACGGGTAGAGGGACCTATAAACTCCATAGTACTCTTCGTAGAGTTTCGCTCGCCCTGGGTCGGGTTGGGCAATCTCCTCGCGCAATCCAACCTGGGAAGAAGCGTCCCACACGTCTTCAAAGACCGCCGCTGTGACCCCACCCAGAAGTGCTGCTCCGTAGGCTGGCCCCTCGTCGGCAGTGGTGCGGTATATCGGAGCGTTGTAGATATCAGCCTGTAGCTGACGCCACAGCGAACTTCGCGCACCGCCGCCTGTAACCCGGATTTGCTCTATGGGCACATCAAGACGGCGTATTGCCTCCAAAGAATCGCGAAGACTGAAGACTACACCCTCCATGAGAGAGCGCGTCATATGAGCGGTGGTGTGGCGGGTAGTGAGCCCGACGAAAGCTCCCCTGGCAAACGGGTCTAGGTGGGGAGTGCGCTCGCCAGAGAGGTATGGCAGGAAGATGAGCCCTTCGGCGCCAGGCACCACCCTAGAGGCTACCTCAACCAGCTCATCGAAGTCGGCGCTGCTGAAGGCCTTGAGAGCTTCGCGCCACCATTTGAGAGAGCCACCTGCAGAGAGGGTAACGCCCATGAGATGATACTTGCCAGGGACAGCATGGCAGAAGGCATGAAGACGGCCCGAAAGGTCTGGAGTAAAGTGCTCTGAGGCAGCGAAGAGCACCCCACTCGTACCAACCGAGGAACTGAGGAGTCCGCTCTCGATGATGCCGATCCCGACGGCAGCAGCAGCGTTATCTCCGCCGCCAGCCGCAACGGGTATACCCTCCGGCAGCCCGAGCTCTCCGGCCACGCTCCTCCGCAGCTGGCCAGCGCGTTCGTCTCCCTCGTAGACTTTGGGGAGCCATTCCATAGGGATTTCCAAAGTGTCCAGTATCTCAGATGACCAGTTCCGACTTCCCATATCCAAGAATAGTGTGCCAGAGGCATCTGAGGCGTCGGTGGCAAACTCACCGGTCAGCTGTAGTCGCACATAGTCTTTGGGCAACAAGACATGAGTAACCTTAGAGTAGTTCTCTGGTTCCTTGTCTCGGAGCCAGAGAACCTTGGGGGCCTGAAAGCCTGTGATAGCGGGGTTACCAGCGATCTTTATCAGCTTTTTGGCACCAACCCGCTCCGTCATCTGTTCACACTGGGCTTGGGTGCGCTGGTCATTCCACAGTAGTGCGGGCCGTATGACCTTGTCTTCGGCGTTGAGGAACACGGAGCCATGCATCTGGCCTGTGAGACCGAGTCCGACAATACCGTCGCCAGTCTCTCGAACCTTCTCAGCGACCTTGCCCAGGACCTCCTTCGCCGCCCGCCACCAGTCTTGGGGATTCTGCTCTGACCAGCCGGGACGCGGGTTCATGAGTGGGTACTCTGCAGATGCCTCGGCTACGACTTCTCCAGACTCGCTCACGGACACAGCCCGTGCTCCACCCGTACCAACGTCCAGGCCCACTAGGAGGCTCACTCGCGCGACCCCCTGGTTTCCCGCGCCTCTTTGCGGCGGCGCATCACCATGGTTTCGTAGTTTTCGTCGAGCCCCAGTGCCCTGTAGACTGCTTTCTGCCCGGCTAGAGCCCCTGCCGTGCTCTTCGCTTCGCGCAAGGTTTCACGATCTATCTTGCGCGCAAGATCCCAGATGAATTCCCACTGCAGGATAGCCCGCCTAACCGCCGCGATCTGATCCTCAGTGTATGGGTAGAGGTCGAAGCCCAGTATTTCGCCGTTCTGACCGTAGCCTACGTCCTGGAGTGTTTGCGCCAGCTCAAGGGTCTGCATGAAGAAGTTCGTACCAACCACGTTATCGTCATCGAAGTTGCCCCAACCATCGTTGCCATGTTGGTGGCCGAGCTTGCCCTCCACGGCTAGCAGCTCGGCATACTCGGCCAGATTTTCACCGTTCATGATCAGGTGCTGCCAATCCATATTTACTAGTAGGTTCTGTGTATCTACTCCTAACGCATCAACCTTTCGGATCGTGAACAGCGTCATACCGATGTTCTGCATCAGGATCTTCATGGCTGGCTCGCTATTCTTGTGCTCGAGAAAAACCTTCACACCCCTGTGGTTTGCGTGACCCACGCACTCAGCGATGCCCTCAATGAATGCACGCCAGATTTCCGCGTAGGGCCGCTGGAAGGTGTAGTTGTATCCTTCCGCCCCCGGCCAGATGATGAAGTTCGCTCCTACCTCCCCGCAGAGATCTATGCCGCGTTTCAAGGTTTCTATCCCCCGACGGCGCAAGCTATCATCGGGATTGATGAAGGCGCCGAGGCGATAGGTCGGGTCGGCGTGAAGGCCTGCGGCGATCACGGGTAGGTCCATGCCGTGCTCTTCGAGGATCGCAAGGATCTCTCCGACGTTCCCCTCGTTGACCTCGCCGGGGTAGTGGTACTCTAGGCCATCGAGGAGATCAGAGAGACCATCGGCAACACGCTTGGTCTTCTCTACCATCGGTTCGTCGGCAACCTCTGGATGGTAGCCGGGGGGCACGAAACGGGTAACGGCCGGGCCGAACGCCCAGACGCCGACAGAATTCTTGATCATGCGAAGTCTCCTGACTGTAGCCAGTTCGCAACCAACTTGCACTTCATTTCGCGTTTATCCCGAGACGCTCGTATTGTTCGGAGGGAGCGCCTTCCTGTATTAGAAGGTCCTTCATCATCGCTAGCATCCGAGCGCGCTCCCTTGACCCCTTCTCCCACAGATTCTCTCTCTGGTCTGGATCCTCGATACGGTTGAAAAGGAGGTTCTGCTGGCTGAGTGACTTAACCTCGACCGGCACGCGCCACTGCGTAAGATCGGCGCCGGGAATAAAGTACCCGCATCCTTCGGCAGAGAAGATGCTGTCCACTGTCAGGGACCGAAAGATCATAGATGAGTAGTAGTAGAGGGGTCCTTCGCGCTCTGGCGACTTGAAGAGGGTCCACTCGCCGTCGGTAGCACACACCCCTTGTCCGAAGGTGCCGTAGAGCAACGCTTCGCGCGCGTTGGTTTCGTCACCCTTAAGAAGGGGCAGGAGGCTCCGGCTGTGGGTGTGGTCGGGGGGCGGCATCGCGCTTGCCTCCAGGACAGTGGCGAACAGGTCTACGGTGCAGGTTAGGGCCGAGACGTGCCTGCCATCGCCGGGGTATTCCGGATGCCAGAAGAACAGAGGTATGTTGGCGTGGCTATCGTAGTGAGGGTACTGCTTGCCGAAGGCGCCTCGCTCACCGAGGTCGTGGCCGTGGTCGGTGGTGACTATAACTATGGTGTGTTCCCAGAGCGAGAGCTCATCTAGTTTATCAACAAGCTCGCCGAACCAGCGATCCACCATCGTGAGCTTGCCCGCGTACTGCGAACGAATAAACTCAAGCTCCTCGCGGGTGGTGTTGGCCATGAATCGCGCAAGTTGCTTCGTGTCCTGGTAAGGAGGCCACACGGTAAACTTTTCCCTGCCGGTTCCGTCTCCGTACATGGAGGCGTAGGGTTCAGGAACATGGAATGGCTCATGCACGTCGAAAGACTCGACCTGCAAGAAGAACGGCTCCTTGTGTGCGTTCTCCTCGAGCCACTGCACGGCTCCACTCATTACCCGGGCGGGAAAGAAATCTTCCTCTTTCTTGAAGTCCTTGACGTTAGCGTAGTATCGGCGTCCCCAGTCTCCAGGTCGCCACTTCTCTATATTCTCAACCCACCTCGGTACGAGCTCGTCCTCGCGGAGTGGCTGTTTCCAGTAGTCAACCTCGTGTCCACGAACGAGGTGCGCTCCCTGGAAGGACTGCAGGTAACCGTTGGCCTCCTCCTCCCAGTAATGGTAATGGTCCGTGACGATAGCGGTAGAATATCCCTTGCCCTCAAGCAATCTGGGAAGGTGGGCGTCGAACGGCTCTAGGGGGCCCCAGGGACGCCACATCATCTCCTTGTGGCCTGCGAAGATCTCACGCCTCGCAGGCATGCATGGCAAGCTACCAACGAAGTGGTTATCGAACCGCCACGCCCTGCTAGCAAATCTATCCAGGTTCGGTGTGGAGACTGCACTCTTGCCGTAAGCGGAGAGATGATGACGGTTGAGGCTATCTATGAGTACCAACACTACGTTCACGCTCACTCCTTCTGAAACAGCACGCTCCTCTTTGTGCGGGTGTCACCCATAGAACCTTAAACTGAATGTGGTCCTTCCTTAACGTATTGGGGCTGTTCTTTCTCTTCATACTCCGACTCGATCTCTTCCAAGCTCCTCCCTTTCATCTCTGGCAGGAACAGACCCAATACAATAACCGTCATTTCAATCGCGGCTAACACAAGCATCGTCGAGCTAAACCCGATCGCATCGAACATGATGGGTGTTACCAAAGCGGCAAGGAACGCGCTCAGCCGGATAAAGGAAGTAGTAAATCCTCTCCCGGTCGCACGGAATCTGGTGGGAAACACTTCCGCAGGGTACTGCCAAATTCCTTGATCTACACCCCCCCAATGCGCAACAGCAGCAATAACCAACACGCTAAAAACGAGAGCTACGTTCCCCTCGATACCGATTTGAGAAGCAGCTATCAAGACCAAAGTAATAACAATTGCTCCACCAACGAGTAGAGGCTTTCTTCCCACCCTGTCGGTAAGGACCAAGTTGAGCACGTTGCCAACTAGGTAGAAGACCCAGATAACCGAGCCGAACAATAAAGCTTGAACATCGGTTGTGAACCCGTAGAACTTTGCCAGGAAGGAGGAGTAAGTACTAAGGAACAAGGGACCAAACGCACCTGTAAAACAAACAGCCGACAGCAGAATAGTGATCTTCCAGTATTGAGGACTAAACAATTGTCGGAAGGCTGCGAGTGTGGAAGTCGGTGCATTTTCAGGACCAGCTAAGTCACCTGTAGGCAACTCGGTTGCTAGCAGGTCAGTTGGTTGTTCAGCCCAAGCAAGTACCTCTCGTGCTTCTTCAACCCTTCCCTGACTCAACAACCAACGCGGTGTTTCGGGTATTTGACTACGGCCTATCAGTATGAGTAGGGCAGGCACCGCTCCTGTGGCAAACATCCATCGCCAAGCCTCATCACCAAGTGGAAACAGCACTATGGCTACAAACGGGCTCGTTAGCGCACCCAAAGACCACAAGAGCTGCCACATGGATAGCAACTTGCCCCGATCGCGTGGGGGAGCGAACTCTGAGATCATCGCCCCAGCCGTCGGGAAGTCCATTCCAATTGCGATCCCAACGAGGAACCTGCAGACCAAAAGAATGGCATAAGTAGGTGCCAAGGCACACAGGATGGAAGTTATGATGAACGCTACCATGTTAAGGATGAACACGGTACGTCTGCCCTTACGATCTGTATAGTAGCCAAACACTAGAGCACCAAGCCAGGACCCAAGGTAAGCAGAGGAGACAAGCAACCCAACTTGCGCCGCAGTTAGGTCGAAATAAGGCACAAGCAGGAGAAGCGCCGCGCTAATAAGCAACAAATCGAACCCATCGACAAAGCCTCCTAAGGCGGCAAATGTCGTAGCTGCCTTCTGCCCCTTAGACAAGCGACGATTGCCCTGAGTATCCACTACAGACCCCCTTTCAACACCCCAGCAAATGACTCCACACTGTACCTAGTAGGGCCTCCTGGTTCAAGACTTATTACGTTATACATATGCAGTACTTATATTTCGGTTCTACTTATAAGAAATTCTGATTTGCAGGGTAAATGGAAGGAAAAGCTCTTCGGCACCGGCGCCCTCATAACGCTTTTGACCAGTAGGAGCGCGCCCGGTCAGCAGAGTGCGAAACCTTAGTTCAGGGCGTTTTGTACTCCTGAACGTTGATAAGGAGATGGCTTATGGGACAGCTAATCGTGCAGAAAATCGTTTTACCGATAGGGAAGTGTTGCCTATACAGCCGTTTTTGAGACAGGTCAAAAAGCTTGACCCACATAATTTGAGTTACACAGTGAGAAATAACGTTGAGAACTACTAGTCATGGGTAATAGCAACGGGGCATCCCCCTACACGCTCTAGGGGTGCTCTCTAGGCATTAGCTCTTTATAGTTTCGATTGGTTGCACCAAGGCGTAGTTCATGTCTACGTCTACTTTAGGACTAGCAATCAGAAAGGAA
>DASQSI010000254.1:0-17578 GCA_035642415.1 Rubrobacteraceae bacterium
CCAAGGTGTCTTGCCCCTGCTCGGTGACTTCCTGGAGGCCTGGGGAGAGGCCCCCTGCCGTCTGGCTGACCTGATCTACCGCTTGGCCTGCGGCGTCTTGCACTCCCTGCGTGGCCTGCCCAACCTGCTCGGTCGCTCCTCCAGCCACTTCCCCAACTTGTTCGGTCGCTCCTGCAGCTACTTCCCCAACTTGTTCGGTCGCTCCTCCAGCTACCTCCCCAACTTGTTCGGTCGCTCCTGCAGCTACCTCCCCAACTTGTTCGGTCGCTCCTGCAGCTACTTCCCCAACCTGCTCGGTCGCTCCTGCAGCTACCTCCCCAACTTGTTCGGTTACATTACCTAGAGCACTTCCTAGGCCACCCAGGCCCTTCTTGTTCTGCTTGTCTTCTGACACCTCTTCTCCTTCCCTAAAGCGTGTGTTTGTGGCGTAGTCGTTACAACTCCCAGTCTGCCATATACCCCTTTGAGGGAGTCGATAAGCACATCTTCTCTTACCCCTAGTGATGTGTAGGAAGCTGTCCCGTTGTCTCTAGCAAACCGATACGAGATAAGTAGTAGCTGCCATACAAGCTCAAGCTCATTCTCGTCCCTCAGACCATCAACTATCGTCGAAGGGCTAACCGATGAGGCTTCCCCCACCCCTTGTTCTCCGCCCCCGATCCATCCTCGGAGGAAGCGTAAGATGCAGACTTCCGTCATGGTCCGGATAAGGGTGGGCAAACTTCCGGCCGGCCTGCAAATTCTTCTTCCTCTATAGTTTGATCTATTTGCCTTTGACAAAAGAGTTAACAGCGGAACTTTAGTCATAGCGCTTAACAAACGAGCTTTGATATCTACCGCGTCCTTTCTGACGACCTCCTTTTCCTCGACAACCTCCTTATGCAAGTGGATCCGTTGCTACAAAAATCGGCTATCTCGACCACGCCTACGTACTAGTAGTAGAGAAAGTGGTACGGCTACCACTACGGCTACTACGGCCACCACTATCGCAATCGTCAGGTCTTGCCCATACGTACCGTTCGCAGCAGCGTCTACCCCCACCACCATCCCCACCGCGAAGCCTGCTGCACCGGCCAATACGAGAAGTAGGATGACCAAAGTAAAATACAGAGGGTACCTAAGCATTGCCTTCCGCCTAATATAGATTGTGGACCGTTTGTCGTAGGTTAGACATATAAGGAGACGAGAAGGTTACATACTACCCCCTTCTTATGCCCTCTTGCTAAGTGTAAATAGCTCTTCTGGGCAACACATTCTCGTAAGCTATTTTCAGCCCCGACGTCCCCAAATCCTGCGCCAGATAAACAACGCAACCCGGAATAGGACCAACCTTATAAACCAGCGTATCACCACTCCCAGACATCCCACCACGCAAGGCCTCCTGCACTTCTAGACTGTCTCAACCGTACATATATTCTATGACTTCCGCGTGTGCCTGCCTCGGCTTTGCACCAAAAACATCTCCTGCACCAAAATTACAAACTTTGCACCAAAATTACGAACGGTTACTTGAGCTTCTAAAGGCTCGGAGCAAAGAAAAAGAGTCGGAGCTTAGGCTCCGACCCCTAAAGACTCGCTTCGCCACCAGAAACGACAGCGGACAGTAGGCGACATGTTTCGCCAGGATCTCCCTTAAAAAAGCGGATTGCCAAACTACCAGGAACAGCGATGAACGGGGGGCCCAGTTTCGTCAGAACTATCGTCAACTGGCGTCGGAGTGGCCTCCCCCCATCCCTGTAACAAAGGTCATACTCGTTCTAATTAGTTCTCCGAGTTGATCCCGCTTCGCATAGTGGGTAAGTTGTCCTGAGCTAATCGAGGAAGCTTTGAGAGGAAGAGATATGATCGAACGGTATGATCTTGCGGTTGTCGGAGCGGGTCCAGGCGGCACGGCCGTCGCCTACCATGCAGCGAGGACCGGCCTCGAGGTACTGCTGCTCGACCGCCAAGAGTTTCCTCGTGACAAGCCCTGCGGCGACGGTCTCATGCCCCACACGGTTTCGGAGATCTCACTTATGGGTCTGGGTGACTGGCTGAACGAGCCGCACCATAACAGGTTCTCGGGCTTCTCCATCTACACGCAGACCGCTTATCTGCGCCAGAAGCTTCCTCCCGCCCTCCATGGCCCCCATGGCTATGTGGTCCCTCGCCAAGAGACCGATGCAAAGCTTCTCGAGCGTGCCCAAGCAGCAGGAAGCGAGTTCCACGGCGGAATCAGGGCCACGAAACTCCTTCGCTCCTCGGCTGGAGATGTAATGGGACTCGAAGCCGAAAACGGTGGCGAGCCTGTACGTTTCGAAGCGCCGCTCGTGGTCGCCGCCGACGGGGTCGGCGGCTTCGCGAGCAACGGCATAAAGGCTCATCAGAACATAGTGGCCCGCCGTCGGTACTTCAGGAACGTCAGCGGTCCCGACAAAGATCACCTGCACATCTTCGTAACCCGGGACATGAACAAGAAGGGCGGCGGGTACGGTTGGGTCTTCTACCTCGGCGATGGCCGGGCGAACGTCGGGGCTGGAGTCTCGACGAAGACGCTTGATCGTACGGGCCGAAACCTTAAGGATTTCTTCGATCGTTTCCTCGAAGAGCCCGAGATCGCCGAATGGCTCGAGAATGCCGAGCCCGAGGGACCGGCGAAGAGCTGGTCGCTAAAGAGCGGTATGTGGGGTGCAAAAAGACACGCGCAGGGTCTGATGACCGTCGGGGACGCGGCAAGCATGATCCACCCTATAAGCGGCGAGGGTGTCGGCTACGCTATAGAGTCAGGACGCCTGGCCGCGGCCTGGGCACACGAAGCCCACTGCAGCAGCGACTTCTCCGCAGCGGTTCTCTCAGGCTACGATAAGCAGCTACGCCAGCTGCGGGCCCGGGAACAGTTCTCGGGCCTCGCCTTCGTGAAGCTTCTCCCAAAGATGGAGCTACTAGAGCCGCTCTTCAAAGCTTGTGAGAAAGACTCGGCAGCCCGACGGACGATGCTGGAGATCTTCACCGGAGACACGCCCATCTACGGTCTCTTGAACCACCCAAAGGTAGCGGCAGCCGCCCTGCGGGATGCCGCGCGCGAGTTCGCAGGCTCCCATATGCCACACTAGGCTAACCTCTAGGAGTTTAATTCTTCTTGCAGCTTAGCTGTGATGTCCTCGTATTTTCTTGCCAGTTCTTTATTCATTAGGCCTTCCATCTTATGTTGAATATTCTGGTTATATGCACCAGCCCGGCTTATCTCACACCGAAACGCATGGCGGAACTTTTTTGCCCTCTTGATATACGCCTCGATCTCGCTGCAGGTTTTGCGATCAAGCCAAATGGACTGCGGATAGTAAGCTTTGAGAAACTCATTGAACCTATCAGCGTTTCTTTTCCGCAGGTATTCCTGGCTTAGCTTTTCGATATATCCGGGCTGGCCACTGCTGTGTTCGGGGCGGGCCGTACTCCATCCGACAAAACTTCGGTGAAGTTTAGATAGCTGTTCATACACCCTAGTTACAGACGCCAAAAAGCAATCATGGGTGCCACGCGTACGTGAGACCTCTTCCACCGTTACGCGAGCGCGTTTATGTCTAGGCCTAGTCATTTCAGGGTACGTCGTCTTTACGTTTCGTACTGTTAGCAGTGTAGACCGTCTAGAGCAGACGGGAGAGAACAAGTTCTGTAGCACCCAACATGTGGAGGGTGCCTAGAGCACTTAGCGGACGCTAGTACTAAAGGCCAAGCGGGCCAAACTAGCGTAGTAGGAAGAAGGCCCACAGTGCGATCACCAAAAGGGGCTAAAAAGAGGGTTGGCACTATGGGTCAGCCGCAGGCTATACTCGGCTCTTTCTATCAGTTCCCTGACTCTCTGTCCCACCTCCAAGGGTCTGTCCCTTTCTTGGTCTTGTAGGTACTACTCCCAGCTGCTGCATCATACTCATCGCGTCGTAGGTGTCCCAGGTTTCCACGATCTCCGCGCCGTCGGCGATCCGCTCAACGGCGGTGCCCCTAACCGAGACCCAATTGACAGTAGGATGGATAACCCATGCTTGAGCAAGTCCCATGCTATCTGACGGAACACACAGAGGAGCTTGTACCCAGAGAACCTCTAAGCTCACGCCTGAAGAAGCCCTAGTTGTAGCCTTACGCTTCCCTGGCTTCTGTGACCAGCTCAGAAAGTTCGAGGAGGTGTGCTTTGTACTTGTTTAAAGTCCACTTCGCTATAGGAATGCTGTTAGGCTCGTCGGACAGGAAGAAGTTGCTTTCCGGGGGACCTTCTCCTGTATGGTCCTCGGTAACATGGTAATCTGAGGTATTAATTTCGATCATTAGGTTGCTTGAATCCTGCCTAACCTTTACGCCGGCAATGTCACCGTAACGAATGCTTGTCACCAGCCCACTGTAGGTTTCATCGAGAGCGGAGCCCGGTTTAACCACGAGTAGCCTCTCGTCTAGAGCGATAATGCACTGTCCATCCATACCCTCGATGGCGAACCGGATGTTCTCGCCCTCGTCCATATTACGCTCAACGAGGTACCTTACCCTCTTATCTGATTTCCACGACTCTGCTGGTTGTGTCACCTGGTTACTCCTCCTCAGCCCCGTTGTCGTGCCCCCATTCCCAGGTCTTTCCTATATTCTACAGCGCGCTTGGGTAAAGTTAACCTGCCTAATACGGTGGATGCATGTAAGCGTGCTCGCGGACTTTTCACGAAACGTAACCTGAGAATGCTACGCACGTGGCGCGGCGTGATGAGTGAGGGGATAATGAGAGCAAACCCGGAAATAAAGAGTGACTAGGAAACTCGGAGGGCTATCTTCTTACGGGTGGGAAAGCGTAGCGGATATAGGGAGGACATATGCAGGAGAGGATAAGTACACCACAAGCAACCGGTGCAGGAAACCGTGTCGTAGGCTTCTTCGTTGGTTTGGCCGAACGTTACCTACCCGATGCTTTTCTGTTTGCCATCGTGCTGACCTTGGTCACGGCCGTATTAGCTGCCGTCTTCGTCACCGCGGACCTTCTCGAGCTAATCGTAGCCTGGTACAACGGCCTATGGGGCATATTGACCTTCGCGTTGCAGATGGCGCTTATCCTGCTGACCGGTTATACAGTGGCGCAGTCCGCCTTAGTCTCACGAGGCCTTGACTGGTTAGCGTCGAAACCGAGGAACCAGGGGCAGGCGCTAGCGCTGACGATCGTTATCGCCTCGATCGCCAGCCTGATTAACTGGGGATTTGGGCTCGTGGTCGCCGCGATTATGGCCCGTTTCATCGGCAAACGCCTGGAGAATATCGACTACGCGATCTTGGTTTCGGCAGGTTATGCCGGGTTTATAGTATGGGCAAGCGGGCTCTCGTCCTCTATCGCCCTAGCGGTCTCTTCGCCAGGCAGTTCAGCGAATATTACCGAGAAGGAAACGGGCCAGGTGCTGGGGTTTGGGCAGACCGTCTTCACGTGGTGGAACATCCTCCCCGTGGTCATGATCGTCGTGCTTTTGGTCCCGCTGTATTGGTGGATGATGCCGAAGCAATCTGAGCAGATGCGCAAAGTAGACCGCGAGCTCCTGACAAGGGAGGACGAAGAAGACGAGGAGATAAGGGAGGATGAAGGAAGTGAGGCGGAGGAACGTAACACGCCGGCCAGCAAGCTCGAGCGTTTCTGGCCGCTAAACCTCCTCATCTCGGGGGCAATTATTGCCTATTTTATAAGCACCATCGTAGCGGGAAACTTTACCTTGGACTTCAACGCAGTTATCGCCATTTTCCTTGCGATCGGTCTGATCCTACACTGGACCCCCATAAACTACGTGCGAACCTTCACAGGGAGCGCCGGAGCCATTGGGCCCATCGCCCTACAGTATCCGTTCTACGGCGGTATACAAGGCCTCATGACCCTTTCGGTCGCTGGTGTAACCCTAGCGGGGGTCATCGCGGGCTGGTTCCTTTCGTTCTCAAACGAGTATACCTTTGCCTTCTGGGCCTTTGTCTCCTCTAACATCATCAGCCTCTTCATCCCGTCCGGCGGAGGACACTGGCTTGTGCAGGGCCCGGTCATGGTCCCTGCTGCGCAATCGCTTGGGGCTGACCAAGGGCTCACGGCTATGGCCGTTGCTTGGGGCGAAGGAACAGCCAACATGATCCAGCCGTTCTGGGCGCTACCCATCCTAGGGATAGTGGGCTTAGGTATTCGCGACATCATGGGCTACGGCGTTCTGACACTCGCCCTCAGCTTCGTTATCTATGGGGCTTTTACTCTGATTGCGCCGTTGACACTGCTCTAGCTAATTCTACTACCCGCCGAAAGGAGCAGGGCGCGACTAGCGTTTGTGACGCTAGAAGGGACGATAGCTTCTTAGAAGAGACATTCTCATAAGCAACCTATAGGGGGATCGACAACGAGAAACGCGTCAGGGAAGCTAGAGATGGTCGAGAAAAGGCGGAGCTTCGCGGTTGCTCCAACAGTAGGCAGGAGAGAAAGAGATACGCTTGATGCTTATATTCATCAGCTTCTCGACAACAACCCGCTGCGTGGAAGAGCAAACTTACCTTACGATGTAAGGAGATCGCGGCACGGCCTCACAGAGTATAAGCCTCACGCACCTCCATAAGAAGCTGATGAGAAAGCAGATGGCTTATAGGGATGTGCATTGTCGCTTAACTAACCCCACTTCTGACGTTAAAAGTAGGTAGGGCAGGTTAGACAATGGGGTAACGTCAACTCCTAGAGAAAGCCTTTGACTAGATAGGCCAGATGTTTCGATCCGAACCTATGTGTGATACGTAGATAGGCGTAATAGCCTGATGCCCTACTCCTCCTTTCCCTTTCCCACCTATCACCCCTGAGAGGGCAGCAGGCTATCTATGTTCGCCTAATGATAACCTTATAGGTATTTGGGCAGACCTATGAGCACCCCCGGAAGGTGGGGTCACGTGGTGACCCCACCTTCCGGGACTCTGTAGGCTCTTTAGATTGTTTTGACGATAAGACGGGTGGTTATCGTAGGAACGTCTGGTGCGTCTCTCGCTCCGATGACGGATGGTAAGATTAGCCCCCTTGTGGGTGTAACGGTTGGTTAAAGAAGTATTAGACCATGCGCATAGTTTTGACGAACGACGACGGTATACACGCGGCGGGCCTTATGGCGGCGCGCAGAGCGTTAGAGGAAGTTGGGGAAGTGCTCACGGTCGCCCCGGATCGGAACCGTTCCGGTATCGCACGGGCTATCTCCTTCGGCGCGCCCCTGCACGTCGAGGAGAGGAAGATGGCCGACGGGCACATCGGTTACGCCTGCACAGGTACCCCGGTGGATTGCGTCCGGCTCGTGGCTTTGGGGCTCATGAATTTCGAACCTGACATCGTGGTTTCTGGGATTAATCACGGCGAGAACTTGGGGGACGACATCACCTACTCGGGGACGGTCGCAGCGGCGTTCGAGGGAATCGTGATCGGGGTTCCCGGCATCGCCGTCTCACTTTGCGTCGAGCGCCCCTGGCCTCATCAGGATAAGGTGAAGCTTCACTTCGATCCCGTAGCCAGGTTCACCGCCCGATTGGCGAAGACCGCAGTAAAGGAACTCCCTCAGGGACGTATTCTCACGGTGAACGCACCGAACCTACCCGAAGGAGATCTGAAGGGCGCCCGGGTAACGAAGCTCGGACGCAGGTTCTATACGGACGAGCTTATCGAAGTCAAGGACGAGAAGGGCCGGTTGGGCTACGACATCTACAACAACCCACCTGGCCGTCACGAGGAGGAGGGCACCGACTTTGCCGCGGTGGAAGCCGGCGAGATCAGCGTCACTCCCATCCACCTGAAGCTTACCGACGAGGCCGGCGTCGAAGAGCTGGAATCCTGGGACGTGAAAGGCCTTCTCTCGAACAACGGCTCCCCGTAGCGATGCCACTCGAAGCTGTACTTTTGGACTTCGACGGCACCATCGTCGACACTACAGACCTGATCTACCAATCTATGCGCCACGCTACCCGAAAGGTTCTGGGGCGCGAGATGAGCCGAGAGGCGCTTATGGCCAACGTGGGGCAGCCTTTACCGCGCCAGATGGAGCTATTCGACCACGAAAAGGCTCAAGAACTCCTAAGAACCTATAGCCTCTTTAACGAGGAGCACCACGACGCCCTGATAAGGGAGTTCCCCGGCGTCGAAGCCTCTCTCGCCCGCTTCCACGACGAAGGGTTGGGCCTCGCCGTCGTCACCTCGAAGCGCCGCCCTTCCGTCCTCATGACCCTCGACTCCTTTCCCGGCTTGAGGGCCATCGTGGACGTCTTCGTGACCATGGAGGACACTGCGGAGCACAAACCTCATCCCGCCCCTCTCCTCAAGGGACTCGAACTCCTCGGTAACGTGCCCCCCGAGAAGGCTGCCTACGTAGGCGATGCCCCTTTCGACGTCGCCGCCGCCCGCGCCGCTGGTGTGGTGAGCGTCGCCGTAAGCTGGGGTGCCTTCACCGAAGAGGTCCTACGCGCGGCCAGGGCCGACCATCTGGCCCCCGACCTCGACTCGGCCGTGGACTTTCTGCTAGCCCTGAACGGCTAGGGTATGAATCAGACCTTCCTCGAGAGCACGGCTCGAGGAAGGTCTAGAAATAACGGTCTCGAAGACCAGGTACGGCCGCGGCTATGAGAGCCGCGAGCACGACCTTCGCTACATCGACAGCCACGAAGGGCAGTACACCTTGCGCCAACGCTTCCCCGGCTGGCAACTGCATCTGGAACGCCAGCCACGTCGTCCCGAGAGTGTAGATCACAGCGAGCCCGAAGAGGCCAGCAGTGATCGCGGTCGCCAGCACCCGCCACCGCGCTGTGCCCGCCAAGACGCTGGGGAAGGCAAGCCCAGCAGCCGCAGCCGCCAAGGGGTAAGAGAACAGGTACCCCCCTGTCGGCCCGAGCGTGTGGCCCAAGCCTCCGGTGAAGCCCGCGAAGACCGGGGCGCCAACCGCCCCGAGGATCAGGTACGAGAGCTGAGCCGAAGCGCCGCCACGGGCCCCGAGCAAGAACCCCGAGAGCACGACCACAAGCACCTGCAGGGTCAACGGTACGGGGGTGAAGGGCAGCGGTATCGCCACCTGCGCTCCCGCCGCCGTGAGCCCCGTCATCAGGACGATACCCACCGCCATGGACGCTCGTGAGAACGGGCGCTGATCTATGTTCTGGCCGGTAGATCTTTCCATGTGACACCTCCTGCTTCCAACACCGGGCTCTAGCGCTGGTGTTCGTCGGTACGTCCCTTCTTCGCTCAACGTATCGTCGGCCCTGTGCTTGTTGTGCATCCTCCTTTGCCGGTCTCTATCTGTCTCCCGAGCAGTCTACGCCAGAACCTCTTGTCCCGCTTGGGCTACCTTGACGAGTGCTACCGTCGTAAGGGTTAGCCGACAGCCGAGGGGTTTTGGCTTGCGGTTATAGGTGCTCTAACACTGTACGTTTCGAGCTCAGCGCGGCGCTGCCATATCCCTCGTGTATACCTCAAGCATACCCTCGCGCGAACGGGTCAGAGAGAAGCGGAGCCTGTGAGGAGGCCGAGAGATCGTGGCGTGAGCGTGTGGCGGCAGGCCCGATAATGGGATTGCAATATGCTCGTAAGCGTGATGTAATTGCCTAGCTGCTCCGGGATCACCCGGACGGCGCTCATCGAGAGCGGTGGAGGGACGGGCCCTATGAAGCCGCGGCAACCGGTGGTCCGAGGGTTGCTTGGAGGACTATGGCAGGTGCCAACTCCCGCGGAGGAGACTCCGAGAGATGAGTCACGACGAGCGTTATTGACTTAACCTCTCTGCTCTTCCTCGGGTAGGATGCGCCAGAGAGGTTCATTTTTGTTGGATACCAAAGAGAAGTTGTTGGACATTAGGGAGAAGCTCGACGGGCGTGTACTCGTCGGAGACGGCGCCTTGGGCACGCTTCTCGCTGATCGTGGGGTCGACCAGCCTTATAGCAGAGCCAACCTCACCCAAGCTTCGACGGTTCGGGCCGTTCACGAAGAGTACCTGCGCGCCGGCGCGAGGGTCATAGAGACCAACACCTTCTTGGCCAACCGCCTCAAGCTCGCCGCCCACAACCTGGAAGAGAACGTACGCGACATCAACACCCAGGGAGCCTGGCTAGCACGCGAAGCCGTCGGTGCCCTCCCAAGAGGGGACGACGCTTTTGTCCTCGGCTCCATCGGCCCCTTGGGTCGTCCTCTCGCCCCTATAGGTACCGTTCTTCCTAACGAGGCGAAGGACGTCTTCATGGAGCAGGCCGAGGCTCTCCTCGAGGGCGGGGCCGACGCGCTACTGCTCGAGACCTTTACCGACCTCGCGGAGCTCAAGTTGGCGTACGAGGCGGTTGGAGCTTTGGGGGTCCCCATTCTCGCATACAAAACCTTCATCGAGGACGGAGAGACGCTCGCTGCGGGGTTCGCCAGTCAGGTGGCGCGCGAGATCTCTTCGTGGGGGTCGGAGGATTTCAGACCAGCAGTGGTTGGGACGAACTGCACCGTCGGTCCCCAGCGGATGCTCGAGATTATCGAGCAGATGGCCGCTGAGTCCGGGCCGGTGGCCGCATACCCTAACCCTGGTCTGCCCCAGTTCATCCATGGCGTTATTCGCTACAACCAAGATGTCAACCACTTCGCCAAGTACGGCGTCAAGCTCGCCCGTGCCGGCGCCCATCTTATTGGCGGCTGCTGCGGCACTACCCCCGCCCACGTCAAGGCCCTGACTGAGGCTTTAAGGGACTTCAAGCGTGACACCAGCGGCGTCCAGCGATCCTCGGTTGCCACCATGGAGAGAGTCGAGAAGGTAGCGGCTGAGCCCCGGTCGACACTCGCCGAGAAGATCCGAACCGGCTTTGCGATCACCGTCGAGGTGGATCTGCCGCGCGGCCACGACATCTCCGGAGTAGTAGAAGCCGCGAAGACCCTCAAAGAGCGTGGGGTCCATGCCATAGACATCTCGGATGGAGCTAGGGCGCGCTTGAGGGTGCACCCGTTCGCGGTAGCTAAGATAATCGAGGAGACAGCCGGGGTGGAGGTCGTCGCCCACCTCTCATGCCGCGACAGGAACATCATAGGCCTCCAGTCAGACCTCCTCAGCGCGGCGGCGCTGGGTGTGAAGAACATCCTTGCGATCACGGGTGATCCTCCCCAGATCGGGGACTTTCCCGAAGCCACGGGGGTCTTCGACACAGGCGCTGTGGGCCTCATCCACATACTTAACAAGTTCAACCATGGAGAGGACCTGGCAGGTAATCCTATCGGCGAACCGCCCGGTTTCCTCATCGGGGCGGCCTTCAACCCGACCGCCGAGGACCTCGACGCCGAGGCCGACAAGCTCAGACAAAAGTTTGAGGCCGGTGCGCACGCTTTCTGGACGCAGCCAGTATTCGAGAGCGAAGCTTTGGAGAATGCGCTCGAAAAGATAGAGGGTATGAACGTCGAGCTCCTATTGGGTCTCATGCCCTTGAGGAGCGCCCGCCAGGCGGAGTTCCTACACCATGAGGTCCCCGGCATCAACATCCCGAAGTATGTCCGAAAGAGGCTCGCCGAGCTCGACAAGGAAGACGCCCCGAAGTACGGGGTCGAGGTGGCCCAGAACCTGTTGATCGAGGCGAAGCCCTTGGTAGGCGGGGCCTACGTCATGCCCCCGGCTTCGATGCCCCACCTAGCCGGGGACGTCATAGAACCAATCATCTAGTGAAGCTGAAAGCTGGGAGTTAGAAAAGGAAAGGGTTATGGTTCTCGAACGTACACTCAACGAAGAGAGAGAGGTCCGGATATCGAAGTTCCGGGCTCTGTTGAAGCAGCGCATTATTATCCTGGACTGCGCGATGGGGACCATGATCCAGAGATACGGGCTGGGGGAGAAGGACTACCGGGGAGAACGCTTCAAGAACTACCCCCGAGAGCTCAAGGGCAACAACGACCTACTCTCCATCACCCAGCCCCAGATCATACAAGACATTCACAATGCCGTGCTGGAGGTCGGCGCGGACATGATCGAGACCAACACCTTCAACTCAACCTCCGTCTCCCAGGCAGACTACGGGATGGAGGATCTGGTCTACGAGTTGAACTACGAGTCGGCGCGGATAGCCCGCGAGGCGGCGGATGGCTACACGGAGAAGACACCGGACAAACCGCGCTTCGTGGCGGGCGCTCTAGGGCCCACCAACCGCACGGCCTCCCTCTCCCCAGACGTGAACAACCCCGCCTTCCGTAACGTCACCTTCGACGAACTTAAGGAGGCGTACAAAGAAGCGGCTAAAGGGCTCGTGGACGGCGGCGTGGACCTGCTGCTCATCGAGACGATTTTCGACACCCTGAACGCGAAGGCCGCAATCTTCGCGCTCAAAGAATACCTTGAAGAGGAGAACCTAGATATCCCGATCATGATCTCAGGCACCATCACCGACGCGAGCGGGCGTACGCTGTCGGGCCAGGTGACGGAAGCTTTCTGGAACTCTGTGCGCCACGCTGCGCCCATTAGCGTCGGCCTCAACTGCGCCCTGGGCTCGTCGGAGCTTAGACAGTACATCGAAGAGATCTCCGGTATCGCCGACACCCACGTGAGCGCCTATCCGAACGCTGGGCTGCCCAACGAGTTCGGCGAGTACGACGAAACCCCCGAGCACATGGCCGCCGAGATCGGAGAGTGGGCCGAGAACGGCTGGCTCAACATCGTCGGCGGTTGCTGCGGCACCACGCCAGAGCACATCAAGGCCATAGCCGACGCCGTCTCCGGCAACCCACCACGCGAGGTACCTGAGATCCCGCGCAAGCTGCGTCTGAGCGGGCTCGAGGCGACCAACATAGGACCGGACTCGCTGTTCGTGAACGTCGGCGAGCGCACCAACGTGACGGGTTCGCGGCGGTTTAAGGATTTGATCCTCTCGGGCGACTACGAGACGGCGCTGGAGGTAGCGCAGCAGCAGGTGGAGAACGGCGCCCAGATGATAGACGTAAACATGGATGAAGGGATGCTCGAAGGAGAGGAGGCGATGGTCAACTTCCTAAACCTTGTCGCCTCCGAGCCGGACATCTCACGCGTGCCCGTGATGATCGACTCCTCCAAGTGGTCTATCATCGAGGCGGGCCTCAAGTGCGTGCAGGGCAAGCCGATCGTCAACTCCATCAGCATGAAGGAGGGCGAGGAGGAGTTCGTCCGGCAGGCGAGGCTCCTGAAAAAGTATGGTGCCGCCGTGATCGTGATGGCTTTCAACGAGGAAGGCCAGGCGGATACAAAGGAGCGGAAGGTCGAGATCTGCGCTCGCGCCTACCGTATCCTTACCGAGAGGGTTGGCTTCCCACCAGAGGACATCGTCTTCGACCCCAACGTCTTCGCCATCGCCACCGGCATCGAGGAGCACAACAACTACGGCGTGGACTACATCGAGGCGGTGCGTGAGATCTCCCGTACCCTCCCCCATGCCAAGACCTCGGGTGGCATCTCGAACGTCTCCTTCTCGTTCCGTGGCAACGACCCGGTACGCGAGGCGATCCACGCCGTCTTCCTATACCACGCCATAAACGCCGGCCTGACGATGGGTATAGTGAACGCCGGCCAGCTCGCAGTCTACGACGAGATAGACGAGGAGCTGCGCGAGGCTGTCGAGGACGTGGTCTTGAACCGGCGCCCGGATGCCACCGAGCGCCTGCTAGAGCTGGCCGAGAAGTATCGGGACCGAGAAGACGGCGACACGCAGACGGAGGCCCAAGAGTGGCGAACGTGGCCGGTGGAGAAGCGCTTGGAGCACGCGCTCGTTAAGGGCATTGCCGAGTACGTCGTGGAGGACACCGAAGAGGCGCGCCAGCAGTACGATAGCCCCGTGGAGGTGATCGAAGGCCCCCTCATGGACGGGATGGAGGTGGTCGGGGACCTCTTCGGGTCGGGCAGGATGTTCTTACCACAGGTGGTCAAGAGCGCGCGCGTCATGAAGCGGGCCGTCGCGTACCTCGTGCCGTTCATCGAGGAGGAGAAGACCGAGACTTCTAAGCCTAAGGGCACGATCGTGATGGCGACCGTGAAGGGCGACGTGCATGACATCGGGAAGAACATAGTCGGCGTGATCCTGCAATGCAACAACTTCGAGGTGATAGACCTCGGGGTGATGGTGCCAGCGGCCAAGATCCTGGAGACCGCCAGAAGAAGAGATGCGGACATCATCGGGCTCTCGGGCCTAATCACGCCTTCCTTAGAGGAGATGGTGCACAATGCCAAGGAGATGCAGCGTGAGGGCTTCACTATTCCTCTGCTCATCGGTGGGGCTACAACCTCACAGACGCATACGGCGGTCAAGATCGCACCGAACTACGATCAACCCACGATCCACGTGAAGGACGCATCGCGGGCCGTAGGCGTGGTCCAGAACCTGGTGAGTGAGAGACACAGAACGGGCTACGCCGAGCGGATCGCCGCCGAGTACGAAGAGGTGCGCGTCAAGCACGCCGGGCGCAGGTCCAGCACCATGCTTTCCCCTCTCGGAAAAGCTCGGGCCAACAGGACGAAGATAGAGTGGAAAGGGTACACCCCGCCCAAGCCGAACGTCCTCGGGGTCAAGGCGTTCGACGACTACTCGCTAGAAGAGATCCGTAACTACATAGACTGGACGTTCTTCTTCCACTCCTGGCAGATGAAGGGGAGCTACCCCAAGATCATGGACGACCCGGAGAAGGGCACGGAGGCGCGCAAGCTTTTCGATGACGCCCAGACCCTACTGGACCGCATCATTGCGGAGAAGTGGCTTGAGGCCCGCGCGGTCATCGGTCTCTTCCCGGCCAACGCCCTGCCAAATGACGATATCGAGGTCTATGCCGATGAGTCGCGCAAAGAAGTACTGAAAGAGTTTCACTTCCTGCGCCAGCAGAGGGCCAAGCCGCCGGGGCGTCCCAACCGCTCTCTAGCAGACTTCGTTGCCCCGAAGGAAACGGGGCTGGAAGACTATATAGGCTTCTTTGCCGTAACCGCCGGGCTCGGCGCCGATGAAGCCTCGCAGCGCTTTAGGGACGAGCATGACGACTACAACGCTATCATGGTACAAGCCCTGGCCGACCGCCTCTCCGAGGCGTTCGCCGAGCTGATGCACGAGCGGGTCCGCAAGCAGTTCTGGGGCTACGCGGCGGATGAGAACCTAAGCAGCGAAGCCCTCATAAAGGAGGAGTATCGCGGCATCCGTCCCGCGCCCGGTTATCCAGCCTGCCCAGAGCACACCGAGAAGGGGATCTTGTGGGACCTTCTGGACGCCGAGAAGAACTCCGGCATCAAGCTGACCGAGAGCTATGCCATGTACCCGCCGTCTGCTGTAAGCGGCTTCTACTTCTCCCACCCGGACTCCCGCTACTTCGGCGTCGCCGAGATAGGGCGAGATCAAGCCTCCGACTACGCCGAACGTAAGGGTATGACGCTGGACGAAGCCGAGAAGTGGCTCGCTCCCAACCTGGCTTACGACCCCGAACAGTAAGAGGGTGAGAGGGCGGCTGCAGAATATAGCCGAAGGACGTGACCTTCGGCTGGGAGATCCTTTGCTCCTCAGGGGGCAAGGCCTCTGACGGGTCGGAGGCCTTGCCGCCCCGGTAGGGTGACCGAGACGACCCTCCCTTCACACTCGAGGCGGATGACTCTTCCGTAGCTTCCCAGCCCCGGTTGCGAGTACACCTCGGTCGCGTCAGCGTACAGGTCCACCATACACACCTCGGGGATACCAACCTCGGTGCACAGGGGCAGTTTGCGCACGCGGCCCTAGCCCAGGGAGGTGTCGACGCTCTCTACTATACGGGAGCGACTTCGTCGGGCCAAGCAGACGCCCCGGTAGCGTGCCCTCGACGAGAGCGAATGAGGCTGGGGCTCCTCGTGTTGTCAGAGCAAACGGGTTCTGCACGCTAAGCTCTAGTGGCGACCGGCAAAAGCCTGTTCATCAGCAAAGCGAGCTAGAGACATGTCAAGGCGGGTCGCATATTGAGCATGCCGCCACCCGTTCGCGGTCGTCTCCACTATCTTTCCGTCTATGAACTCCACACGGTTTCCCCCGAGAAAACCCCGGCCTCCCCCTTTTTCGACATTCCTCCGTAACGAGCTTTTGTGAGCTCTTGCGTCCACAAGCCGCTTCCGCAACCCAAGTCGGTCACCAAGCCTTCTCGTATCCCTTTTTGCTCCAGAATCTTCGGTATGCCAGGAGCGGATTCGAGCGCGAAGTTGCCGTGAGCGACGTCATGAACGCGGGCGAGGTCTTCTTTGGACCACTCTTTCATATTGCAACCTTAGCACCAACGGTAACGGGAGGAGTTTAGAGAGCACGGTAAGACTGAGGTGATAGGATGGTAGCCGAGCGAAGAGCTCTTGGAGGAGACCTTCGGGGAATGGAGTCGAACAAGGATTCGTCCTGGCGGGAAAGGATGAGCGTCTCCTTACGAGTTCGCCATCGCCTGCGCACGGGCATCGGCCGGCTTCGAGATGGGTGGCTACAGATCTTCCAAACAGCGGTAGCCGCCGGTGTCGCGTGGTTCCTGGCGTTCGCGGTTTTCAGGCATGAGCAGCCGGAGTTCGCATCGATAGCAACGGTTATCTCGCTGGGCCTGGCGGTGGGCCAACGAGGCAGGCGGGCGTTCGAGCTGGCATTAGGGGTGGCCTTTGGAATTGCGATCGCCGACCTTCTCGTGTCTATAATCGGGGTCGGGGCGGTACAGATCGGGCTCGTGGTGGCCCTAGCGATGTCGGCGGCCTTGTTCTTCGGCGGAGGACCGCTCGCGGTCAGCGAAGCCGCCATCTCAGCGACGATCCTGATGGTGGTCTTCCAGCCCTCCGGTATAGGCTTTCCGGTCGACCGCTTCCTCGATGCGCTGGTCGGCGGCGGTGTTGCCCTGGTCGTCAATGCGCTGCTCCCAATCAACCCCGAGCGCATGGTCGAGAGGGCCGCGCACCCGGTCTTCAGGGAGTCGCTTGGCGTACTCGAGGAGGCAGCAGCTGCGCTCGATAATGACGATCCCGAGCGGGCTGAACACGCACTCGTAAAAGCCCGCGAAATCGATACGATGGTGAGCAGCTTCAAAGAAGCCCTGGCCGCTGGCCGCGAGACAGCTCGGATCGCTCCACCCAGACGACAGGCTCTCAGGCATCTCGAACTCTACACCGCGGCGGCCGACCAGGTAGATCTTACCGTTCGTCACGTAAGGGGACTGGCCCGCGCCACGCTGCACGTGGTACGCACCGGTAATCCTGCCCCGGAGCCACTGTCCGAAGCACTCCGCGAATTGGGCCGGGCGGTTGAGGCCCTGGGAGCCTACCTCGCGGTGCCCGGCAACCCCCAAGACACACGCCGGTTCGCGCTGGACGCCGCGGGGACCGCTACCGCGCTGCTTGAGGAGCGGGAAGACCTCGCGACAAACCTTGCCATCAATGCGCTGATCGATCGGATCCACTCAGCGGTGGTTGATATTTTGGGAGGAACCGGCATGGATCAGGCGGCAGCTCTGCAAGCGCTTAGAGAAGCCACGGGCCGCAGTACCTCAGAGCCCGAATAACACAGCCAAACAACTAGCGCCACGCCAAGAGTCCGACGGCTACTTCGCGTACTTGGCCTCCTCGGTCCGGGGCGATCTAAGCCTGGATATTGGTCTCGCACC
>DASQSI010000255.1:0-22153 GCA_035642415.1 Rubrobacteraceae bacterium
GAGGTTGGCCTTACTGTGCGTCTCAAGGAGGGCACAGCCTCGGCGACCGCTTGGGGCTGCGACCTCACCTACGAGTACGTCAAGATAAACGGGAGCTACCGTACATGAAACCTTCGACCAAGCAGCCGGTCATGGTGAAGATCGGAGGCAGCGCCCTGGCAGGTGGGGCTTTAGAGGATCTGACGAGCCTGCATACGAACGACGCTCCTATACCCGCGGCACTCGTGCACGGCGGCGGAGCACAACTCACCCAGATGCTCGCGGCTCTGGGCATCCCGACCGAGTTCCGGGAGGGCTTACGGGTTACGAACGAGGAGACTATGACCATCGCCGAGATGGTCTTCGCAGGTCAGGTAAACAAGGCTCTCGTCAGAGAGCTTCGCGCTATGGGTGTGCCAGCGGTCGGCATCTCCGGCACCGATGGCCCGACGCTCTACGTCGAGCCTGTACCGGACCTCGGTCGCGTAGGGAGCGTAACGCGCGTAGAGCGCCACCTAATACATACGTTATGGGCGGGCGGGTTCGTGCCGGTCATAGCGCCCGTGGGCTGGGGGCCGGAGGGAGCCTACAACGTCAACGCCGACTCGGCAGCGGCGGCGCTCGCAGTGGGTTTGGGCGCAGGGCATCTGTTCTTCCTCACGGATGTGGACGGGTTGTTGGACGGCGAGGAGGCTGTAGAGGCACTCGCTCCTGGGGAGTGCGAAGTGTACGTTGAGAAGGGGCTCGCGGTTGGAGGAATGGTGCCAAAGCTCCGGGCAGCTGCCGAGGCGGCGCGGCACGGGGTGAACGTCAGGATTGTCAACGGCAACAAACAAGGCTCGCTCGTCAGGGCCATAGCGGGTGAGGCGATAGGAACTCTCATATCGGAAGGAGTCGCGGCATGAATGCGGTCATGGAGACTTACAAACGGATGGATATCGCCCCTGTGAGCGGACGGGGTAGCTGGCTCTTCGATGAAAAGGGTAACCGCTACCTAGACTTCATCGCCGGTATAGCGACCAACTCTTTAGGCCACAGCCATCCGGCGCTTGTAAAAGCAATCCAGGCGCAAGCGGAGGAGTTGATCCACTGCTCGAACCTGTACGAGATGCCGCTCCAATTCGAAGTTGCCAGGCTCCTCACCGAGGCCACCGACTTTGACAAGGTCTTCTTCTGCAACTCCGGCACCGAGGCGGTCGAGGCCGCGATAAAGCTAGCCCGCAAGCACGCCTACGAAGAGTACGGCCCCGAGAAAAAGGAGATACTTACCTTCACCCAGTCCTTCCACGGACGTACCTACGGCGGTCTGACCGCGACCGCGCAAGGCGCCTATCACAAGGGCTTCGGTCCCATGCTCCCCGGCTTCGCCTACGCGCCGTTCGGCGACCTGGAGATCGCTAAAGCAGCTGTGGGCCCACAGACTGCTGCGGTGCTTGTCGAACCCATTCAGGGGGAGGGCGGCATCAACGATGCACCGGAGGGCTTCCTCGACGGCCTGCGCGATCTCTGCGACGAGCACGGAGCGCTCCTGATCTTCGATGAAGTCCAGACCGGCGCGGGCCGCACAGGTTACCTGTACGCCTACCAAGGCCTTGGGGTAGTCCCGGACGTCCTTACCAGCGCCAAGGGCCTGGGCGGTGGCGTACCCGTCGGCGCGGTGCTGACCAAGGAGGAGTACGCAGCGCTCACCCCCGGCAACCATGGCTCAACCTTCGGTGGCAACCCGCTCGCCATGGCCGCGGTCAAGGCGGTCCTCGAGGTCATAGCCGACCCCGTATTCTTAGAGGAGGTCCGGTTCAAAGGGGCAATCTTAAAGAACGCCCTGAAACTCATCGCCCGACGCGTACCCGAAGCGGAGGTACGCGGAGAGGGGCTGTTGCTCGGCCTGGATCTCGGCCCCGAGCTCGCACCAAAGGTGTTCGAGCGGTGCCTCAAAGAAGGTGTGGTCTTCAATGTCATCGGTAAGACCACCATACGGCTCGCCCCCCCCCTCACCGTGACGCGGACCGAGATACGTCACGCCCTCGACACCTTGCGTACGGCCGTTGATGCCCTGACGCGTGCGCCGTCTGGCCTCTCGCTCGGGACACCGGCGACCGCCCAGCTTCAAGCCGCCGTCGCCTAGTGCGGGCCGTCCGGCAGCGTGAAGGTTCCCAAAGCCCCTCCCCTCTCGCGGGGCGAGACTGCCTTACCTTAGCCGAGTTCGGTCCCCAAGAGATCCGACACATCCTCGACCAAGGAGAGAAGCTTAAGGGCGTGCGCAAGTCCCGTACTCCTTTCCAACCTTTAAGCAGGAAGACGCTCGCAATGGTCTTTCAGAAGCCTTCCAATCGCACCCGCGTCTCGTTCGAGGTCGGAATGTACGAGCTCGGCGGCCACGCCCTTCCTTTGAGCCCGCAAGAGATACGGATGGGCAAACGTGAGACCCCCTCGGACACCGGCCGCGTTCTCGCCCGCTACACCGACGCTATCATGGCCCGCGTCTTCGACCACGAGGACATTGAGGAGCTCGCCGCAGCCGCAGACGTTCCCGTGATAAACGGCCTCTCTAATCTGCATCATCCCTGCCAGGCCCTCGCCGACCTTCTCACCGTCCGCGAAGAGTTCGGCACTTTGGAAGGCGTCAGGATCTCCTACATAGGCGACGGCAACAACGTCGCCCACTCCCTCGCTCTAGGCTGCGCCCTCACCGCCGCGAAGCTGACCATCGCCCACCCCGAAGGCCACGTCCCTGATGGCGACGTGATGGAGCTGGCCGCCCAGCTAGGGGCCTTCCCGACGCTCACGCAAGACCCGCACGAAGGAGCAGCCGGCGCACAGGTTATCTATACCGACGTATGGGCTAGCATGGGTCAGGAGAATGAGGTCGAAGAGCGCAAAAAGAAGTTCGCTCCCTATCAGGTGGATGAAGAGCTAATGAGCACCGCTGCTCCCGACGCCATCTTCCTGCATTGTCTCCCAGCGCACCGGGGCGAGGAGGTAACCGCCGGGGTAATAGATGGCTCGCAGAGCAGAGTATTCGACCAGGCCGAGAATCGTCTACACGCTCAAAAGGCGCTGCTCTATCTGCTTTTGAGCTAATTGTGCTTAACGTTTTTCAGCTCTCCGTTTCCTCATTTCCAACCCGGAGCGCCTCATGGGCTTTTCTGTCGATTTGCCATTCGTAAGTCGATGTAACAACCGCGGTCCTTCATCGAGAAGAGTTCGACCGTCGAAGGGACCTACGACGAGGAAGGTAATCTCGCGGCCATGGGGACGGGGCGTTCAGGATCTTCAAGGGAAAGGGCAGCCCGGTCGTATAAACAGTATCGGGCTAGAAACCAGATGGTTACCAAGGACCTCCAAACGTCGCGCAGTAGCTTTCTCGTCCCGAACCAGTGGAGTGGTGTCATGAGTGCTCCCTTATGCGAGAATAGGGTTAATATAGGATTGTAGTTAGGGGAAAATACGTAAGGGGTGATGCGTTTTGGCCGACAACTTGGTGACCAAGATCTTCAAGGAGCACATGCAGAATGGCAGCCTCGAGCCGGGCGAGGAGGTAGGCCTCCAGATAGATCAAGCCCTCCTCCAAGACGCCACCGGCACGATGGCCTGCTTGCAGTTGGAGCAGATAGGCGTAGACAGGGTTCAAGTTCCCCTGGCAGTTCAGTATATAGACCACAACGTTATCCAGCTCGATCATAAGAACCCTGACGATCACCTCTTTCTGCAAGGGTTTGCCGCCAAATACGGTATGTACTACTCCAAGCCCGGCAACGGCATCTGCCACTACGTACACGTAGAAAGGTTCGCCAAGCCCGGCGCGACCATGGTAGGGGCCGACTCTCACACAACCTCCTCAGGCGCCGTGGGGTCCATTGCTATTGGGGTCGGGGGGCTAGACGTGGCTCTTGTTTTGGCGGGTAGGCCTTTCGAGACGGGGTTCCCGACGGTAATCGGGGTAGAGCTGACAGGCGAATTGCAGGATTGGGTGACGCCGAAGGATGTCATTCTGGAGCTTTTGAGACGTCGTGGTGTCAGCGGCGCGACCAATAGCATCTTCGAGTTCTATGGGGAGGGGGTGGCGACCATACCGGTGACGGGACGTACTTCTATCTGCAACATGAGCACCGAGACCGGCGCCACCACCGCCATCTTCCCCTCCGACGACCGAACACGCGAATGGCTCGAGGCCCAGCAGCGTCCCAACGACTTTGTGGAGCTCAAGGCCGACGAGGGGGCAGAATACGACGAGTACGAGCACATAGCGCTCGACGAACTCGAGCCTCTTATCGCCCAACCCCACTCGCCGGGCAACGTCGTTCCAGTGAGCGAAGTCGCCGGCACCAAAGCGTATCAGGTCTGCATCGGGAGCTCGGTTAACTCAGGCTTTGAGGATCTGGCGATCGCTGCGGCGGTCTTAAAGGACAAATCGGTGGCCACCGACCTCGTGATGACCGTGACGCCGGGGAGTCGCCAGATCCTTAACTCAATTGCAGAAACTGGTGTGTACGCGGACCTGGTGCGGGCGGGGGCTCGGATGCTCGAACCTATATGCGGACCGTGCGTGGGGATGGGTTATGCACCGCCGTCGGACGCGGTAAGCGTGAGGACGTTCAACAGGAACTTCCCCGGCAGGTCCGGGACACCGTCGGATCAGGTGTACCTGACGACCCCGACTGTCGCCGCCGCGACGGCTCTGTACGGTACGATCACCGACCCGCGCGAGCTCGGCGAGTACCCGGACCTTCCCGAGGCGCCGATGTATCCTGCGGTGGACGATGCCCAGATTCTGGCGCCGGCCCCCGAGGACGAGGCAGACAAGATCGAGGTACCCCGCGGCCCGAACATACACGAGCCGCCCGAGGCCGAGGAGCTACCCGACGATTTTACAGGTACGGTAGCCATAGTCCTTCCCGACGACGTCTCGACCGGGGATCTCTCGCCTGACGGGGTTGAGGTTATGGCGTTTCGCTCGAACGTGCCGGAACTAGCCAAGTATACGTTGCGGCGCTTCGACCCAGAGTTCCCCAACAAGGCTCAAGAGTGGGCGCCGGCCATCATCGTCGGGGGCGAGAACTATGGGCAGGGATCTAGCCGAGAGCACGCAGCGCTCGCACCGCTGCACCTGGGAGTTAGAGCCGTCATCGCCAAGGGTTTCGCCCGCATCCACCGGCGGAACCTTATCGCCCAGGGCATCATGCCCCTGCTCTTCAAGAACGAGGAAGATTATGACAAGCTTGAGGAGGGTCAGGAGGTGACGCTACCAGATATCCGGGAGCACCTGGAGAACGGCGATACAGAGGTCACGGCGCAGATGAACGGCACGGAGATCACGCTCCTAACAGAGTTTTCGGAGCGGGAGCGGAACATGCTCATTGATGGCGGCTTCAGGCGTCAGCTCCGTCAAGGGCAGGAAGAAAGCGCCCCTGAAGGAGGGGAGTTCAAGCGCCAATCTGGGCCCCCGTCCGAGCAGGACGCCGAACAAGGCGGTGAGATGTCGTAGACCAGGGCCTGAGAAAAACGTTTCGCGTGGTTAGCGGCCGTTGGCTCTTCGACCGTCAGGTTTGGCTTCGGGCTTTTTCCCGGTGGCTAGCCGCTGCCCAGCTTTCGGCTCGAGGGCGGTAAGCAGGAGGGTGGTCACGCCGACGACGATGGCGACATCGGCGGTGTTGAAGATCGGCCAGACGCGGATATCTACGTAGTCGGTGACTTCGCCCGCGCTCAGGCGATCGAGTAGGTTCCCGGCAGCGCCGCCGAGGATGAGGCCACACCCTACAACCATCACGTGTGTGGGTGGCCGTTGGAGAAGCATCCATAAGACGAACGTCACCGCGATGACGCTTCCGAGCAGCAAGACGCTTCCCTGCCCGCCGAGAATGCCGAAGGCTCCGCCCTCATTCCTTATGTAGGTGAGGTGGAGGACGTTCGGGATCAAGGGGATGCTCTCCCCGAGCCGCATGGAACTCTCGATAAGCCTTTTCAAGCCCTGGTCCGCCAAAAAGACCGCGAGGGCGAGCGCGAAAGCGAGGCCGAGGCCTGCAGTGCGGCTCACGGCGCCGTGAGTCACGGGCGGTTCTCCTTCTGCCTGCCGCGAGGCGCCCGCAGGCTCTGGAACTTCACACCTAGGAGGGACTCCCGATCCCACCGGTGCAGGCCGCGCCCGGCTCAGGGGTCTGGGGACCCTTCCGGTAATATTGGATGAACTGTTGAAGGTCTGGGTCATCGGCGTCCTTGAACCGCATCTGAGCGCCCCACGCCGAGGCCACGATCGGTGTGGACTCAGGCAGGTCAGGGTAAGGGCTCGAGACCAGGCAGTCCTGGCCCTCCACCATATTTCGTAGTTTATCTTTCTGATCCTGGGACAGGTCCGGTCGGTAGGTGATCCAAACCCCCCCATGCTCTAGAGTATGGACCGCGTTCTCGTTACGCACCTGCTCCTCGTAGAAGCCCTGGTTCTGCCACACGGGGTTATGCTCCCCGCCGGCCGGAGGATCCTGGGCATAGTTGACTGTGCCTTCGGTATGCTTGCCGGCCGGTCCTACGTCGACCTGCTCGACCCCGCTTGGGGGGTCTTTCGCTGCCCGCTGGCTTCTATCCACCAAGATGAGCGCGACGAAGCCCGCAACGAAGGCCAGAACGATCAAACCTATCACGATCCTAATCCTGTTGGAACCCCCACCGTTCATCGACCGTACACCGCGCTGCCTGCTCTTGCCCAACTGACAACCTCTCTTCTCGCCACACTCTGGACCCGCCACGCAAAAGATGGAGCGTTGTAACACTAGGTTTTCGCTCCGCGCGGGCCTTGATCCTAACATATAAGGGGCGCCTTACCGAAAGGCGTCCACGATTACGGCCACCACCTTATCGCACACCCCATGAGGATGCCAGAAGGGGGCCATCTCGGGAGGAGTGATGGCTTCTAACCTTCTCTTACCGGGACCGCGCCGTTCATGCCGCGTCCTCTGTAGTTGCCACAGGGTGGTAGAGCTCGTAGATGCCGGGCTTAAGGTCCACGTTGAGTTGAGTACTCTCATCGGGCGGTATGTCGGGGGTTTTTATCTTCAATCACTTCACCTTCAATGCGCAGGACGTGCACGACGCGCCCGCGGTTCACGACCCTGAACACGCACGTTGGAGCCTCTTACATGGTGATCTCGGAAGGGTTCAATCCGAACTTGGTCTCTCACACCTCAATCGTCTCGATAGCTCCTCGACAGTGCTCTTTGCCTCCTCTGCGCTTCCTCGACGGGGTTGCAGCCGGACAGTGCTACTAAAAAGAGCGAGCAAACACAGATCGCGACGATACGTCTGAACTCTACAATAGCCCATCTCCTGGAGGCTAATAGCCACGCCCGGTAACGGCAGACGGGAGCAAATTACCCTGACCAACCACCACAAAATCCATCGGGCACAACAGGCCGGGCCCGAGTATAGACTCGCGACGAGGAGCGTTGTTTCACTAGCCTCCGCGCCTACCTGGTTTCCTCCGTGGCGAGAGGGATTGCAGGCGCGGCTCCTCGACGACGTGGTCGCCGACGTGGTCTACTTGGAGAGTGGTGTGTTCTATGCCGTACTCGCGGGCGAGGAGCTCTTCGAGGTCGCGGCGTCTAGCGTGGCAGTTCTCATCGCGTCCTACTAGCACGTGGGCCGAGAGGGCAGGGAAACCGGAGGTGATGGTCCAGATGTGCAGGTCGTGGACCTCCTCGACACCTTCCGCTCCAGCCATCGTCCCGCCGACCTCACCGGCATCTATACCACGTGGGGTTTGTTCGAGGAGGATGTTGACTGAGTCGCGCAGGAGTTTCCAGGAACTCCCCAAAACAAGCAGACCGATGAGGATACTGATCAAAGGATCGGCATAGGGCCAGCCGATGAGGATGATGATACCCGCGGCGAGTATGGCTCCCAGCGAGCCCAGTACATCGGCGATCACGTGCCTCAAAGCGCCCTGAACGTTGAGGCTTTCTCCTCCCGAGCGCGAAAGGATCCCGGCTCCCGCAACGTTGATCAGCAGCCCAAACATAGCCACCACCAGCATCCACCCGCCCAGGATCTCCGGGGGTTCCTCCATACGCCGGTAGGCTTCGACGAATATCCAGATCGAGATGGCCACCAGCGTGACACCGTTGAAGAGCGCGGCGAGGATTTCGGCTCGCTTATAGCCGAAACTCTTGTTGGGCGTCACCGGCCGGTCGGCCAGCCAAACGGCGAAGAGGGCAAGCCCGAGCGATAGTACGTCGGAGAGCATGTGGCCTGCATCCGCGAGTAGCGCGAGGCTACCGGTGAGGAAACCGCCGATGACCTCGACGCCCAAGAATAAGGTGGTGAAGCCAAGCACGATCGCAAGGGCACGCTTGTCCGCCTGGCCGTTTATTTCACCACCCTGCTTTCCGTGAGAATGAGTCATAGAGTGCCCACTCCTCCGAACACTGCCTCAAGCAGGCAAGACGCCGAAAGCCAATCCACGCTGCGCCGAGGAGGCGCGTATGTTTTCTTCTTGCACCTCCTCGACCACACGACAAGGGCCTTTCGGTTCCTGGTCTTAACGTCTACTACGCTCGCCGAGCTCGACTTAGGTATTCTCCTCGCTGCCGGTCCCACCGCGGAGAACGGTGAGGGTTACCGTGTTGCCGGACGCTCGCCGAGCTTGACTTCGATACTCTCCTCGCTGCCGGTCCCACCGCGGAGAACGGTGAGGGTTACCGCGTTGCCGGGCTTGTAGGCGCGCAGGGCAGCTAGCAAGTCGCCAGCGTTTTTAATCTTGGTTGAGCCGAGCGCAGTAATTACGTCCTCCGAACGCAACCCGGCGCTATCGGCGGGGCTACCACGTTCGACCTCGGTAACGATCACGCCGTTCTGCACCGAGAGGCCGAACTGATCAGCGATATCCTGGGTAAGGTCAGTGTACCTGATCCCGAGGTACGGGTTCGAGGCCCGACCACTACTGATGAGCTGGTCTGCTACCGAGGTCGCTGTATCCGAGGGGATAGCGAACCCTATGCTCTCAGCCCCTGTCTGGTCGGGGGGCAAATAGGCGACGTTGATGCCGACGATCTCTCCGTTCCGGTCGGCCAGGGCACCACCGGAGCTGCCCGGGGAGATCGGAGCGCTGGTTTGGATCAGGTCGACCAGCGCTGCCTCCTGCTGGCCACCGGTAAGCCGGGCCGGCACCTCACGGTTGAGCCCACTGATAACCCCCGAGGTGACGGTGGATTGGAATCCCTGGGGACTGCCGATAGCGACCGCAAGCTGTCCCGGAACGAGGTCCGTACCGGCGGCGAACTTCGCCGCCGGAAGGTTGTTACGGTCCACCTTGACTACCGCGATCTCGGTAGACGGGTCGCCCCCCACCACTTGGCCACGTTCCGTGGAGCCGTCGGCGAACGCAACGTTGACCTCGTTCGCGTCCTGGACCACATGGTAATTCGTGATTATGTAACCGTCTTTGCGGTAGATTACGCCACTCCCTATGCCCTCACCTTCCTGGGGGCCAAAGGGCGTAACCTGCGCTGACTGCCGTACGTTGATCTGTACGACGCTGGGTCCGACCTGAGTTGCTACCTGCGCTACGGGTTCGTCTTCGGGAACCTTCCCCGACACCTGGGGCACTTCTTGCGCCACGTTCTGAGCCTTATCGCCCGACTCCCCTCCCCTTCCCAACATGTACCCCGCAAGCACCGCCACGGCGACCGCCGCGACGAGCCCCACGACCAGTATCGGAAAAAGAGCCGTTCTCCGTTTCAACCTTTTTACCTCCTGTCGAGCTTAGGGGCGCCGTTCATCGGAAGACTATACGAAGAATCAGCCGTCGAAGTTCCGCTTCCGGTAAACGCCGCTCTTTGAGTATACCCTTACAGCATGGGTGAGGCGTCGCACAAAAGAGAGTTCCCAGCGGAACTCGCGCGCGCGGGCGAAGTCCGTCACTTCATCTCCTGGGCAGCCGCCGTCGCCGGGCTGCGTGGTGGTTCCTTGAGTGACCTCGCCGTCGCTGCCGAGGCCGTCCTCACCAACATCTTCCTCTCCAGCGAGGGTGGCGTTCTCGAGGTAGAGTCCGAAACCACCGGCAACACCGTCAGGATCACCATCCGCCACCCCAAGCTGCGAAGACGCCGCATGGCCGGTCTCAAAGGCATTATGGAACAGTTTCTCGACGGCCACGAGTTCTCCCCAACAACAGCGGTGCTCATCAAACGTCTCGGCTGACCGGCGCAGCCCGCACGGTCACTTAGCTTCGCCGGGCTTCAAGTACAGCGCTACTTGTCCTCCCACGATGCTTCGGAGAGATTTAGCGGAGCTTCTCTTTAACCCTCTCTTCTTCGTCCTTAAGGTAAAGAAAGACATCCTGAGCGAAGCGTACGGCGTGCTCTTCTGGGAGGTTGATCCGCCGGTTGGCTATAACTGACTCTAGCTCTTTAATCGCCGCCTCGGCCATCCCGACCATCAGCTCCGCCTCGCGCAAGATCTCCTCACGCTCGGTATGTGAGAGCGCTTCCGGCTTCTCCGCCTTCTCCCGATGCTCCCGGAGGTACTGGATGAAGTCTCTTATGCCCAAGACGCTCTACCTCTAGGCTCCGCGGCAGATGAGGCTTGCGCTCAGGAGCGGCTCTCTTCCAGAATCTCCCGCGTCACTTCGGAGGAGTCTAGCGCCCGGGCGTGCTCCTCGGCGAGCCTGCGCGCCCGACCTCTCAAGAAGAGCGGTATCTCCCCCAGCTCCTCCAACGCCTCCTCTGTCCACGCAAGCCCGCTTACGGCAGGCTCGGGTTCTTCACGCAGCTCCCACGGTGTCCGCAACGCGCCGTCGATAGCATCAGCCACGATGCTCGAACCAGCATAGCCCATGAGCGGTCTCTCAGCGAACGGATGCTCAACCGCAGGAGGACAAAATGGGAAAAAGGGCATGCCCAGGGCATCGGCGATCTCTTCTTCGAGGTGCGTCCCGATGAGGAGATCGGGGGTCGTGGCCTCGACGCGGGTGGCGACGGCCTGGGGATCGTCCTCGACGAATGCCTCATCGGTAAAGGTGGCAGCGTGGAAGAGGAAGTCCTTCTCCAAATACTTGAGGTACGTGCCCGCCCATGCCACTTTGAGACCAACCTCGCGAGCCAAGGTGTAACCGAGACCCGTCGTGTAGGTGAAGTCCCCGAAAAGTGCCGCGCGACGCCCCCGGAAGGTCTCGGGCACGGCCAGCCGGGCGTACCACGGTAGCTTCGCCGTCCGGGCGAGCTCTGCCCATACCGCTCTTTGGACCGCTTTCAGGTCCAAAGAGCACAGTTCGCCGACGGCCCTTAAGACCGCCCCTGTTCCCACCGACCCGACAGGGGGAGTCGTCACCCGCGGCATACCGAACTCATCCTGGAGGTATAGAGACGCCGCCTCACCAACCTCCCGGTACAGCACCACGTTCGCCCATGCCCGGGTGAGACGCAAAAGATCATCGACCGAAGCCCCGAGCGGCACCCGGGCGTTCACGCCGACCCCAACGAGGCCCAGGATGCGCTCTATCTCCGCGACCTCCGCTGCAGCGTTCGGCCCGAAAATAGGCGGTCCGAAAATGTTGACCGTAGGAGCCAAACTCTTCGGTTGGTTCGAAGCATGAGCCCTGACGAGCTCCATAAGAGCCAAGTCCGAGGCTTCCAACTCCCGCATATTAGGGGACTCCCACTCGCAGATCACGAGCTTCGGAGAATAGTCACTCTGCGGGTTTTCGGGGAAGGCCAGGATAGGCGCTCTCTCGCCTAAGAGGAGCGCCGCCTCCGAACGCGCAAAGATCAAAGCCTGCGCCTCGGGACGGCGTCGTGCGATCCATGAGAGGTCGCGAGCCAACTCACCCGGCCTCTGAGACTCACCCGGCCCGTTCCAAATGGGGCTTAAAGAGACAGGCGCCGGCTCCCCGGAGTGCGTCAAGGCTCCGTGGAGCGCCGTGAAGCCTCCCTCGCTCGGGTAGGCCCGCAGGATGGCGTGCACCCCTCTCATGCTCGCTGCCATCCGCAGAATGCCGTGGCTCCCCGGCCCCTCGTACACGCCCCGTAGGATCCTCATACTTTCCTTATCCGCTCCTTACAGGTTGAGAGCGTCCAGCCCCTCAGCTCGCTCGAAGGTCCGGGCGAAGAACTCCAAGACGCGATGGGCGCCTCCATAGCCGTGGACTCCTAAAGATAGGAGATCTAGCGAAGAGCGACACAGATGCCCGCGCGCCACAAGCGGAACATAGAGCCCCGGGCTCGCCACCACCATGTCCGGCCGGGCGGCGTCTATTCGAGTGAGCTGTGCCTGCCACTCTGGAGACTCGACCACGTCCACATCCTCCCCCAACGCCGCCAGCTCCGCCGCAAGGAATCTCTTCTCCAGCCGTGGTGTTCCAACTTCGAGGATCACCGCTCCGGCGTTGGCTAGAAACCGGGCGAGCGGCACCTCTAGTCCAGTATCACCGGTGAAAAAGATGCGCTTCCCACGGATGCGGTTTCTCAAGGGCTCCAGTTCTTCCCAGACCTGACGAGCCCGGTCTGACTCACCTGTCCCATGTCCGGTCCAGGCGGCTACATCTTGGATAAAGCGGGCCGTACCGTCCACACCGATCGGTAGAAGGGTCTTGATCGTCGTCGCGCCACGCTCTTCAGCTATACGGTAGGCCCCGGTGAGGTACGGATCCGCCGTGGCCACAAACGCCTCCTCGTCGACGGGCGGCAGCTCGCCCGCCTCCGTACCCGGCAACCATCCGGCCACCTCGACCCCGGCCCACTCGAGCTCGGCGGTGAGCTCCTCCTGAGATTCGGGTAAGGCACCGAGGGAAACAACTGGCCGCCGCGCGCCCCTCTCCCCGACTGCCCTTCGCCCCGGCTGGCTCCGAAGCTTGCCGAAGAGGGTTCCTTTGGCGTAAGATCGTTCTTCTTCCGGCTCGGAGCCACCCGTAGGACACAGCTCGATGAGGGCCTGGATCACGCCGTCCTCAAGACTCGTAGAGAACACGCCGAGACCACTGATGCCGGCGTCGGGGGCCACGGCCCGCACGGGTAGAGCAAGGCGACGTTCGCTGAGCTCGGCCTCGAAGCCTGGGTCCACCCCGAGCAGGCCAACGGAACGGCACGCGATCAGCAGTACCAGCCCCACACCGCGCCGGGCGTCTGCCGCCTCGACAACGCGCGAAGCCAAAGCGCCACTGGCTGGCTTCTCCTCCGGCTCTAAAACCACGAACACCACTCGGGGATGCACGCCAAAAACGCCGTAGGATCGGTCTGCCGGGAAACCGGGGAGAAAACCGGAGAGGGACTGAGCAAGGTATACGTCCGCACGGGTACCTACCACCACGAAGAGGGTGCCCGGAAGCCTCTCTGCAAGCCCAGCGAGCCCCCATAAAGGGGAGATAACGTCCGGTACTCCTGATTCGTTAAGGATCGTCAATGTCTCTCCCGAAATCCTCCGCGACTTCCAACTTCCCTACTCTCTCCCCCGAGGAGATACTAGTTTAAGGCGTCGAGGGTCTCCAACGCCAGCTCCATCATGTCGTCCACTGCATCCTTCAAGCCTCTATCTTCCATTCTCGCTTCTCCTGAGCCTATAGTGTTTGAGACCGTAAGCAAACAGCCGGCTCGTATCCCCCGCATCGCGGAGAGCGTGAAGATCGCCGCGGCCTCCATCTCCACCGCGAGGACTCCGAGGTCGCTCCACAGGGCTGCCGGTTCCTCCTCCGGATCGTAGAAAAGATCCGAGGTGACGACCAGGCCCACGAAAGTTCGTCTCTTTGATCTTTCGGCAGCATGATAGGCAGCGTGGATAAAGTCGAAGTGAGCCGCCGGAGCGTAAGGGATGCCCTGTGTGATCGAGGAGATCGTCCCACTAGCGGGGGCGGCGGCGGTGGCGATAGTCAAATCCCCAAGCTTCATCTCCGGATGGTAACCGCCGCAGGTCCCAACCCTGAGGAGATTCCTGGCGCCGAGTTGGATCAGCTCCTCAGTCACAATCGCCGCGCTCGGACATCCCATTCCCGTGGTCTGGACGGAGACAGGTTCTCCTTTGTAAGTACCGGTATAACCAAGCATCCCCCGCTCCTCGGTCACGAGCCTCGCGTCCTCGAAGAAATTCTCGGCAATGTACCTCGCCCGCCGGGGATCACCTGGCAACAACACGCTCTCGGCGAAGTCCCCCGGCTCCGCCCGCACGTGGACGGGTCTCACGGTTTCCTCCCTTCGATCGGAGCTATCAGCTTTCATCCGCTGGCTCTCAACTCCTTCTGTCTTTGCTAACTGCTGACCACTGATAGCTGGCTGCTCCTATTGCAGGCTTCCCAGGATAGCAGGAGGATGCTCATCAGGTGTGTCCGAGATCTTTAAGGCCTCTAGGACCAGCTCCACAGCCTTCTCTACGTTTCGCCCTCCATACAGCCGCACCACCGGCTGACCCTCCTCGACCTCATCCCCGCTCTTGATGAGAACCTCGACTCCCACGCCCGGGTCTACCTCATCTCCCTTTTTCAACCTTCCGGCGCCTAAAAGAAGGGCCGCACGGCCAACGCCTAAAGCCTCTATTTGTGTTACGTATCCTGTCTGCGGCGCACCTACCTCCTGCACCACGTCTGTGACCGGAAGGTTCTCGAGCGCTCGCGTATCTCCGTCCTGGGCCGTGACAAACTCCCGGAACTTCTCGTAGGCGGCGCCTGAGGAGATCGCCTTCTCCACCGCGCTTCTCGGCTCGGGGATGCCCTTTAGTTCGAGGAGCCTAACCGCCACGATGCGGGTCACTTCCGAAAGATCGGCGGCAGAAGGCTCGTCTCGCAAGAAGCGTACGCTTTCTCGAACCTCTAGGACGTTACCGACGGCGACGCCCAAAGGCTCGTCCATGTTTGTGATTAAAGCCGAAGCTTCTATACCCAGGGACTTGCTCAGGCGCACAAGGAGTTCGGCAAGTTCGCGTGCCTCCTCTATGGTCTTCATGAACGCACCCGAGCCCGACTTCACATCGTAGAGGAGGTGCCCCGCGCCGGTTGCGACCTTTTTCGAGACGATGGAGAAGCCGACAAGGGGGAGAGAGTCGACGGTGCCTGTCGTGTCTCTGAGAGCGTAAATCGCCTTGTCCGCCGGGGTTAAATCCCCGGCCTCCACAATGGCGAGCCCAACCTCTTTGACCTGTCTTTTAAAGCGTTCCTCCGAGAGACCACCCGAGAAGCCGGGAATGGACTCTAATCTGTCTATGGTACCGCCGGTCGTACCGAGGCCGCGCCCCGAGAGCTTGGCGACCGGTGCTCCGCAAGCCGCGACGATAGGGAGAGAGGTCAGGGAGATCTTATCCCCCACTCCGCCCGTTGAGTGTTTGTCCACGCAGCAGGGAAACGAGTACCGCTTACCGGAATCTGCCATCGCCTCCGTGAGCGTGAGCGTTTCCTGGTACCCCATCCCCTGAATGAAGATCGCCATGAGAAGCGCCGACATCTGATAGTCTGGTACTTCTCCCGAGGAGTAGCCCTCGACGAGTTCCTTGATGACACTCCCTGAGAGTTCTCCACCACGCTTCTTCGTCTCTATGGCGTCTAGGACCGCATTTCCGAATAACAAAAACTGCTTCCTTCCCCGAACATTCCGCTGACTTCTAAAGTGCGGTCAATTTTAAGGGATGCCTGCAGCCTGAGCATTCTATAGACGTGATGCCGCTCCTCGGGCGTGAGCTCCTCAAGAGCCTTGGGTGTCAAGTGGGCGTAGCTCTCTCTAGGAAAGCGTCGCGATCCTGTTCCATTTCTTCTATCCGCTCTTGGCGGTTGCGAATATCTTCCAGATTCTCCATAGCGGTAGTGCGGATCTCATCAAGCTCCAAAAGCTTGGCTCCCAGCTCGTCAAAGGTAATATAGCCCTCAGAAGCCATGTCTTGAAAGCGGCTTCTCTTGTGCTCTACCGGAGCGAGCTTGTTCAGCCAGAGTTTACTTTCTTGTTCAGGTTCAGGTCCGCTGAGCATTCCTTTGCGCTCTTCTTCGATCGTCCTATCTAGGTCGGCGCACAGTTGGTCAAGGCTGGTCAGGAGACTAGAGACGAACTCCCAAACTTGATGCTCCATATCGGCAGCCTGATATTTTTTTGCGGGCACACAGCGTTGCCCTTCTCCGCCTGCCTAGCGCACCTATAGTAGAAGTACCATACATCTGGGTCTCTCCTGCCCAGCGTGCTGTAGTTCCTCATATGTGAACCGCAGTATCTACAGCGTAGTAGCCCGCCCGATAGCTCCCAGAACCTCCGACTGGCCGAAGGAGGTCTATGGTTGTCTCTGATCGTTTCTCGTGCTGTGTCTACCCAGTCTTGTGGAGTTCCCGAGCTAGGTACAGGTACAGCTATCCACTCTTCCCTCGGCTTTGGTGTGACCTTCCTCTTCTTGTGGTAGGTCTTTTCATTCAACCTGCTCTCAGTTACGTGCTTGTAGGTATTGCGCTTGGTGTTATGCCAGAAGATACCGTAGCGCTGCTCGTGATCTAGCCTAGCTTGCACCTCCGGTGCCACCAGCGGTTTGACCTCTTCGTAACTGTAAGAGCAGTACACGTCGTTGAGGATCACCAAGCGCACGAACACCAGCGTCCAAAACTGTGCTCCGCTTGGCGTCGGCACTCCTTCAGCTTCTAGTTTTTTCTAACCTCTCGAAGACTTCTTCCCTCTACCCCGACCATGGAGAAGATACGCTGCACTATGTGCATCTCTTCGGGAAAGACGACGTAGTTGTCCTTGGTGCCGTTGTCTTGACGCTGTAGTGTGGACGGTCGCCCGCGACGATTTTGCCCTGCTGTGCCTTGCGCAGCTTGCCCCTCCTAGACCGCTCCATCGTCTTGGCGCGCTCGAACTTAGCTAGCTAGTCGAGGATACCGATCCCGTGGCCTTTATTGCTCGGATTGTGGCCTCTTTAGTAGCCTTAGTCGGCTATGGCTATTTGCGCCTCCACTGTCGTCAGATGGCACAGGGATAGATGAAATATAAGTACTACCTAATTCGCATCCCTATTAACTGCCAAACAATCGTTGCCAAAGTCCCTTAGGCTGCTCAGCTTTTAGCTTTGTCTGCAATGTTTCTCTTTGTTCTTGGGCACGTCGACGCTCTTCCTCTTAGCTAGGTAGTTAAGCTTCCTCTACTTTGTCTTGTTCTTCCCCTACGGGGCGCCACCCTTGAGGATGGTCTCGTTCAACTACGCGCCACATTAACATCCTGAATAGGGCATCGATATGGAAGTCCCAATCTTTAAGACTCTTGTCGTGGTTGTCAGGGAGAGTGTGGTAGAGCTTTCTTGCATTCTTGAGGCACTTAAAAACCCGAGCCTCGTGTACAGTCAATCCTGCTCGTTCGGCAAGATCTTCTAGGTTCTCCTTGCCTGGTTCCATACTCTATATCCTAATGAAGAACTTACCGACCTTCTCCAGCAGAAATATTAAGCTTCTCAAAGGACAGAAGCCTCAGCCTTTAGTATGGAAACTATCCAACGCTGCTCAGATCCCTCTCCTCAAACACCGTATCAAAGTTATTGCCCTCTATGTGGACGTCGACAATGGTTCTCTCGAAGCCTTGTGCGACCATGGTCGCTTGCCCTTCTCTACCGGCGTACTTCTCAGCGGCCGCAGACCCCTCATCGCTGCGAACTACTCGTACCCAATCTCCGGTTTTGATTGTGCTGCCTCTCATTAGTAATCTCCTTGTTGCACAACCCCTAAAAATTCGTATCTAATAGCCGCCGCTCGTAGCCCCCTATATGCCGCTGGGCCTATAACTGGGCCGTCTGTACGCCTAAGGGTCGGGGTTTTCGATTTTCACCTCCGAGTCGCCCTTCGCAGAGGATGCTTCGGACATCAACTTGAGCTCACGCAAGGCGCCCACGAGTTTGGCATCCGCTTCTTCAGCGGTGCCGCCTACAGCGTAGATCGTGGCGTGATTGCCGTCTTCGGACCACGCGATGGCTTCGGCAATATAGGAATTTCCGTAGCACTCGGTCCAATTAGTATTGATATACAGTTCCATCTGCCTCGCCCCCTCTCTTGCCACCCTCTGTTGTGCTGTATGCTACCTAATATAGCTTAACATAAAATTTAAAAAAGGCAACAAGGAGGTGGCAGCTCGATCAAAAGCGTTATGCTTTAACGGAAGGCGGTTAGCGAGGAGAGCGTGAACCTTACAGCCTCTTAAATCAAAAAGGCCCTGTCTTCATAACGCTGCTTTTGGAGAGTTGGAACCGGGCCTTCGGCTGCCGCCTCCCCAAGATGAGTTGTGCGACGTGCTCGCCGAGAGCCAGAGGCTAATTTGAACCCGTGTCCCGAACCTCCACCAATGAACCACACGTTCGCTGCCTCCGGGTGGCGGTCGGCGTCGGGACGTTATACTTGATCTGGTCTACATGCCAAGTAGTCGCGGCAACAAGGAAGGATGAAGCATGGTCGAGCGAGGCGAACCGGTGGATGAGGTGTGGGAGCAGAGCTCGCCGGGGAGACGAGATGACCGCCACGAGCCGAGCCGCGTGAAAGCGACTCCGGAGGAGGTCCTTGCGTTCTGGTTCGGGCGCGAGGGTGAAGAAAGTTACGGGGAGTTGCGTGAGGCCTGGTTCTCCAGGGACCCGGACTTCGACCGCGAGATTCGCGACCGCTTCGAGGAAGTCTACGAGGAGGCCGTAGCGGGCGAGCTCGAAGCTTGGAAGGAGGAGGCTCAGAGCTGCTTGGCCTTGATCGTCGTGCTGGACCAGTTCCCCCGCAATATGTTCCGCGGTGATGCGCGCATGTACGCCGCAGACGGGCTGGCGCTCGCTGCGGCCCGACACGCCGTCGAGCGAGCCTACGACCGGGAGCTGCCTCCCTTTCAGCGCATGTTCGTGTATCTGCCCTTTGAGCACAGTGAGAATCTGGAGAACCAGCGCTTCTCGGTGGACCTATTCCGTAGGCTCTCTGAAGAGATAGGTTCGGAGGATCTGATGGTGTATGCGGTGCAGCACTTGAGAATCGTCGAGCGCTTCGGGCGCTTCCCGCACAGGAACGAGGTCCTCGGCCGCCGGACAACCCCCGAGGAGGCGGAGTTCCTCAAAGAGCCGGGCTCTTCTTTCTAAGAAATCATTGGGTAAAAGGATAGACACCACCTCAACACTACATTTCTGCCAAGGTTCGCCAACAAAGATAGTTGCGTCAGGTATTAACTTTCGTTATCGTGAGGTAGTAGAGTTTTGTGCAGGCTAAGCGAGAAGGAGGGAAAGTTCGTGAAGGCGAAGCTACTTTGCGTATTTGGTGCAGCTTTGGTGGCCATGCTAATCCTCGTGCCTGGCGCTTATGCCCAGGGGACTGTGGAGCAAAAAACAAAGACTGAGACGACTGTTCTGCAGCCCACTGGTGGTGGTGCGATTGGTGGTCCTGCGGTAATCTTGCCTGCTGCTGCGGCCCTGCTTATGGGTGCGGGCGTCCTAACGTACGCTGTGGTACGCCGCCGCCGCTAGCGTAGGGCTACACATCTATTAGGGGGCTGGGGACTACCTACACTACATGGCCTGCACAAACTCTACATGTGTAGGTAGTCCCAGACCTCCCTGATACTGAACGCAGCAAACAATGAGTTGGGCAGGTAAGCGAAGAGGGCCCTGCCACTCTCGGCGCCTACCCGTGACATGGCAGGCAACTCGTAAGTACCACCGGGAAAAGAGGGTTGCTGCCCCGCTACTTGTAAGGCTAAAAGTGGAGTTCGTTAGCGAATAATTCATGTTCTCATAAGCTGTCCACCTAAGAAGAGGGCATAAAAAGAGCCGGGGCTAATTAGTGGCCCCGGCACGTAAACTAGAGAAGGTCCTTCTTAGACTCTTCGAGCGGCTACCTGGTAGATAGCTAGCAGTATGATCGACGCTAATATTAGCCCATAGGATAGAGCTTAGGTTCAATCCGTTTGCCCCATGGAACCCTAACAGCTGTCCAATGAACCACCTAAAAGGCCTCCGACAATGCCTATCATGATCGTCACTATTTATGCCCCCTGGGTCGTCTCCTGGCATGATCAGTTTCCCCAGTGCACCCGCGATAAGCCCAAGTATGATCCAGGCTATAATCCTCATCTTCTCCTCACTACTCTCTTTAGTGGCTAGTTACTCCAGCATTTTGCTCCTCCTCATCTGTGTAAGCACCAAAAAGATGTCGGCAGCGCAGTCCTGGGTACTCTAACCAACTCTCTTTACGCATGGTTGACCTTCTCTTAGACTGTATGGCACCATCCGTACTTGGAACTGGGATCCTTAGACAGGTGGGAAAGAGGGCTGGTGGTCCTATGATTGAGCCTAGTTGGATAGAGATTAGCCTATTAGCTAGTAGCGGAGCTATAGGATCCTTACTCGTCTGGGGTTATCAGACCTTGTTTAAGAGGTAGCCCTAATCTTCAATCTAATGTGCGGAGTGAAGACCAGGGTGGTGTCACCACTAGATATTAGCGACTCCTACTTCTCCGTTCCCTTGGTCAAAGCTACTGCTGAGCACTTTAGGCTTAAGGAGAAGTAGCAGCGGATGGGGACGTTGCCTGTACAGTATCTTGGGACGACGCTGGTTCAGTAGCAGGGCGAAGTACGAAGGAACCTCACAGAGTTGAAGGATCTACTAAGAGTACAGTCAATCCTTTGTTACTGTCGACCAGGTGAACAACTATGAAACCCGCTATCGAAGCCCCTAGCGCACATAAGGGGTGCCCCGTTGCCTGCTATGAACTGCTCACTGCTTGCTTGCAACACCCCGGGGGCTTCGCTTGCCTACTAGTAGTCTTCTCGGAAACCGGTAGGGTCATGTTCGGGGAGACAGCGTAGCAGGGCAGAGTCACGCGCCCAACGCACCTCCTCATCATGGGGATGGCGCGCTAACCACTCTTCCGCCTCTTCTACCGCTGTGGCTATCTCTTCTCGTGTCTCAGAGAAGTCTAATCGCAGCATCAGCTTGGCCCTAATTTCGTTTATGCCTCTCCCCTAACACTCTTGCCGAAATTCTCTACTCGGTTCCTATATGCGAAGGGCCAAAATTGTTAGATCCTGGCCCCCAGTTTCGTTTCTCTTACTCCCTTACTTCGGGTATGCCGACTCTGGTCAAGTTCAATTCGCCTGCGTCAACCTCCCCGGCTTATTACCTCCGGCGGATTCGGCGGCATCGCCGCTAGCTTGCGCCCCACTCACCCCGCAGCCATCCTATTCGATTCTTCGGCCTCCGCTCGGTCCTCAAAGATGCCCACCGAAACGACCGGGCCCCTCCTCGTCGTCCAGCGCGTAGTAGTCCAAGAAACCCGGCGCGTCCTCGATGATGGAGATGAAACCCTCATTTACTTCTGCGCAGCAGCTCATCCGCCAAGCTTGGGGCCAGCTGGCAGCGGCGTATCGCTACGTGCATGCTCTTACTCCTTTCCCCTGCTTCCCCAAGCAGGGGATAATGCTCTTAGGCCTTATAATGACACATGGGCAGTTTTGGCGCAGCTCTCTAGTAGTTACCTCAATAGCTAGCCTGTTGTACCCCGCCGCCACCCGCTCGAAGCACACCTTCGGCGCACCGTCGATCAGAAAGCATGGAAACTTAGGCTAAGTTGCTTTGTGCTTTCGAAAGGCGATAAGTATCGCGCTTCTGAAGGACAAAACTAGAACGCCTTCCCCAAACGTTTCACCGGCCTCCGACATACCATCATAACTTCTATTCGCAGCATTCTGCAGACTTGAGACATCCTTCAGGCGCGAGTTCGCAGGGTCTCTGAGAATGCGTCAATGCGAATCGAGATCGAAAACGCTCGAAGCAGCAGGAAGCTCTGGTAGCTTATCGAGTCGGGGTTACTATAAAGTACTCTGGGTCACGCCCTCGTCGGCGACACGAGAGCTAAGCGGTGGCTGTTAGCACATCTTTGTACTTCTGCGCTTCGCTCTCCGACATATTGCCATTTAGCTGCAAGAGCACTCCGTTCTCAACGTAAACGTACGGGCGTATGCTGGTCGGGAGGCCCTTATAATAGTCGCGTACGTCGTCGAGGTTCCTTTGCGTCCTGAAGACGAAGACCCTTCCTCCGGCCTCGTCTCCTAAGGAGGGTATTTCGAAGCGTGTAGCTTCCTCGTAGGTCTTGGGCACCGGTCTCTCATCCCAGCCCGGCTCCTGCTCGACAGGATAAGACCGTCCAACCTCTAACCCCCGGTCCCTGAAAGCCTGAACCACCTCCTCCGAGCTTGGCTGGTCGGTCCATGTCGGCCGAAGCGCCGGGAG
>DASQSI010000256.1:0-11141 GCA_035642415.1 Rubrobacteraceae bacterium
CCGCTTGCCGACCAGCTGATCGAGGTTCGCCAAGTTCTCGTAGTGTGCGATACCATGCTCCCTGCACATCATGTGGCAAGGGTAGGTAGTGCTGATAGGGTTGTCCGGGCTCGGGGAGTCCACCCCAAAGATCTTGATCCCTTTCTCGACAAGCCAGCCGCTGCCCGATTCGTCGAGACCGGGGTACTTGCTGAGGTAGTCGACCTTACCGTAATAACGGTCGTAGGCGCCTGTATATAACAGCAACGTGTCGCCCTCGTTCACCGAGACGTCGGACTGATTCACCGCTTGCTCAAGATCGGCATCGGAGATGTACGTTTGGGGCTCTTTGTGCGAGACGTCGATACAGGCGGCGTTCCCATAGAAGAGATTGAGATCCATCTCGTCGATCGAGGGGGCGTCTTCGCTCGGATCCAAGTGGCTCAAGGCATCGACATGGGTAGGTCCATGATCGCTCATCAGCAGGCCCTTGGACCTGTAGGAGAAGCCCCCCTCAAAGTTTTTCTCTGTTTCCCAGTGCTGATGGTGGTCCCAGAGGACGGTTTTGAGGTGTCCGGGATAGACATACATCCCCTGGTAGATCTCCTGAGAGAGGTCGATCAGTCGAGACATAGATTCCACCTGTTCTTACGAGTCAACAGGAAGACCCAGCAGTGGTTGCGGGCTGTCTGTCTTATAGGAGGATGTGTTTCCCTGGTATAGGCGTTGCTGAGCATCTGCCCGGCTTCACGCTCGGTTCTCGTGACATTGATCGTCATCGTCTTTTACCTCCTCCTTAGCACTCGGTGCTCGCCGTGAGCGGCGAGGCTACGTCCTTAAATCGAACGGCGAGTCCTACCCTTCTCCCATGTAACAAAGTATTCTACCCGGGTTACCAAGCTGTAAACATTCGCCTCCCGGCTTGCCATCCACCTTTCCATCCTCGGCGACCACGTCTCCCCCCAGGAGAGCCATCACCGATCGTCTTTTCGGGCGACGCTCATCGAAGGGCGCCCATTCCGGCTTTGATTCGATTTCCCTGTTCCGCAGGGTGTACTTCTCGTTCATCTCCACGAGTACAGTACCCACCTGGGATCCTACGTGTATCGCTCCTTTGCGTGATATATGAGCTAACTGTCGTTGACAGAGTTCAGTAGCATCGTGAGGATAGTCTTCACCCGAGTAATCCGGAGAGGTAGACCGATTCGTTGCTATCAAACTTCGGATCCAGGGTCGAGGGGGCATGATCCGTGGGGATCAGATTTATCTCCCCCTCGCTAAGCGCTTCTACATAAGTTCTCCTGCAGGGGTATTGCGGGCTGGGGAGAACTTGCAAGTCGGTCGATACGTTCTTCGCCAGGGCCGAGATAGAAATACTGTGGAGGGCTTTACACTAGAGAGGGTCGCGCCGAGTGCCAGCACTTGCGCACCACGCACACGGTAAAAAGTCGCTAGATCGGCGTCTTCTAGCCCTCCACAACCTCGCGCACTGCCCCCAGCACCTCCTCGACATCCGGCAGCTGTGCCGGGTCTTCGCTGACATAGCGGTAGCGGATTGTCCTGGCTTGATCGACAACGAACACGGAACGGATGATCGCACCCTTATAGCCGCGAGCATCGACGCCGGGGTTCAGGACACCGTAGGCCGTAGCAACCTCTCGGGCCAAGTCGCTCAGCAACGGGAAGGGTAGTTGGAGCTCCTGGAGGAACGCCTTATGAGCGAAAATCGAATCGAGGCCGATGGCTAGCAGCTGGGCACCCGCCTCACGGAAACGATCATGTGCGTCTCGAAACTGAGACAGCTCGTGCCCTCAGATCGGTCCGAAATCGAAGCGATAGAATACCAACACCACCGGAGTCTGGCTCAAAGCCCCCGAGAGCGTAATCTTGCCACCAGTCGTCGCCTCGAGAGCGAAGTCTGGCGCGGTATCTTTAACCTGCAACGCCGCCATAGCCTCCTCCTTGTTCCTCGCTGCCAGCTGCCAAACATGTAACAGCCCCACGCCTTATTGGCAAGGCCAAGAGATCAGCGAAGCCATCGCGCTTGGAGCCTGAGACACCCTTAAAGAAAGACAACAGTTAAAGGTCGCAGAGCCTGAGGCATAGCTCTTGGAGCTATCGACTGCGAACACGGCTGCGGCAGGTGCGGGGGCGGGAATGGAAGATCTTCTCCTGCGTTGTGCGGTGTATCGACGACCTCAGCGAGGTGCTGACTCAGGCTAGGAGGATCGCTCCTCAAAGAGTAAGTTTCCGAACAGCTTAGAGACCCCCTGCCTTAACCGAAACCACCGGGCTTTCATCGACCTCAGGCCGCACCCGGCAGGAGCCATCTACCACCGCTGCAGCCAGTGCAACTCTGGGCTAACTAACTCCAGGAGCTATCGTTAGGAGAACCCCGCAGTAGGTCTCTCCATCAGGCCCATTCAGTCCGCGGGTGGTTAACCTACGAAGCGTTGGCGTCTTCCGTTGCAATGATTGGGAAGAGCAGGTACGAGTCCTTCGAGCCGCCTCCATAGATCGTGACCTTGCCGCCGACTCGCTCTGGGCGGCGATCCCAGGGATCGGTGTGGATAAACGGGCCTGAGCCGCGGAAGGTACCCAGCGTGCCTAGCGTCCCGGAGACCGTTGCGCGTTCGAGGTCATGGCCCTGAACCGTAAAGGCGAGCTGGTGCCCAGGTGGGATGACGATGCAGGTCGGCCAGATCTCGACGTCGAGCTCATAGACCTCACCGGGTACCAAAAATTGTTCCTCATCGTGGGTATGGTACGGTCGGTGCTTGGTGCTGAGATCCGGGTCGAGCTTGCGATGGGAAGCGCGGAGCCATCCCTGTGCGATCGGCGCTGCGGGCTCAACCGAGCCAGCGAACGTGACCTCCTGACCATCAGGATCGAAGAGCTGGACGATCAGGAAGAGATCAGCGTCGATCGTCTGCGACGACATGAAGACCTTCGCCGCAACCGGGCCGGTGATCTCCGTCTCTTGCTCGAACGGCTGCATCCAGAACGTGACCCCATCCGAGGATAGTGGTGCATACTCGGCCTTGCTCTCATTGTTGGGCGGCTGCGTGCTCAGCGTCTGGTCGGCAGGGCTGAGGTAGTACTTGGTCCACTGCGTCCGAGCGAGCGGCCACTCCTGCTCGCTCCGAAGCACGAAGCGCTCGCCCGGGTAGCGAACGTTGAGCAACACCGGCGCTTCTTTATCCCAGCCGTTGTCCTCGCCCTTGAGAAAGTGGTCGAAAAACCGCTTCTGGAGCTGAAGGCCATAGTCGGTATAGAAGTGTGTCCAGTGCTCGAGACCATGGATTTCGAGCCATTTCTGCTCGGAGGCCGCCCGGACGAACCCCTCGACGTTGCCTCGCAGATGCAGCCCTGCGCCACCCCAGCTTCCGCACGAGAGAAACGGTACTTTCACCTTCGACCAGTCGGCCGATCGTTCACGGTACCATAGACCATCGAGCGGGTGCAGCCGCGCCTCGAGATCGGGCTTGGAACGGTTTTTCGCCAGCTCTTCTTCGGAGAGCGTCTCCGGTCCAGACGTCAGCATGCCGTTGTTCGGGTCACGTTCGCCTCGTACGCCGACCCCATGTTGTACCGACTGGACCTGCGCCCGGTACCAAGGCCCGGTGAAGGTGCTTAGGATGCCACCGTGGCGGTGCCAGTCTCGGTAGGCGTCGGCCGCGCCCTCCCACGGGCACATCGCCGCGAGATGCGGAGGCTGGAGGCCGGCAACCTGCCACTGATTGATCGCGTAGTAGGAAATACCGTTGAGGCCAACCTTGCCGTTGCTCCAGGGCTGCGTCCCGGCCCACTCGATGCAGTTGTAGAAGTCCTTGGTCTCACGCGGTGAGAAGATGTCGAGGTAGCCCGGCGACCGGCCCGCACCCCGCGAGTCGACCCGGACGCAGACGTAGCCATCCGGCACCCACTTCTCGGGGTCTACAACCTCCCAGCTCTGATATTTGCAGGTTGACCCCTTGGCGATCTCTGGGTGCTCGAGGATCATCTCCCGCCACTGATCGGCATAAAGGACCTGGAAAGGCATGTTCTTCGCGTACGGCCCATAAGTCAAGATAACTGGGTACTCGCCGTCCTCGATCGGCCGGTAGACGTCGGCTCGCAAAACGACGCCATCGTCCATAGTGATCGGCGCGTCCCGATCTATTTTCATCCCGTCGGCGATTTCACTCATACCGCTCATTTTTTCTCCGAATCTTGGATCACTCATGAGAGCTAGCCCCGCATACGCCCGGCCGCGTCCTCCACGGCCTCTATGATGTTGTAGTAGCTGCCGCATCTGCACAGGTTACCCACGAGGTATTCCCGTATCTCCTCACGGCTCGGGGACGAGTTTTCGGCCAGCAGGGCCTTCGTCGTCAGGATGAAGCCCGGCGTACAGTACGAACACTGGAACGCGGAGTGGTCCAAGAATGCCTGCTGGATAGGATGTAGCTTATCGTCCTTGGACAAGCCCTCTACTGTTGTTAGCCGCTTGCCCTCCGCTTGTACAGCCAGCATGATGCAACTGCTTACCGGCTTATCATCGACCAGAACGGTGCAGGCACCGCAGTATCCGATGTTGCAGCCCCCTCGACTCCCGAACAGCTTGAGTTTGTCACGCAGTACCCTCAGCAAGGTTTCGTGCGTTCCTACTTCCACACTTCTGGGTTCGCCATTGACGTGGAGTTGCAATTCTTGGCTCATTTGCTGTGCTCCTGTTTCGCTCGCAAAGCCCGCAACATCTTTTCGGGGGTAATAGGTAGATCGTATATTCGTACGCCAGTCGCCCTAAACACCGCATTTCCTATGGCAGCCGCCACCGATGGCAGGGTGTTCTCCCCCACTCCGTATGGCACCTTAGCGTCGGGCGCCTCCAACGCAGAACTGGTGAGATGCTTTGGCACATCCTCAAGCGAGGGGATGGGGTAAGAATCCAGGTTCGGGTTCACGACCCGCCCATCGTCGAAGATAATCTCTTCGAAGAGCGCAGGGCCAAGGCCATACACCACGTTTCCTTCGTTTTGGAGACGTACGTTCGTAGGGTTTATCACCTTGCTGGCATAGGAGGCTGCGTGGTAGCGCAATACGGTTACCTTGCCCGTCTCGGTGTCCACCTCGACCTCAGCCGCCCCGGCGCCTTGGTGCCAGTGATCGGAGCCCTTTCCCTGCCCCGTCTCGGGATCTAGCCCGCCTTCGGTCTCCAGGCTGCCTTCCGCAAAGAGTTCATCGCAACCGCTTCTCTGGAGAAGCTTCGCAAGAAGGATCTCTTTTCCTGATGCGTTCTTGCTCCTTATAAAGCCATCGGCGATCTCGAAGTCCGCAGGGTCGTGTCCCGTCGCCTCTGAAGCAAGATCCAGAAGTTGCGATTTCAAGCCGTGCGCCGCGTCCCTTATCGCTCCCCCTGAGGAGAACGTGGACCGGCTAGAGCTGGTAGTCATATCGTAAGGTGTGACGCTAGTGTCGGGATCGACGATACGCACTTGCTCGAGGGGCACTCCTACAGCATCGGCCGCTATCTGGGCGAGCACCGTTTTTACCCCCTGTCCCATCTCGACGCTGCTGGCAAACACCCAAAGAGTACCGTTGGCATCAAGCTTCAAGGACGCACGCGATGTGGATGGGGTAATCGTAGACTTGAGGGTTATGCTTAGCCCCTTGCCTCGCTTCAAGTGCCCCTCGCTTCGGGACGGCTTATCCCACCCGATCTTATCGGCGACCTCGCGGATCAAGTCCTTGTAGTGAGAATCCTCCATACTTTCGCCCGTGACCCAATTCTCTCCCTCATCGATTAGGTTACGGAGCCGAAACTCAAGAGGGTCCATGCTCAGTGCATCCGCTATGATGTCCATCTGTGACTCGTACGCCCACACTACCTGGTTGACCGCAAGGCCTCGAAACGAGCCCGCCTGCGGCAGGTTGGTGTACATGGCTCGCGAGTCTACCCAGGCGTGCGGCACCCGGTAGGGACCCGTCGCTGTGAGGCCACCGCCACGAGCTACAGGCGGAGTGGTGTCCGCATACGCTCCTCCACTCCAGTGTATGTCCACTTTTCGAGCCGTAAGCGTGCCATCCGCCTTGACACCCGTCTTTATCGTAACTACTGCCGGATGCTTCGTGACGGTGACGACCTCTTCTTCTCTAGATAGCGAGAGTTTGACAGGCCGGCCTGCCTTACGAGCAACAGCAACGACCATCGGCTCGAGCTTGACGAAGTTTTTGCCTCCGTATCCCCCTCCGAGGGGAGGCACTACGATGCGCACCCTATCCTCTGGCAACCTGAGTACCTTAGCGACGCTCTCGCGCACCGGGTAAGGAGCTTGGGTAGACGACCAGACGGTCGCACTGTCGTCGTCCACGCTCGCTATGGTCACGTGGGGCTCGAGCGGGAACTGCTGTGCGGCGGGGCTGTAGAAGCGGTCCTCGAACACCCTATCAGCTTCCGCAAAGCCCGCCTCGATGTCACCGTGGCGGAGTTTGAAGTAGCTGCATACGTTGGTACCGTACTCGTCGTGCACCAACGGAGCACCTTCGGTATCTGCCTGATAGGGGTCATAGATGGGGGTGAGATCCTCACACTCAACGTCGATGCACGAGAGGGCTCTCTCTGCGGTTTCGGGGTCTTCGGCTGCTATCACGGCGATAGGCTCTCCCACATAGCGCACCTTATCGCGCGCTACAACCGGCTGGTCGCTCATCATCCCACCGTAGAACAGTTCCATATCGGAGTCGGGCCCGAAGTCGGCTCCCGTAAGCACCGCTAGCACGCCGGGCAGGTGCTCCGCCCTGCTCGCGTCTACCTTGAGCTGCCGCGCGTGGGGCGAGGGGCTCCGCAGCACCCTTGCATAGAGCATCCCTGGAAATTCAAGGTTAATCGTGAAACCGATGCTACCGTCGACACGCTCGAGCGCGTCGATGTACGGTACGGCCTTGCCTACGTTCATCGGCTATGCCCTCCTTCAACTCTGAGCACGCTTTGCAGGCCGCGCCGTACGAGCACCTCTATCAATTGGCGACGGTACCATGCAGAGGCGCGGTGGTCTTCTAAGGGTTCGATCTGCTGAGAGTAACGAAGAGCTATCTCCCGTACGAGCGAGGGAGAAGGCTTCTCGTTTAGAGCGAGCTGTTCGGCTTCGGCAATCTCTTGCGGCGTCTCAGCAGCCGCTGTCACAACCACCTTCAACTCTTCGCAAGTCCCAACGCCGTCTAGCCTGGCAAGCGAAGCGACGCCCACAGCAGGGCGCTCTTTCTGGGAACGGGTGGTGTACTTGATGTAAGTTGCAGAAGTATCGTGCGAAACCTCGGGCACGAAAAGTTCGGTGATGACCTCGTGTGGCTGCAAGGTTGTCTCGTAGTGGCCTGTCACGAAGTCACACATCTCTATAGAACGCTTGCCCGATGTCCCTATAGCCTTGGCTTTGGCGTCGAGGGTAATCAGTACGCCATGTGGATCGGAGGCATAATTGGCTTCAGCAAGGCTTCCGCCAACGGTCGCCACCGAGCGTACCCGGACGCTCGCAATATGCCCCGTAGTGTACGAGAGTACGGGCGCATGCTGCCGGACGAGCGGTGAGGTTTCGACGTCGCGTAGGCTCGTGAGCGCGCCAATTCGGAGCCCCACCTCTGGCTCGTAGCTAATGTAGTCGAGTCCGGGCACCTTATATAGTGCTACAAGGTAGGCCGGTTTTAAAAGCTCCTCGTGCATGAGCGGCACCAGCGCTGTACCTCCTGAGATAACCTTTGCGTCGTCCCCGTGTCCAGCAAGCATCGTTACGGCCTCCTGCACGGTCGAAGGACGCAGCAAGTTAAGGCTCGTCATCAAGCATCCTCCAGGTAGTCGGATACACAAACTGTAGTCTCTCGAATCATCCGCTTCGTAAAGGTTTGTTCGCTACCGTTTTCCCTAGGATCGTCGACCACTTGGTGCCAGAGCCGGGATATCTCATGTCATGAGGCCTCTTCGTTCAGAAGCTTGCGGGCCGTTTTTGAAAGGATTGCCTCGCGTTCTTTGTTGGTCAGGTAGGGTACCGATTCCAAGCTCGTCAGCGGGGCTTCGTCAGCCATATCGAACGGAGCATCACTCCCGAGCACGATGTTATCCTCCCCGACCAGGTCTATAAGATATCTGAGAGCCTTAGGGTTGAACGTGATGGTGTCGAAGTAAAGCCTGTGCATTAAGTGAAGCGGCGAGGTTCGCGCTTTAGCCCTGGATTCGGGTCGCACCTGGTATCCGTGTTCGAATCGGCCTATCTGGTAGGGCGCGAACCCCCCTGCGTGTACCACGCATAACTTCAGGTTCGGCAGCTCGTCGAGTGTCCCGCCAAACATGAGGTTCGCGACCATGAGCGTGGAGTCGTACGGGTTACCGATCAGGTTCGTAAGGTAGTAATCTTCCAGCCCCCGCATCGCACCAACGTAATAGGGGTGTGTAAGAACAAGAACGTTGAGTTCTGCGACACGCTCAAGAAACGGCCTATACCTTTTGTCGGCAAGCTGCGTGTCCTCAACAGAGGTGCCAACTTCTACCGCCTGAAAACCATAGGTCGAAACAACCCGTTCGAGTTCAGCGATGGCCGCATCGGGCTCCTGCATCGGGACGGTAGCCATTCCGCGGAAGCGCTCAGAGTTCGTGCTCACAAATTCGGCGATACCGTCGTTGATAAGCCGCGCTATGTTCGCACCTTGTACTGCGTCCGCCCCATAATAGAAGAAAGTCGGCGGTGGAGAGAGCACCGAGACATCAAGGCCTTTACGGTCCATCGCCCGGACTTTAGCCTCCGGATCCACGAACTCGTCAAACAGCGGATACGAGAACCCTTGCTCATGGACCACGTGTTTCGAATTATCTTCGTCCTCTACGCGAGCAGAAAAAACTGCAGGATTGTTCGTGATGGCTTCGACCACGCTAGTTGGGATTATGTGGCTATGTACGTCGATCGTCGCCATTAGGCGAGTCTCTTCCCAATAGCGTCTTCAGCCAGAGATTGCATGGTACGAGTGTAGCTTAGACCCCAATTCCGCCCTATATTGCCGAAGCTGAGAAACCTCCTCCTCCGCTTGCAATACCTGGTAAAGAAGACGTTTCTCATAGCGTAACTCCCTTCACGTCCGTGATGGCCTCCCTACTACATTAATTCAGCCGAGCAGCGTCGATGTACCCCACGTTTCCCCTAGCCGATCCTTCTAGTAGGGCATGAGCCTAACTACTCGTGAACGGAGCAGTCTTTCGCTGGTCTTCAAGCTCCTCCTCCACGGCTTCGAGCGTCTTGCCCCGCGTTTCGGGAATCAAGAGAAATCCGAGAGCAGTCAGCAACATGGCCCCCGCCAGGAAAACCATCCCTGGGGGTATGGCCCCTTTGGTTGCTTCCGGTTGAACGATGTTACTGGTGCCGGCTATGACGGCGAGCCCTATCGGGCCCAGGATTTTACCGAATCCGTTGACCACTTCGGCAAGACCCGTGCCATGCGAGCGCAACCTGGTAGGGAAGACCTCGGACGAGGCAGGAGCCAGGTTGGCAAACCCACCATCTACGAACACATACATGAGGACAAAAGTCATCACAAGTAGAGAGACACTGCTGATGGTTCCTTGCGTCATGATAGCGATAACGAAGAGTAGTCCTGCCCCGCCAAGGCCCGTGAGTAAACCGGCTACGCGGCGTCCGACCCAATGACCTAGGAAAGCAAACAATATGCGGCCACCGAATCCCCCAAGGGCGATGTAGATAAAGAACGTCGCTGCCTCTCCGGGCGTGACGTCGAGGAGTAGCCGCAGCATGGTTGGTCCCCAGAGGGTGATCCCGTACTGGGCCGTCGTTACTCCGAGCCATGCCAGCACAGTGAACCAGAAGCTCTTGCGGTATCTGTAAAGGGACACGTAGTTTACGGATTCGGCCGATCGGGTGGCCTCAGGCGATTGTCGATCCGAGGAGATGTCCAGGGACATCGACTGTTCTGGACGCTTCAGAAACCAAGCAACTACACGACGTGCCTCTTCGACTCGGCCTTGGCTGATGAGCCACCGCGGCGACTCAGGGATTGCCACCGCAGCCCAAATAGCTAGCAACACTGGGATAGCTCCGATCGCTGCTAAGCCTCGCCAGCCGATAATTGGACCTAGCGAGGCCGAGAGGAGCGCAGCAAGCGCTGTTCCTATAGGTATAAGCCCAACCGTAGCGAAACTTGCGAGCAAGGTCCTGTACCGTGTTGGGGTAAGTTCGACCATGGTCGAGAGCACGATCGTTACCATCCCACCGACCCCCGCCCCAACAATGAAGCGCATTACAGCCAGGTACCATACTGCTCCTTCAGGGGCGAGAGCTATCGCTCCCGAAGCAAGAGAGAAGGTAAGTATCCCGAAGATAAGAGGTGTTCTACGTCCCCAGCGGTGGCCTAACCATCCCCACAAGAAGCTGCCAACGATGGCACCGACCCCACCGCTTAACAGCACGGTCGCAGTCTCTCCGAAGGTAAGGTTCCACTCTGGCGCAATGATGGAGATAATGAATCCTACGATATAGAAGTCGAAGAATTCTAGCGCAGTTCCTACTAGGACCACCGCGGCCGTATTCCAATAACGGAACGTCAAAGGCGACTCGTCAAGCGCTCTCAATATAGGTACGGGGGCTTGTGCTGCCATGCTTCTCCCTCCCGATCAGTGGTTGATTCTTCCTCTACCTATGTGTCAAACGACCCGCTCTACTACCGATTCGTAATAAGTGACAGGTGCCGTGGCCTCCTTGTCGATCATCACCTCAACCACGGCCGGCTCTCCTGAGTCTAAGGCTTCGCTCAGTGCCCGCGTGATCTCGGTTGCTTCCTCTATCCTCTTGCCGTACCACCCAAAAGCTCTTGCGACGTCCGCGTAGTTAGTGTCGTAAAAATCGTTGACGACACTCACCTCCGTGTCGAACAGGTACTTCTGGATGTGGTACTCGAAGGCCAGGGAGCGGTTGTTCAGGATGAGGACGACGACCGGCAAGTTAAGGCGCCTCGCGGTTTCCATGTCGCCGATGTGGTACCCGACGCCGCCATCGCCGATAATCGCGACAACTCGGCTCTGCGGTCGTGCTACTTGCGCTCCCAAAGCAGCAGGAAATGCCCATCCCAGGGATCCCCCGGTACGGATGAAATAACTACCGGGCGCCTTGACCTCGTACAAAGCACCC
>DASQSI010000257.1:0-3668 GCA_035642415.1 Rubrobacteraceae bacterium
CCACAGATGCAGGCGCGGCTGTCGCCCTAGAACTAGGCTATCACCAGGATTTGGGTATCCGGTCGCTTTGCACTCTCCTACTATTCTCTAGGCGGTTTCTTCGCCAGTTCGCCCTTTACGCCCCACTTCCAGAAGAACTAGAAGGAGTTCCGCGGGGGGCTTCGTTCCCTACCTCGCCACGAGGTAAACATGCTCACGACAATTTTCCATATAAATTTTTAAATTTTTTCAGAGCACCCTACACCCGAGGGTCAAGATGGGCTAGGCTAACGACAGAATGCGACACGAGCGCGACACAACGGGCGACAGCATCATGCGGCTCACCGTCCCCGCCGCCGCCGGCGCTTTGGGGATCAGCGCGGAAGCCGTCAGACAGAGGATCAAGCGAGGGACCCTCCCCACCGAAAAGGACGCTTACGGCACCGTGTTCGTACTGCTAGACGCCGCCCGTACGCGAACTAGCGCCGACAGCACAACCGACAGGACCTTGATGCAGGGGCAGTTAGAGTCCATGCAGGGGCAGTTAGATTCCATGCAGGAGCAGATAACGTTCCTGCGTGCCGAACTCGTCACCCGCAACGAGGAGCTCAGGCGCAAGGATCACATCATCGCCGCCTTAACCGAACGCATACCCCACATAGAAGCCCCACGAGAGCCACGAGACGACCCAGAGACACCTGCGGAGGCCCCGCGCAAGGTTGAGGGCGAACGAGCAGGAGAGACCCGTAGAGCGCGGCTCAAGGCTGGATCGGGGCTTCTTCGGGCCATAAACACGCTAAGGAAGAAAGGAGCCAGGACACAAGGGCCACGAAAAGGAGCGCGGAAGAGCTGACGCGCTACGCTTGCCCCCTGCGCGCGGGCGAACGATCAAAGATCGCGCCCGTGCTCGGGCTAGGAAGGCAAGCGAGCGAGAAAGACACAAATACGCAGAAACAACCAAGAACACGCAGATACGGAACACAATACAACCGGAACACTTTTCGCACCCCCCCTCATCCTTCCTTAAGCGCGAGTTGAACTGCCCGCTTCGAGAGGCCAAGAGCTTTGGCTATTTCCTTCGTCTGTAAGCCTTCGGTAGCCATCTTACGAGCATGAGCACGCCTCTTCGCCGCCCGCGTCAAGTACTCGATGCGGCTCATCTCTGGATTCTTGCGCTCCCTGTCTCGCCGGCGGCGCTCGTCATCGGAAACGATTGTCTTTAGCTGGCGCTCCTCCTCAGACGTGATCTCCAAGAGCTCGATGATCCGCTGGTTGCTGTAGCGATACCTCGGGTCGAACTCCCAACCCCGCCACTCGACGCGCTCCCCACCAAACGCCGCGTAGGTACGGTTTACGATGCTAGCGAGCTTGCCGGCAGTGTACTCCTCGCTCCAACTCCCGGCCTCCCTCGCCAACTCGTAGAGTTCCCGCTGCATCGCCCGTGGACTGGCCGCCAACCAACTCATCGCCACGCCAGAGAGGAAAAGCCAGCGATGGCGGTAATCGCTCATTTGGGAATCGAAGAAACGCAGCTCTCTGAGGCGCTGTAGGTCGGTCAGACGCGCCTCCCATAGCGTGCCCTGGTCATACCCCTTCGGGAGAGCAAACGGGCGCTCCTGGGGCCGTTTCGGGGCTCTCACGGCGCTCTGGATCTTCAAGTCATGGAGCTCGGCCTGAGTAAAGGGGAGGATCCGGTCGGCCAAATCATCGAAGCCGTAGACCTCCCCGACCGGAAGCAAGCTGTACACGATCTCTTCACGGTTCAGCGTCCCCACAACCCGCAAAACCCGAGCCGCATCCTTGGCCTGGCCATCCGCGCCGAAGGCCTCTAGCACTTCGACTAGGCAGCTTTGGCAGCGGTTCCACCTGGGTAGCGCAGAACGCTTCAGGTGCTCGTGCTGCCAGATGAGGTAGAGGCCCCTCCCCGAACTGATCGCCAGCGTCGGCGACGGGATCGCGGCCCGCTCCAGGTGCTCCAGCGCGAGCTCCAGGACCATGTACGGGTGCAGGTAGGCCAACTCCGGGAAACGGTAGAAGTCCAAGTCCGCGTACAAAGACGAAAGAGAAAGCAGCTTGGCTATCCGCCGGCGGCCCCGGAATCTCTGCGTGCTTAAGTAGACGTTTTGTTTGCCCCGGTAGTGCTTTAGGAGCTCTATCGCCACCTCGACCGGGTAGACACTCTCGCGCCAGCCGCCGCGGGCGTTCTTCTGGCCTACCGTCACGGTGCCCATGCCGCCGCCGTGGAGCTGCGCCCCGTGCTGCTGGGGCGTCCGGATCCAGCGCTCGTCCAGGAATAAGTCGAAAGCTAGTTGCGCGTTTTCGTCCGCCACATGGTCCTTCACATGTTTCGTGCGGCGGGTGCGCTTCGGCGGATCGTGGTATAAGATTCGCCAAAGCGGCGGGTCCTCAGGCAAAAGGATTCAGCCCCGCCGCTTTTTTATGCCCTTTTTATGGCTAGAACTCTAGCAGAATTCTCGTCCTAGTGCGTACAACTTCAGCCGCCGGGTCAGAGCGCCGACGATGAAAGGGGGGTGCCGCGACGGAATAAGAATAACTTACGCTTTCGCAATACCCCCGTCTCCGGAATTTGTACTGGTGTGCCCGCTATGGGCCCGAGAAAGCAAAGGAGGCCCGAACATATGGGTCTGAATGCCTACCGGGGAGTATTATCCGGCTATAGTGGCCATTCTTGCTCATCTTCTTTGGGGGCGGTTCCGAGAAGCCCCGCAAATGCGCGGTTGCAGTAACCGATGTTGGTAAACGGCCTCCGTCACAGCGTCATCCATGGGGTTCCGGGCATCCATGAGGTTGTTTCAGTAACCGATGTTGGTAAACAGCCTTCGGCACTCAGGGTTAAACTAGAGGATGAGGATCGGAACCGGTTCCAACCCTTAACCGACGTTTCAGTCACCGATTTGGTAAACGGTCTCCGTCACTAAAGCGTAAACTGGAAGTCGAAGATTGGAAGCGCTTCCAACCCTTAACCGAGCGTCTAGGGGGTACCGCGTTTCAGTCACCGATTTGGTAAACGGCCTCCGTCACCTACAGCGGCGGTATGGATGCGTGGGTTGCCGGCGGCACCTCACAGGCCGAGCAGCCGCCGCCACCACGGAACAGCGCGGTCGTCGAGGTCATCAACCTTGCCCGACCCGTCGGAGGCCGTCTCGGGCGATCCTCGCGGCTCTGGCGGGGTCTCCCTGGCGGGCTCCAGCTCGGGGATGCGTTGGGCCATGGTCATGATGATGGCGTCCTTACGGCGGGCTTCTTCTTTCCGGTCCTCGAGCTCCCGCTTGAGCGTACCTATTTGATCCCTCATGGCCTCGACCAACCCGGCCTCCGAGGGCGATTGGGCGCTCGCCCCATCGGCATCCCGTCGCGGTTGGGCGTTGTCCAGTCGCACGTAGACCGTCCCATCCGGGGCCTTTTCTTTGGTCAGGGTCCCCCGTTTTATACGTGCCCTCACGGCCTCCGGGCTTATGCCGAGCGTGTCGGCGGCCTCGAAGACCGTAGCGCGGCGATGGGGCGGTGGGAGGTCGACGTCCGATTGCATCCTGTCGGCAGCGTAGAGCATGGCCCCGGTCCCCTAAAAGGGCGAAACCCGAATATTTATTCGGCACCACAAGATGTGGGGTCGCCCTGGAACGACCCCGTCAACCAAAACCCGGGGTTTTGGTAACAGGTCTCCTGCG
>DASQSI010000258.1:0-2761 GCA_035642415.1 Rubrobacteraceae bacterium
GAGGCGCTCGTACTGGCGGGTGGAGCCTGGGCCCGTTGGGGCTCAGCGACTACGACGGCCCCGAGACGATCCGCATGAGGAAGTACGCCACAGGTACGCACGTGCTGTTGGAGGAGATCGGGGTCGAGACGGGAGCTACACACAGGGAGGTGGTCTGGACCAACAACAAAGCCCGGCTCTACCGCTACCGGCGCGCAGACGGCGTCGCCAACGGGAGGAGACGGCCGGTACCGGTGCTCATTATCTACGGCTTCGTACTCAAGCCGTACATCCTCGACCTGGTGCCGGGCAACAGCCTGGTAGAGTACCTGGTGGAGGAAGGCTTCGACGTCTACCTGCTCGGCTTCGGAATCTCCGGCGCTGAGGACGCGGGGTTGTCGATCGAGGACTTGGTCCTGAACTACGTGCAAGGCGCGGTTGAGAAGGTTCTGGAGACCTCTGGCGCCGGAAAGATCAGCCTCTTCGGGCACTCTCAGGGCGGCACGCTATCAGCCATGTACGCCTCCCTGTTTCCGAACGGACCCCTCAAGAACCTTGTCCTGCTCTCAACGCCCACGGAATTCGCCCCGCGAAACCCGGGTCCGCTCGGGCTCTGGACGCTCACCAGCCGCACCGGCGGGGCGTTCTTCGACCCAGCGATGGTGCCGCAATTTATGGGCAACTTGCCAACGGACCTGGCGAGCCGGCTCATCAACTCGGCGGCCTCCTTGCAGGCCACCGCCGTGAGCATGGCCGCCCGGCCCTTCGGCCGAGGTTTGAGCGTCTACGATCCGGCGTTGCAGGCGGTACGGGAGTGGGCCGAGCGGGACGTTTCCGTGCGATCGTGGCTGGCGGTGAGCAAGTGGGTGGATGACGCAGCACCCTTCCCGGGCGAGACCTTCCGGAGGTGGGTAGGGGACTTCTACCAGCGCAACAAGCTCGTCAAGGGAGAGATGGAGCTACGCGGTCACAGGGCCGACCTCTCGAACATCAGGTGCGCCGTACTCAACGTCTCGGGCAAGTGGGACCACGTCGTCCCGCCCTCCCAGACAGAGGCCACTACGGCTCTCGCCCGCAGCTCGGACAAGGAGTATGTCTCTTTGGATGCCGGGCACGTGGGCATGCTCGTCGGACCGGCGGCCGTGGGCAGCCTTTGGCCCCGCCTCCGGGACTGGCTCGCGCCTCGCTCGGGCTAACAGGAGGATGACCAGGTGACCGTGGAACCTATCACCGACCCTATAGCCCCAACGTCGCGGTGGATGGCGGCGGCGCGGGCCCGGGAGAGCGAGCGGGCGGACCGCCTGTTCGACGACCCGCTTGCCTCCGCGCTGGCTGGCCCCGAAGGCTTCGCCTGGCTGGAGCGCATGGAGTCAGCCGCGCGGTCGGGTGGGCCGGGCCTGTACCCTGTGATCCGGACCCGCTTCTTCGACGACTTCCTGATGGACGCCTGTAGGAGATTGGGGGTGTGCCAGGTGGTCCTCGCGGCAGCCGGCCTGGATACCCGCGCCTTCCGCCTGGGCTGGCCGTCTGGGACCCAGGTATACGAGCTGGATCTACCCGAGGTGCTTGACGCCAAAGAAGAGGTGATCGAGGCTGCTGGGGCAGAGGCGAGCTGCGAGCGGAGTACGGTCAGGGTAGATCTAAAGCAGGAGACCTGGCCGGCGGCGCTCCTCGCCGCCGGCTACCAATCGGAGAGTCCGTCGGTCTGGCTCATAGAGGGTCTCCTCTTTTATCTAACCAGGGGTGCTGTGCACGGGCTCCTGGAGAAAGTGGGTGCGCTAGCGGTGAACGGAAGCCTCCTCGGCTTGGACGTGATGAACAGGGGGCTGTTCTTTTTCCCCGTGGCGTGGCCGATGCAAGCTGCCCTCGCCTGGCGTGGCGCACCGGGACGGTTCGGGACGAACGATCCGGAGACGCTGATGGCCCACCACGGCTGGGAGGCGGACGTGACGCAGCCCGGGGAGGAGGGAGCGAACTTCGAGCGGTGGCCCAGGCCGATGGTGCCCCGATGGTTTCCGGGCTTACCGCGAAGCTTCCTGGTGAGGGCGTATCGCTCATAGGTCATCGGGAGAGGAGGTCTGTCTTTGGCTAACGAAGAACAATAAGAGACGCTCGGACCAGCGGAAGGGCAGCCCCAAGGATATGGAGGGTAAGCTGAAGGACCTCTTTAGGTAGAGCGGATTGCCAGGGCTGGGGTTGGTGCAGTCGACCTTTATGCTTGCCGTGGGCACCCCTTCTAACACGTAGATCACTACCTGCCCTCTTAGACCAAGAGCCAGCTACCCCGACAGCAGAGCAAATCAGGGAGGTCCCCAATGGCTTTCTATCTCATGCGCTTCAGCTACACGCCTGAGACGTGGTCAAAGCTAATGCAGAACCCTGAAGATCGCCGCGATGCAGCGCGCGCGTACATCGAACAGGTGGGTGGCACCCTACACGGCTTTTGGTATGGCTTCGGCGAATACGACGGCTACGCCATCTACGAGGCGCCTGACAACGTCTCGATGGCCGGCGCCGTGCTTGCTATCACGGCAGGCGGCGCCCTAGCCTTGGTCGAAACAACGGTGCTGATGACCGTGGAAGAGACGCTCGAGGCACTTGCGAAGGGTAGGGACATTGGCTACCGCCGCCCAGGAGAGTCGCCGGCGACCTGGGAGTGATCTTTGCAAACACGAACAGGAGGCGCTGAGCGGGCGAGGATCCTACACGCGAGCCGCGCCAACCTGCACAGCATGAGCCGGCTCATCGTCGCGTAGATCATAGCCACCGCCGTCTCTGGCAA
>DASQSI010000259.1:0-9290 GCA_035642415.1 Rubrobacteraceae bacterium
TCCGTTCCATGCACGCGGATCCGCTGCCCATCCCGGATCAGCCGGGTGGCATGCTCCACCCCCACGACGGCCGGCAAGCCGTACTCCCGTGCGATCACCGCGCCATGGGTCATCAGGCCCCCCACCTCCGTCACCAGGCCCTTGATCACGACGAACAGGGGCGTCCAGCTGGGGTCCGTGTAGGCGGTGACCAAGATGTCGCCTGCTTCGAGATCGCCCTCCGGCATGTCCAGGATGACGCGAGCCCGCCCCTCGATGGTCCCGGCGGAAACCGGTAAGCCGACCAGCGCGCCGGCCGGCAAATCGTCGCGTCGGTACGCCCCGGCGATGACCTCGCCATCCGACGTGAGCACCCGGGGCGGTGTGAGCGCTTGATACGACCTGAACGCGTCCTTGCGCTGGCGGATGAGCTGGTCATCCACTTGGTTCGTGCGCACGACGTCGTGGAGCTCCTGGAACGTGAGATAGAAGATGTCCTCCTTCTCACGAAGCACGTGTGCCTTCACGAGACGCTCGGCTTCTTCCAACAAGGCCTGCTTGTAAACGAAGTAGCGGCTGACCATGCCATACTTCGGATACTCTCGGTACCCGATGAAGGTGCGGACCCGGTCGATCATCCGCTTGACCTCCTGGGCCTTCCGCTCCCCGTCCGGCAAGGCCCGCAGGCGCTCCAGCAGTTCCTGTTCCTTCTTCCAGGCCTCCTGCCGCCCCTGTTCGAAGTGCCGCTCGCCGGCGCCCGGCTCGAAGTTCTTGATGTTGCCGAGGATCAGGGGCACGAGCGTGGTGGGGCGTTCGCTCCAACGCGGCTTCGTGATGTCGATCTCGCCGACGCAGCGCATGCCGTACTTGTCGAGCCAGGCCTGGATGGCGTCTCGCGCTTCGCGCCCGCCCGCGAGCCTGGGCAGCTCGTCCAGAAAGCCCTCGTCCTCGACGTGCTGCAGAAAAGCCACCACGTCCGGGTGCGGGCGGATCACGTCCGCGACGTCCAGGAGCGCAAGCCCCATCTCCGACGTGACGTTATGAGGAACGGACTGCGTGAGCGTGTCGGCCGCGTTCTTCTCGCCCAGCCACGCCTGCAGCTGCTCGTTCAGCCACCAGGTGGCCTCCATCGCCGCCATGAACACCCGATGGCTTTGCGGGTCGAACAAGATCCGCTTCAGCTCCTGGAGGTCCGCCAGGATGAAGTCGAGCAGCGCCGGTCCGGACTTCGTCCGGATGTCGCGCTTCAGGGCGGAGATGGAGGCCTGGGTGCGCCCGATCAGCTCGGCGACGATCGTTGGATCGGTCTCGATCGGGGCCGGCGCGCCGGCGGGCGGCGCGCTGGCGGGACCCTCGTCAGGTAGCGGCCGGATGAAGTCGCCGCGGTCGAGGATGGTCTGCAGCGCGTCCCGGATCAGCGGGTCGGATTTCCCCAGGACCTCCAGGAGCCTTGTGCGGCTCGCCGGCGAAGCCAGGTCCCGGGTGACGTCGACGAACAGCCTCCCGCCGGCCTCGTACATGGGCCGGCCCGCCGTCAGCTGCCACAGGGAGATCCCCAGGGGCTTCATGGGGTCGGTCATCATCTGCTGATGACCGACGGAGACGTAGACGTGGTTCTCTCGGTCGCCGGCCTCGGGGATGGGGAACAGCGTGGTGATCGGCCGGCTCTGGACGATCTGGAAGTCGTCGTCGAGCAGGCACCATTCGATGTCCTGCGGGCGGCCGAAGTGCGCTTCGATCCGCCGGCCCAGCTGCGCGAGCCGCACCACCTGCGCATCCGTAAGCGCGGGTTCGTCCTGCCGCTCCGGCTCGATCGCCTGTTCCTGCGTGCCGCCTGCCGGCGAGGCGTGGATGGCGAGCCGCTTGGTGGCAACCGCCTTGGCGAGGACCTCGCCGTCCCGCACCTTGTAGACGTCCGCGTTCACCAAGCCGGAGACCAGGGCCTCGCCGAGGCCGAAGCAGGCCTCCACGGAGGCGACCTTCCGGTTGGACGTGACGGGGTCGGCCGTGAACAGGATGCCGGACGCCTGCGGGAAGATCATCTGCTGCACGACCACGGCCATGTGGACCTTCCGGTGGTCCAGGCCGTTCCGCAGGCGGTAGGTCACGGCCCGCTCGGTGAACAGCGAGGCCCAGCACCGGCTGACGTGCTGGAGGATCGCCGCTGGCCCCACGACGTTCAGGTACGTGTCCTGCTGGCCCGCGAAGGAGGCCGTCGGCAAGTCCTCCGTCGTCGCGCTGGATCGGACGGCGTAGGCGGCTTGCTCGCCGAGCCGGGCGAGCGCGCGGGTGAGCGCCGCCGCCAAATCGTCGGGGATGGCGATCCCTTCGAGAGCCCGGCGGATCTCCGCGCTGAGCGCGCGGATCGCCTCCCGGTCGTCCGGCTTCAGATGCGACAGCCGATCGAGCCGATCGTCGATCGACGGCGCTTCCGCCATGATCCGCTGGAAGGCGTCCGTCGTCACGCAAAAGCCAGCCGGCACGCGGATGCCCTCGATCCGCGAAAGCTCCCCCAGGTGCGCGCCCTTGCCGCCAACGACCGCGACCTGCGTCTGGTCGATCTCCTGGAAACCCAACACGTAGCAGCCCATCCGCTCACCTCCCTCTCGCGTAAGGGCGCCTCTGTACTCCTGACCGCGGAAGAAGGGCACCGACGCTTGCGTAGTACGTACGTTGCATGCTCAGCTTCGTGGAATAGCGTGACGCGCGCCCATCGCGCCCGGGCGACTGTGTTGCCGCGCGCGCTGCTTGAGGGGATCTCCACCGGGCTCGATGATCCTGGGCAGCGAGGTCCGTGAGGAACGTCGCCTGCGCGTGGCGGCACAGGCGACGTCTTGTCAGGATGGTCAGCAGGGCAGGTGTCGTTGGGCTGCGCGTGCGATATCGCATGCGTATGCGAGCGCTTGCTCGTCGAGGACCTCGATGGTGCGTGAATGTAGACCGCCCGCACGCGCCAGCGAGGTCCTGGTTGGGGCGCCGCTCGCCGATGGCGACGTCGACGCCCGCCAACGCCAACTCGCCCGCCAGCATCAGCCCGGTCGGACCTCCTCCGGCGATCAGCACCGCATGCTCGGTCATAGCCACACCTCCCATTCCGTAGCTTCTGGCTTCGGTCGGCAATTATGCGGCACGACCCGGGGCTTGCGGCAAGCCCCCCTGTTCGGTATAAAGTGAAAGTGGAGAGGAGCAGGTAACCCCTTTTTCCTCATCGTCCGCTGTGGAAGGACAACCTCCTCGCGAAGCGGCAGCGCGCTGCGTACCGGGCTGCATCTGCTAGATGAGCAGTTTGTTGTCAGGATTTTATGCTTGTAGATTCTACAAATCTCTATTCACCGAGCTGCCGAGAAGAAGTCTTCTCGGAAACTGGGTTGCCGACCAAAGGGCTTCTCGGAACCTTCAAGACGTTTTAATCGAGGTACTACCGGGAATAATAAAAATAGTCCCCAACGAATCGTGGAAGTCAGTATCTTCTGCTTACCCTACTGTGATGAGACACAAGTTCGGAATAGGCGCACGGTAGAGTCTTCTGCGTTCAGAAAAGGAGAGTAGATGTCAGATCAGGCCCAGCAAGCCGGAGAGCAAGCTCAGGAAAATGCAGATCAAGCTCAGCAGGCCGGAGAGCAAGCTCAGGAAAACGCAGATCAAGCCCAGCAAGCCGGAGAGCAAGCTCAACAAGCAACAGAGTAAGCTGAGGCGTAGCTGGGCAAGCTCGTAAACTCAGCGACCAAAAGGGAGGGCCGGGCTCCTAAATCGGGGCTCCGGTCCTCTTTTTACACCCTATTTCACTGTATTGCCGAGAAGGGGTCTTCCCGGAAACTGAGTTACCGCTAAAAGGCGGTTACCGCTAAGAAGTTCCCGACTTGCTCTGAAGCATTCGGTGCGTCGCTGCCGTCGTCATCCCGTAGATCAAGTGCGTCGCTATCAGTTCCGCCCCGACCTTGCTCTTGGATAGACGAGTCGGCAGCGGGTAGAGCCCGAACGCGGGAAGCCAGGCGCAGTAGCCTACGGCCCACAGCAGTATCCCAAACAACCCACCGACCAGGAGTAAGGGCTTATCGCGGTTGAGCGCCTCCTGAACGACGGCATAAGCTGCGCCGGAGATGGTCCCGTACCCGAAGTGCATTATGATCCAGCTCCCCTCGGCGACTGGCTTCGGCAGCTTGTCGCGTATGCCCAGCTTCTCCTGGAGGTTCTCGGTTATCTCCTTCGGGGGTGGCTTACCCGGTGCCAGCCCGACCTTCTCTAGGGAGAACATGGCCAGCGTCATCGCCGTTGTCCCCGCAAGGCCCGCAACCGCTCCGCTTATTATGGTTTTCATATCGCACCTCCGGCCGCGATCATGCCTCGTTTCGACGTAAGGTGCAAGGGACGGCGGCCTAGCTACGCTGCGGGTTACCTCTATTCACGAATTGCCTAGAGAGACTGTCTGCTAAATAGCTAGAGAGCTTCTCAATGGGGTGTCTTATAGCGGCCAAGGTAACGAAACGGGGCGCAAAGCCCTCTTTTGCGCCTTCGTGACGCCTCAGTTTGAGGCCTAGACGGAATTATCAGACAGTCTCTAGAACGGTAATTCTCGGAAACTGAGCTTCCGGTAAATGGGGTTCTCGGAAACTGAGCGCTGCTAGGACATGAGAAAGGAGCAGTGCTTGTATACCACGGCCTTCCCCGAGCGTGAAGTTCCGACCTTCTTATTAAGGTATTGGAGCATCTTGCTAAAATGCGCTCTTCCTGCAAAAAGGAGGCGAGAAGCCCTATGGAACGCAAGAAATTTCCGATGGAACGGCAAAAGAGTATAGCCCTCCTGGCCCACGACAACACCAAGACCGACCTGGTCCAATGGGCCAAAGAAAACAAAGAGCGTCTGGCCAACCACGAGCTGTTCGCCACGGGATCGACCGGCGAACAGTTGGAGAACGAACTCGGCTTTGAGGTTCGCACGCTCCTGCACGGTCCTTTGGGAGGAGACCTGCAGATCGGGGGGAAGATCAGCGAGGGGGACATAGATTTTCTGATCTTTTTCTTGGACCCTCTCACACCGGTCTCCCACGACACGGACGTCCAGGCCCTCATCCGGATGGCGGTGCTGTGGAACATACCCGTGGCCTGCAACAGGGCTTCGGCGGACTTCATGATCACCTCTCCGCTGATGGATCAAGAGTACCAACGGCTCCTTACGGAGGAGATCGACACCTACGGAAGCCGCTAACCGCTTCCCCGTCAGATAGCGGCGTTAGGAGCGCGTAGAAAGAAGCTGGGCCGGACTCTCGGAAGATTGAGGATAAGTATCGAGGTGATGCCGTGTGAGGACCTTCTTGCGCCTACCCGCTCGGTCTCAGGTTACCTCTATTCATTAATTAGTGTCTCAAACGGTATACCCCTGCGATGTGCTAGCTCAATCATGCGAGCTTTTGCCTCGGGCGGCATATCCAACACCTTCTGGGCATCGTGTTCTTTTGCCAGCCGCTCTGATACCGCAGGTGCGCAACCATAATTCTTTTGCTCTCCTCAAGAAAGCCCTGAAATAAAAAAGGGGCGAGAAATCGCCCCGAATGAATCCTGCTTGTCTTTGATTTACCTCGTTATTTCCCAGCCTTCTCCAGCCGGTCAGCAGCTTCTCTTAGCTCTTTTGCAAGCTGCTCATTGCTCATGCTTGAGACATCAGAGCTGCCACCAGACGTTGTGCTGGTTGTTGACTGGGTGGTATCTGTACTAGCACCTGAGCCGGAGACGACTTGCCCAACCTTTCGCGGATCTTCACCATTGACTACCCGCTCAACTTCCTGCTGATTGTTAAGCCGAATGACATCTTCTGAGTGGGCATCAACGAGGGCTGTGAACTGCACATCCGGTGTCCCACTGGCAGATGCTGAGAGCATCCAGTAGAGATTGCCGTTTTTCACTAGCGGCCGAGGCTCATAAAAAGAGGTGCCTTTTAAGGTGTTAAAGGCATTGTTTACATAAGACTCTGCCCTGTCCGGTCCAACGTATGCAGCTGAGTTGCCATAGTCATAGACCTGTACTGCACCGGTTGTTGCATCGATGTAGTAGCTTATCTTAACTGACTTTGATGCACCATACGGCTCTGCTGCTGTGTACCAGACCGACCTGCCTTCAACTGGTAGTAGGAAGGGAAACTCATTTGCGCTCTTATCATCTTTTGCGCCAAGCTTGGGCACATCGGGCATGTCGTTGTGGACAAATAGCGCGTTGATGATGCCGTTTTTGTACTGGTAGCTTTGGCTAAAATACTTGGCAAGCTCATGCGGATAGAACCTGCCCTCAGGGTACTCTTGTGCAGCTTCACTGGGCGTTAGATCTTCACTTGTACCGTCTGCATGAAAGATCAGTACCCCGCCATACTCAGGCACCATGACCGGCAACACGTGGGCAAAGCTTAAGTAGTATGTCAGGTAGGGCTTCACGATGACTGTCTCACCTGAGAGATTGGTCATGTACTCTTCCTGATAGTCTGCCCAGAAATGCTTCCTGATACTCGTCCACGGCACTGACCGGCCCGAAAAGCAGCATAAGCCAAAGCCGGGGGTATAACCGGTGGTGTACCGCTCTGTATCCGCGGTTGTATTGACCGTGAGGTAGCCGGGCTGCTGCCCAAAGTACTTCATCTGCGTGTTATTTGGCTCCTCAGGCACAATCCACGTTGCGCTATTGCCTGAGACAATCGGTTCTGGATTTGTGGGTGTTACTTGCGAGTCTGTTGTTTTATTCGTTGCTGTTGTTTGGGCAACTTCTAAGGGCAAAAACCGAAAGCCTGTGGTCTCAGGTTCAGTCTGAAGCTGTTCTATGTTTGTATTTGCGAGAAACACCTCCTTCTTCCACGCATCACCTAAAACACTACCGATTACAGCCCAGAGCACAAAGATTATGGCTATTGGTACACCAATGAGCGCTCGCTCATAGAGCGTGAGGAGCACACCACCAAGAGCAATGCCCAAAACGACAAGCCCCGGCCAGTGCTTCCAGATCGCAATAGCAAAGGGGTGAAACAAGGGGGACGCTATGAGAAAGCTAATTAGAAGAATCACCAACAGCACAGCAGCCCCAATTGCTAGAGGTTTGAGTATGTCCCGGCTTTTCCAGTCTCTAGAGCGGCCATAGCCACCATACCGGTAACTCACTGTCTCCGTCTCCTTTCTATACTTTGCTCGATTCGCTCTTCCTCTCGCTTCTCCTCCAAAACCCTAAGGTCTTGCTCCAAGAGCTCAATGTTTTTCTCAACGACGGAGTAGTGGGATTGAAGAAGCAGTTGCCGGTTTTCATCCGTTGCAATTTGGATGTCTTGGCGAATCTCCTCAAGCAGGCGAAGCTGCTCTCCAAGTGCTTCCTGCTTTCTGGCAAGTTTCCCCTCAATGCTGTGCTTGTGGATTTGGCGTGCAACGAGTTTGGGCACAAGGACAACCGTACCAATGACCATTGCAGCAACAAGGCCAATAAGCAGAAGGCCTGCGATAACCTCGATTAAGACCACTTATGCCTTACCTCCTTACCCTGAGCTTTGGGGATGCCTGTTTCATGGGGCAAATAGCGCCTAAGGATTAAGCTTTTACAGGTATTGACACCCTGCACATTGCTGCTTGCCGGTATAAACGCTCTCTCGCTCAGTTGCCAGACTTATCCGTGATGCAGCAGTGCTTCGATACTGCGGGACAATTTGGTTAATTGCTTCCTCTAATGTTTTGAGTTTTTCTTCAGTTGGAATTAATGCGTCAATGTAGGTACTCAGGTGTGTAAGAATAGCGTCAGTGCGGGCACTTTGTGGATCCTGCTCGTTCATAGAAGAAGCGTAGCACAACTGGCCGTTTGCTATAGTAGATACGTAGTGCGGGATATCTTTTTTAAGTGGCTTGCCATTTTGAGCTGGCTTTTAATAATCTTAGGACTTTCCAGAAGGTAAAATTGGCCTCTCCGCTCCCGATTCTCACAGGTAATCAGTAAGCGGACAGGTAGCTACTAGGAAGTAGCTACCTGCTCATTAGTGTGATGATTTGTCTTCTCGGGCTTTTGGTCTGCCAACTTGCTATCCAAGAGCACCATATCGTCCAAGACTATCTCAGTGCTTGCTTTTGGCGTGCCTTCATTGTCAGTCCAAGATCGAGGCTGGAGCCTACCCTCAATATAGACCTTTCGGCCTTTTCTCAGGTACTCATGGCAAAGCTCAGCTAACTTGCCAAAAGCGTCGTAATGTTTGCGACTCATAGCACGAGCAAGGCTGTCGGAAAATCGCTGTTTTCTCGGCCCGGTCTTCCAGTCAGACCGGCGTTCAGGTACTCCTCACCTCAGGCGGCGGTCTGGCGCGGGGCGGTCAAACCATGGAGTCGGAGTTCTGGAGGGATCGAGGTGCCTCCAGAAGCGCTAGAGCGCATCAGCGTAGGGAAAGAGCGCTTGCTGAAGCATCTGCGCCCGCCGTGGTCCTCTGGGCGCATAATCCGCAGCTTCATCTTTAGCAGTTGTATAGGGTGGGGGGGTATGCTACGCTGCGCCCTGCGATACAGGATAAAGAAACGCTAAACAGGAGGGGCTTAGGAGGCATCAGCATGACCCACACAGAAGGCAAAGGTTCACACGGCTATATCAAGGCCTCGCACAAGGAGAATCTGCAGCGGCGACTTAGAAGAATTGAAGGACAGGTCAGAGGCATCCAGCGGATGGTGGATGAGGAGGCTTACTGCGTGGACATCCTCACCCAACTTTCAAGCATCGTCTCTGCAACAGAGCAAGTTGCGCTTCTTCTTCTCAGAGACCATGTGGAGCATTGCGTCAGAGAGTCTCTTCAGAAGGGCACAGACGCTGACGAGAAGATAGGGGAGCTGACCTCCGCAGTAGAGCGGTTTCTTAGACTCTAAGGTTTTATGCGAAAGGCAAACACAATCAGCGTAAGCATAGGCAAACACAGAGCAGTCTCTGGCCTTGCGCTGCTTCTCATCGTGGTTGCCCTGCTGCTTACATCTTGTGCAGGAGGAGGCGGCGGTGGGGGAGGCACGACGAGTGGCGGCGAGACCAGCAGCGAAACGAGCAGCATGGGTGGGATGACTGGTATGGACCATGGTGAAAAAGGGATGCCGGGGATGCAGGGAATGGCCATGGAGATGCCAACCGTTGACCCTGCAACTGCAGGACTTGAAGTTGACCTCACAAGCGATCCAGCCCATGCACGACCTAACCAGCAAACCGCGTTGCACTACTTAATAACCGGTACCAACAGTAGTACGCCACTAACCAATTTCCCGATAGAACACGAGCGGCCTATGCACCTTGTTGCTGTGAGCGAGGACCTTTCGCAGTTTCAGCATCTC
>DASQSI010000260.1:0-4500 GCA_035642415.1 Rubrobacteraceae bacterium
AGAGCGCCGGCTGATATCCTCCTCGCGGGCCTCACGCACGAGGTCGGAAACCACCTCACCACCCTCATGATCTATACGAGCGCCGACGTGAGGAAGGTTGGCAAGGATGGTTAGACCCGGGAGACCGTAGACCTTTCACCCGTCACGTGCAGGACCGCCGGAGAGCGATCCAGCCCTTTGTATTTAGATGAGGTAGAACTGAAATACTCTCGGTGGTTTGTCAGCGACTACCGGCAAAACCTCAGATGCCGCCGGTCATCGTTGGCGGATTGTCAGGGCCGGACGGCGGTCATCAGAGCGCGGCCCAGAGCTTTGGGGTGTTTGAGCAAGCTGTAGATTGGGGTATCGCCGGTGAAGCCCTCGACGAGGGTACGCCGGGCGTCCGGATCCTTTTCGCAGGCCTTGAAAAGAGGCTCTAACATCTGGAGGTTCGGGACGAGGTTGGTGAGGGCGTACCCGGATAGGTGCTCCTTGGCCCGCTTACGCCGAAGCTGGCGCTCGTAGCCGGACAACGTAGAGGCCGAGTAGTCGTTCCGAGAACGTGCTTCATACGCCCAGGCAGCGGCCAAACGGCCTGACTCTATCGCGTAGCCCACGCCCTCGCCGCTTATCGGATGGATCAGGCTCGCCGCGTCCCCGACGGTCATGAGTCCCTGGGTGTATCGCTTGGCGCCCCACATCCCCATCTTTAAAGACCAACTTTTTGCCGGTCCTTCGGGTTCGGCGCTCTTGAGCCAGTCAACTAGCTCAGGCTCCTGAAGAAAGCGGTCGAAGAAGTCTTTGAGGTTGCGCTGCGAGCGGTCGAGTGTCTTCGTGGATACACCTGCTCCGACGTTCGCCTGACCATCGCCAAAGTAGAAGACCCAGCCGTAACCAGCCCCCAGCTCGTTCATGTCCTTCGTCACGAATACGTGCAGATGATCCTTCTCTGGGCCAGAGACGTTTCTGAAGTACTGCCTTCGCGCCACCGAGTTTTGATGGGCCTTTATGCCCTTCCCGGCGAATCCCCCGACCCCGTCGGCGGCGACCACCAGCGGGGCTTCATACAACAGTGTCTCCCCGTCTGAGTTGGCCTCAACGCCCGTTACACTCCCCGCCGGGGAACGGAGGAGCTTCGTGGCCCGGACACCACTCCGAAGCTCGGCGCCGGTTTCTTCGGCGCGTGCCACAAGGCGAGCGTCCGTCTCTTCGCGGGCCACCACGTAGCCGTAGGGGCCGTGCAGAGTGGGGGGGACCTTCTGGTGGAGAAATGCGGTCTGGGTGTAGATGGAGAAGCCCGAAAACTTGCCGTGGTGCGGTTCTTCTAGCCAGTCACCAAGACCCATGAGCGAGATCTCCCCGGCCGCGTGCGGCATAAGGCCATCCCCGCAAGGTTTATCGCGCGGGAACTTCTGCCGGTCGAGGAGTAAGACTTCAAGCCCGGCTCTCGCTGCATGGTAAGCCGTTGCCGCGCCGCCTGGACCCGCCCCGACCACGATCAAATCCGCCCGTTCGGCCATCTCTTTTCCGCCTTTCGAGTCTTCGTTGCGTCGAGTTTTCGGCGCCGCCCATTATACTGCCACTCCACGCGCCGCTACCTAATAAAAAGGGGAGCCGCTTATAGAGGAGGAAAGAACATGGTGAATCGCAACCGCCCGGCCCGCTATGGGATAGAGGACAAAGCCATACTCAAAGCTACAGGCCAGACCGTCGAAATACTCGAGGTCCGCAGGGGCGAGTTTGTCCCAGACTTTGTCTATAAGGTACGCGTGCTGGCCGAGAAACCCGCCCGTCCTTACAACCTCTCCGTCCCCGAGCACGACTTGAAGGATTTGTAGCTGGCTGTTGAGGGCTAGAAGCCCTCACCCGAGGTGACGCTGAGATAAGCGACGTCCACGAGGGGGACGCCGGTTTCGAGGGCACGGTCCACGGCGCGCAAGAGAATCTCGGCGGCGATGCCGGAGTCGGGGAAGTGCCCATCGAGGAGGCGGGCAGCGCGGGCGATCTCATAGAAGGAGAAGCGACGCTTGTCGCCGGTAAGAGCGTAGACCGCTTCGAGAACCTCGAGCCTGAGCGAGATCAGCTGTTCAAGGCGCCACCGGATCTCGTCGCCCGTCAGGTTCATGGTCTGGTACAGGCGTGCGATCTCCGCGGCCTGCACGAGCGCCTGTGGGTGTTTGCTGAGGCGTGCCATCGATCCCTCGTCGAGGTAGCGCCTCGCTGTAATCCTGGCGAGCGCCAGCTTCCCTTCGTGTCCAGCGAAACCAGCGAGCGGCCGCCATTCTTTTCTACTGGAGCCTACCGCGAGGTTCTCTGTCCTGATCTCCTTGCCCTCGACGAAGACCCGCGGGATATGCCCGCCCGCGTAATAGGCGATCTGGCTCGCTATCGCACACGCCTTCTCGCTCCTTTTGGAGGTTCGGACCTCCACCCACCGCCGAACGGTGCCAGAGTAGAGGCGCTCCAGGGCACGCCAGGTTGCGTCGCCCCGAAGATCCAACTCCCCCGGGTTCTCAGTAACCACCAAGACCTGGACGTCTCGCGGCGAATCTCCCTCATCGTCGTAGGCCCACTCGACGGTCCGAATAAACTTCTCGAAATCCTCATCGACGGCCCCCGAGAGGTAGCGCCTTCGTTCGGCGGGCAAAACGTACATGAGCCGGCTCTTAATCCTGCGCTCTTTGCCTTCGGCTGCCTTCAGACGGTCTATCGCCTCATAAAGCTCCCGACGACGCTGGTAGACCAGCATAGAGAGTCGCTCCACGTCGATGTCCGTACCGAACCCCACGGCGGACTCGGACCAGGCGTCATCGCGGGCAGCGCATGCAGCGTCGTGGGCGTTCTCCGCCCGGATCACCGCTTTTTGCTGCTTCTCTCGCGCGAGCTGGGCTTCTCCCAACTCCCGCTCTAAGGTCTCTATCGTGGAAGACACAACAAGCCCTTCCCGCTTTTCCCGAGCCACTCTTGTGGTTCATTCTACAGCACAATCTCAAAAGAGTCGGTGTGTTACGCGGTACGCCATCCTCTTCAAAAAAGCTTGCGCCGGAGACGCACCGAAGCTAGATTCCCGTGGTAGGCTCGTGGGAGGAGAGGCGCATGGACTCCAACACAGGGGGTGGCTCTGAAAGGGCTGGTGACGGGTCCCTGTTCGGTGGAGAAACGGCGAGGCGCCCTGGCGGTCCTGAGCGAGGACCAGCAGGGAGCCCGGGAGGAGAGTTCAACCGCCAGGATCCGGTCAACAGCTTCATAAACACCGTGCGGGCCTTGGTTTTCGACCCCGTAGCCTTCTTCCGTGGCATACCCCGGCAAGGAAACGTCGTCAACCCGCTGCTCTTCGTGGTAATCTGCGCCCTGGTAAGCGGGATTCTCAGCGGATTTATGGGCTTTTTGGTCTCTCTGGCCTCAAGAAGCCAGGATTTCGGAGGAGCACTCGCCAATCTAATCGGCGGCATCATCCTTGCCCCCATAGGCGCATTGATTGCCTTGTTTATAGCGTCCGGCGTTTTTCACCTGTTCGTTCTGCTCCTTGTGAGGCCGGGGAACGCCGGGTTTGAAGCAACCCTTAGAGTAGTATCCTACTCCTCGGTAACTAGGCTCATAAGCTGGATACCTATCATCGGATGGATAGTTGGCTTTGTGTGGGGGATCGTTCTCTGGATATTCGGTATCCGGGAGGTTCATGCGACGACCACAGGCAAGGCAGCTCTCGTCGTCCTAATCCCGGTAGTAGTGCTCCTGATCTTAGGGCTTCTGTTGATTGCCATAGGCATAGGCGCAGCACTGTTTTTCAGTGGTCAGCAGCAGTTTTAAGTAGAGGCCCCTTAAGCCTATGCGCGGATTTTCTGTACCTGATCTTCTTTGGCGGCCCCGACGTTCTGATTCCCCCGGTCGTGCTCTTGGTCGTGCCCGCGGCCGTAGCCTTCGGCTGGTGGATCTCACCGATACTCCACGGGTCGCTTCCGATCTTTATCGATTTTGAACCTCTGATCATCTGGATGGGTTGTGGTTTAGCGTTCCACCTCATCTGCGCTGGATTGGGGCGTTGCCAGCTTGGGAATAACTTATTAGCGACCCGTAAGGGTGACCGTTATACTGAGCTTGGTTCAGAGCAAGGGTAAGGAGGTTCTCGTGGCACAGACAGTTACTTTGATACCGGGTGATGGTACCGGACCGGAGGTGACCGGAGCGACTCGTGAAGTCATTGACGCTCTTGACATAGGCATCGAGTGGGAAGAGGTCGAGGCTGGCGAAAAGGTTATAGACGAGGAGGGCACCCCCCTGCCGGAGCACGTTCTGGAGTCCATCCGGCGCAACAAGGTGGCCATCAAGGGCCCGCTGACCACACCCGTGGGAGAAGGCTTCCGTTCGGTGAACGTGGCGCTTAGGGCGGAACTGGATCTTTACGCCAACGTCCGTCCCGCCCAGAGCCTACCGGGCATAGATTTGCCCTTCGAGAACGTAGACATCATCACCTTCCGTGAGAACACCGAAGATCTGTACGCCGGCATCGAACATAGAATC
>DASQSI010000261.1:0-2756 GCA_035642415.1 Rubrobacteraceae bacterium
AGGTGCAGGTGCTCCACCTGCTGCCCGGCATCGTCGCCGCGGTTGATCCGGATTGCGTACCCGCTCTCGGCGACGCCCTGCTTCTCCGCCACCGCCTCGCTCGCGTCGATCAGCTCCTTCAGCGTCTCCGGCGGTGCATCCGTCGCCGCGCTGAGGTGGTCTCGGGGAATTACCAGAACGTGCACCGGCGCCTTGGGATCCAGATCCTCAAATGCCACCAGATTCTCCCCTTCGTGCACCAACTCCGTATCCATCTCTCCCCGCGCGATCTGGCAGAACGGGCAGTCGTCTCTCTGACTCACCGACACCTCCTCACAAGCTTCCAAATAAGATGTCCCCTACCAAAAAACAGCTAACAGCAAACACCTCTATAGTTCGCGGATACACAGAGAGTGATACACAGAGTGCCGCGCTCCCCGCCCCAGCAGGCGCCCAACGGGGGAGAAGGCCAAAACAGAGGACGGCTTCTTTGTACGATAAAACGACCAGGGGCACGAAAGGAGTAAGGCGCAGCTTGAGAGAGAGCGAAAGAGAAACCCGCCAGCGCGAGCTCGAGGCCGCCGGGTGGGGGAGGATAGAACGCCAGGGCAAGGTCATCTGGCGCAACCCGAAGAGCGGCTACCTGTACCCTGAGGACGTGGCTGCGGCAATGATCAGAGAGGAGGCAGACCCTGGCGAGGTGCCCAAGGAGCCGGAGGGAGAGGCATAGAGCCCGCCGACGCTCTCCACGCCGCTCCGAGGGCTACAACGCTGGCTCACTCGAGTTTCCGAGAAGACTAAAAGATACTCTAGGCGATTCAACTCTCTTGATTTGCAGGACTTCGAGGCTAGCGATTGCTTTCCAAGGATGTTTTCTATTTAGAGAGGAGATCAAGCAGCGCTACGAGCGTGTAGCAATTGCTGGTTGTAGTGGCCGATGTGTGTCACGTAGGTGTGCACGCTGAAGGGCCGTCTAAATTTAGACACCCCTTATCGCGGTGGTCCTCGTTATTCCCTGCCTGTGTGGTCCTTTATCAGGGACCGGGGCTCAGCCCCCTAACCACCTACGCCACACGGCCGCCACGCTTGCCTACACTGTGGGGTTCCTACCGCGAGGTATGCATCAGAAGTCGACGTAGTAGTCGAATGCTCGCGTATCCGGGAGCGCACATGTGCGCAGGACGGCCCACTGGTGGAGATCGTCCGCAGCTGAGACTTCCTCAAGCGTCCAGCCTAGGTTCGTCAGACAGAAGGACGCTGCGCGCGCGACCGCCGGCAGCTGATAGTCATCGACGAACACGATCCCTCCCGCGCATACGAGCTGCCCGAGGAAGACGAGGTCGAGGAAGACTCCATCGAAGCGGTGGTTGCCGTCGACGAACGCCAGGTGAAAGCTCCGACCTTCGCTGAGGAATCGCGGCAGTGCGATCTGTGACTCCTGTGCGTGGTGTTCGACCAGCTCCGCGACCCCCGCCTCCTCGAGAAACTGCAGAGCGCAATTCGCGAACCTCGTCGCCTGATAGGGGTCGACGGCGACGTGTCGCGCTGTCGGATCGGCGTTCCCGAGCAAGAAGCCCTCGCAAACGTGGAGCGCTGAGATGCCGTAGCCAAGGCCGATCTCGATGGTCTGCGTCGCCCCCTCCCGTAACACCCACTCCCGCAGCGCCTCACCCTCGGCAGCGCTCACCGCAACCGGAAAGAGGCTATGAAGCGTGCCGTCGGAACGTGCGACGGCAGTGCCGTCACTAACCAGACGCTCGATCACGCTGCGCACCTGCCGCAGCGCTGAGCGCCTATTAAGATCGTGTGTGGGGCTCACGCGCTAGCGCCTTCTCCTGCTAATCTTCTTCCCCACGCGCCCCTTGGCGAGCCTTGGCGTGTACCAAGCGGCGTTGCGAGCATGTAGCAAGATCCGGTGAGCCTGCGAAAGCGCATCCACACGACCATCGGTAACGACAGGTTGATGGCGAGCACCAGAGTGGAGAACGCGGTAGCCTGGCGGATCAGGTCAGGGTAGTCGATGAGCGCGGTGCTGCCGAAGGATGCGCCACTCAAACCCACTGCCCCAACGCAACACGCCCCATGCACATCTCCACGAAGTGCAAGACGAGGTGTCCCACCTCCCGGAAGAAGGATCCCCCCTTCGCTGAATTCGTCATTGTAGCCATGAGGATTGCCTCCTCTTGGTCGAGGACCAGAAACAAGTGCCGCGCCCGGTCCACTACTTCTATGTAACGATCTAAACACACGCCTCTATGGGGCGGGCGACAACTAGGCTTATAGGAAACTCGTCCCCTTGGGGCGAGATCTCAGCTAGGCGGCACATCGATGGTCCCCGTGTCCTTAAGGCCCCGCCTCAGGTCCTCCCTGGCCTTCCGAGCTAGCGCCTCATAATGGCTCTTAATCCTATCTAGATCTTCATCCGACAATTCCTCAAGATCTAAGAGCCCGTCGTGCGCCCCATTTATTGCTCGTATCACCTCATCGAGCTTAAGCTGCATCGCAGCACTGTCTCTATTTTGAGTGTTCTGGATGAGAAACACCATCAGAAAAGTAATGATGGTCGTGCCGGTATTTATGACCAGCTGCCAGGTATCACTGAACCCAAATATGGGACCTGTGAGAGCCCAAACTAAGATGATGAGCACGGCAATCCCAAAAGTAGCAGGATGGCCTGCAGCATGCGAAGTCCATTTAGCAAAGCGGGTAAACAAGGAGTCGTGATACATGGCTCTAGACTTCCTCCTTTATAGCTATCTTGTCGAAGTAACAGCATA
>DASQSI010000262.1:0-13253 GCA_035642415.1 Rubrobacteraceae bacterium
CAGGTCCCGGCCCTTTTCCTTTCTTCCTATGTCCTCGGGGTTCACGCGGCGTTACCCTTGCTGTAGGACCTCGAAGGCGCGCTTGAGCTGAGCGTCGTGGGCGAAGGTCTCCTTACGGGAGAGGCCCCTGAGCTGGTCCGGCGGGCGCGGCTTCTGGCCCTCTTCCAAGCCACCTTTGACATCGGGCTCGATGCCGGAGCCCTGGATGGGATCCCGGTTCGGGGTCAGCCACTGGGCGGTGGCGAGCATGATGGCCGAGCCGTCGCTCAAGGGGCGCTCTTCGAGCATGGTGCCGGCCCCGAAGGTCTTCCCGCCAACGACGCGAGCACGGCCGTTATCTTTGAGCGAGCCGGCCAGTATCTCGGCGCTCGATGCAGACCCCACATTTACCAAGACCACCAGGGGGACGTCTAAGGGCCGGTTGTCCTCGGGGACTGTGACCTCCTCTTCCCTGCCAGCGGCATCTTTTTGGACGTAGATCACACTGCGAGCGGGGAGGAACCGTGCGGCTATCTTTTCGGCTTGCTCTACCCATCCTCCGGAGTTGTCCCGGAGGTCCAACACGAAACGCTCCGCCCCGTTGTCGCGGGCTTCGGAAACGGCGTCTTCGAACTCCGCGGAGCTGTCCTCCGAAAACGAGCCGAGCCGCAGGTGGGCTACGTGCGTGCCGGGGATGAGGTTCCAGGAGACGGCCGGCACCGTGAGCTTTACGCGCTCAAGGGAGAACTCGTGCTCTTCCCCACCGCGGAGCGCGGTTAACTTTACCGGGCTCCCCTCGGAGCCTTCGAGCTTGTCGGCGACCTCTACGATGTTCATTCCCCGCACGCTCTCGCCGTTTATCGTCACGAGAGCGTCTCCGGGTTTTACCCCCGCTTCTTGGGCGGGGGAGCCATCGATGGTGTCCAAGACAACAACCTTATCGTTGTCGTTCTCGAGCCTGACCCCTATGCCGACCTGCTTGCTGGAGTACCTCTCGCGGTTCTTCTCGGCCTCGTCGGGGGTCAGGAAACTGGTGTGCCCCTTGTCGTCCAGAGAGCCGAGCATCCCTTTTATGGCGCCGTAGGTCTGCTTTTGGGGGTCGATGGCTTTTTGATTTATGTAGCCCTCCTTGACAACTTTGAGGGCTTCGGCGTAGAGGGCAATGCCCTCCCTGTCCTCGGTGGAGAGGACCTGGGAGCGTTCGAATAGGTAAGCCACGAGGACAAGCGCGAGCAACACGAGAAGGAAGAGCACACTTCGCACCAGCGCGCGGTGCCGATTTAGCCTCTTCGTTACGTACTTCCACACGTTGGTGATTCTACTCCGAGCCGAGCGACAGGTCGGCCTCTTAACGTCTTCTTAGAATTGGATAGCATAATTGTACGGCCACAAGATGGGTTAAGGAGACTCATGGTACACGACATGCTCGTCGCCGTTACGTGGTTTGGCGGCTTCCTTTCCGGGGTTCTCTGGACGTCCTCGCTGGAGCGTGAAGAGGACAAGAGGGCCCGGCTTTATGGGCAGCTGATGGCCTTGTGTTATCTCCTATGCGCCCTAGGCATTTTTCTGGTGCCTTCCTCTTAGGACCGACCAGGCGGATGGAGCCCAGAGTTTCAAGACGCTTCCTTTTCGGAGCATTGCATTTGCAGATATGTGTGGTTAGAATATAGTTCTCCCGGCGTCTGTACTCCTTTCCCTTTCCCCATTATGGGCGCCGGGCTTGCATTCCGTCTTTTCGTTTGCTCCTGGTCTGGCGACGTCGTACCCGAATGGTATTGCCGGGGCGTCGATGCGCCTTGAGGCAGGTAGTTTGCGGGAGCGGCACTAGCATACCATCGCGGCTGAGTGGACGTACGTGATCTTCGGCTACTGCCGGATGGAGGTTCGGCGGCCGATGGCTTTGGCTACTGACCTGTGGCAACTTCCCGCGCGAGGACCGCTTCCTGGTGCCGCCACCGAATGAGCCCGCTGAGATAGTACTCCGAGCAACAGTATTTCTATGTTTTTCGCTCCCAAACTCGTACGGTAATCCGTTTGGGGTTGTTCGTGCGCAAACATATCATGACAGATCAAAATGCACCAATATCTATGAGTAGAGGAGGGGAACATGTTTAAACGCGTAATGTTGGTTCTTTCGTTGGTGGGGTTGTTGGCGGTTTCCGCCGGCCCCGCCCTATCGGAACCGATCTTTATTGGGGATGGGGGCTTAGACCACTCGTTTGGGGACGGTTTCGTGGTCTTCCCGGATGATGGTTTCTTCGTCTCCAACCCGAATGATTTCGACGGCACTGACGGGGTCGGTCAAGAGTTTTCGGAAAGTCGTATACAGAGCGGCTCCGCTTCGCCGTCGTTCAGCTTTAGCAACACGGGGGATAACGTCAATGCCTGCCCGGCTACTCAGCAGGTCGTCAACACGGGCAACGTCGCCAACGAGCAGGGCGTCGTGCAGTACGCTTCTGAGGCCGACGACATCTCGTTCGAGGACAGCTCGATCACCATAGAGCCCTCGCTTACGTCGGACTGCACGCAGACCCTTGACCAGGCTGCTGCAGTATAGAGCAAGAGCAGCGCTTTAAAGGCCACGACGGCCCTCGCTTAGGGTCGGGAGGAGGGCACAAAGAACAGGCCTGGTTTCCCTGACCCGGCCTTCTTTTTGGTGCCTGCGGTTAGGGGGTAAATAGCCCACCGAAAAAGCGGGGAGCAGGCGAAACCGCGCGGCAAGGAGAAGAATATCGTGTGGAAAAAGAGGATCAAAGAGCTCGTCGCAGCGGGAATGATCGGCGATGGAACGCAGAATTTAATCGCCCCCCGGAACCATGCGTTGCTGTGGCTTGTCGGACCAGAGGGTCTGCGCAAGGCTCTCCTATGGTTCGCCGAGAACCCCCACTACGCACGCTTGATAGGCATAGTACAAATAGGCTTCGGGATATGGTTGTCTCTAAGGCAGTACGAGGACGACTAGGCGCTGATCGAGCGTCGAGCACAAGGAGGAGGCCGTAACACCCTTGTGAGCGGGAACGTAGTAGCATCTTGGTATATGTAGGCGCCGACGTCGTCCTTAACGTGCCATACCCTGGCTGGGCTTCAGCCTTTCCCTGAGAAGGGAGGAAGCAGCCGGCGATCCTGGCTAGTAAGCCGACGTAGAAGTGCGCCGGGTTTCACCAGATGGCATCATTTGGTTACTTAGGTAACTTCATCGAGAGCAAGAAGGGGGAAACCGTGTCGCCTTTGCAACTTCTGAGGGGAGGGGGGATGGCAGCGGCGCTGGGAAGTGCGCTGCTCATAATCGTTGCCCTTATAAGCCTTGTGTATCTGTCCTTCTTCTTCTCTCCTAGCGCGGTTAGCGAAGCCGACATTACCGTCTCGCAGATCCGATCCTTTCTAGCGTTTCTTGGTAGAACGCTGTTGGTACTGGGTTTGGTCGGGCTGTACGTAAGCCAGTCTGAGGCTACGGGTATTCCCGGGCTGATCGGCTTTCTGATAGCTTTTCTTGGCCTTGTAGCGGGACCGGGTGGCGCCGGCGCCGCTTTGTTTGCCAACGTGGGCTGGGCTTTGCTCGGGGTGGCCAGCCTGCGAGCCGGGCTCTACCCACGCACAATCACTGTACTCCTCATCGTCGGCGCAGTTGTTAGCGGAGTAATTAATGGCCTCACAATAGGATTACCGAGCGGCATCTTGCTGTATGCTGGCACAGTCGCCAGCATCGTTTTTTACGGGGCTATAGCCTGGCTGGGTTACGCGCTTTGGGTGAAGACGGGCGCAGTAGACGAGTAGCTAACCCCCGATAACGCCGCAGGTTCACCGGCTTCCGCTACCTGGTTGCTGTGCTGATTCTATTTTTGGCGGCGCATTTGGGCAACCTCTTAGCGAGTGTGGTAAGAAGAGCTACGAGCTCACAGATGCCGACCTCTATAGCGATGTGTGCGGTAATAGTATATGCAGTATTTGCAGCTATAACGCAGCTAGGGATAGCGGTAGAGCGTATGGCACCAACGTTTTTGATGTTGTAGGAAGCTATAGCACTAAGCAGTGACTATAGCGTTCGGTATAGCAGTAAGAGAGGTAGCTAGGGACACACCGAAAAGGCCTACAACCGTGGTGCACACGAGGCGTAGAGAGCTGCCCCTACCACGGGCGACAACGTTTACCGGTAGAGAAGGAGAGTACCCGCCGAGGACGATAGAGCGCCGAGAGGACCTCAGGAGATGAACCGCTGATTAGATTATAGGACAAGGCCGCGGTCTTGCGCCGGAATCAGAAAGAACCCGGCGAGACAGGCAAAGGCCACGGTCGTCTCGCCGGGTTTTGGCATGCGGCCGGGGGCGTACTAGGGTGCGCACAGGCCGTGATAGGTTGCCCCGGCCGTCTTTAGCTACCTACGACGCCTCAGGGCGGCGTACGCCACAACGCCCGAGCCAAGCAGCAGAGCAGCAGCAGCAGGCAGGACCACCGCAGGACCGCCGACCGCACCACCACCGGTGGGCTGTAGAACGGTCGTCTCAGTCTTTGTTTTTTGCTCTATAGTCCCCTGCTTTGGCGTAGTCCCCTGCGCGAACGCGCTGGGCACCAGGATCAACATGGCCACTAGAGCGGCCGCGAACAGGTAAAGTAGCTTCTTCACAGAGTTTACCTCCTTCTATCCACACGGTTTTCCCATACAGCCCTATACGAACCCAACTTTTTCTTCTCCATCCTCTTATTTGTCCTCTTCTTCTTACGTCTAAACACCTTTTAAGAATCGGAGTAGATATACCCTGCCTTAGCCGGGAGGTTCGTGGGGAGCTTGCAGTTCGCCCCGGTCGTAAAACGCCTGCAGCGTATCCGCGCTGAGCTGTCCATCGACGACGCAGTAGGTAACCGAGTCGGGTGAGATGGCGCAGTTAGGGGGTAACTGGGCGGCCCCCGAGGGCCGGGTTCCAGGCTGAACGGAGCTGCCCGGTGGTGTGGCGCATATGGAGGTGGGATCGATGGGGTTATAGTAGAGGGTCAATCCTTCGGGGGACCAGGCAGCGCAGCCGGGGGCGATGGAGTACCCACTCGGGGTAATAGTGGGCGGGCCTCGTTCGGCTTTACCCTGTTGCGGAGTGTCTTTAGTAGTAGTGGACTTCTTGCCTTCGGACGACTTTGTCCCGGGGACTAGCAAGGATAGGTCTTCCACCACAAGATTCCGCAGGCGCGGGTCGACCACGAGCAAGAGCGCTCCTAGGACCAGGACAACCACAGCGAGCGTCTGTAGCAGGACGATGATGATCCTCATCTCATTCCCAGCTTCGGCGAGAGTGGCTCACAAGCGCCGGACTGTACAGGATTCTCGGTTCCAAAGCAAATGTTCAAAGCTCGATCAGTGATAAGGTGGCAGCACTACGGCTAACACCAAAAGGAGCGGTGTGATATGGGGGCGAGAGAAAAGCCGGGCGAACCGGTCATGGTACCTCCCGGCGTGCTCGAAGGGCTGGAGGCGTTGAGGCGATCGGGCGCGCACATGGTAGAACGGAGCCACGTGCTCGTCCTGGCCAAACCAATGGACTACCGGCAGATCGTCCGCTGGGTCCGAGGAGAACCCGGAGGAGTACGCGAATGGGGGCACCACGGGTTCGAGGCGGCCCCAGAGGAAGGGGAGCAGCAAACTACAAGGCTCTAGGAGCGCTTATGGACGGGTCAGGGCTGATTTAGTCTAGCTCCCGCCCTCAAGCAAAACCCGGTGGGCTATAGATAAAAAGAGCCGAGGTCTCCTACTCATAAGTAGCCCAGGCCAGAAAATGAACAGAAAGAGAAGGGTTTGTTTTAGACCCTACGACCTGCGACCGCCCGGTAGATGGCTAACAGTATGATCGCTCCTAATATAGCCCACAAGATGGAGCCTATGTTTATCCCGGTTATCCCTCCAAAGCCTAATAAGTTGGCGATGAAGCCACCCAAGAGGGCACCAACGATGCCGATGATTATCGTCACTATTATGCCCCCAGGGTCATCGCCCGGCATGATCAGCTTGCCCAGTACGCCTGCGATAAGCCCTAGTATGATCCAGGCTAAAATCCCCATCTCCTCACCACTCCTCTCTTAGTAGACCAATTAAAGAAGTTGCATATCCCCAAAACGTGACGTTAGCAAATCACTCGCACCGGCAGCAGGTAGAACCTGACCCGCAACTTGCGCTCGAGGGCGATCGCCGAAGGCGTAGAGACCGCAGAGCTGATAGAAGAAAGGCTAAAGGCGGTCACCGGTTCTTAGACGTCCTACCCGCTCAACAACTGCTTGAGGTCCTCGTCGGTGAGCACGAGCTCCCACTCGTGAGGGTAAAGCGGCAGATGCTGGGCACCGGTCACCTCTAGCTTTCCGTCGGTAGCGATGCGGGCCTCCAATACCGAACCCTTGGGGTAGGGACTGCCGCTGAAGTCGCGGACGGTTTTGGTGAGCTTTATCTTCAAGCCGGTATCTTCAGCCACATAGATTCTCACCCGCCTAAAACAGGAAGCGGGCCAGCGGATAAGCCCTCTAAGTTCGCCTTATCCCACGTTGCCAGCTTCTCTTGCCCGAGCAATCCGGTCGCGGCCGCGGGAGCCTCGACGAAGAAGGTTTCGGGGTCGATGGGGAACGTCACCCTGAAGTCGGCGCCGGGATTCAGTCCCTCCACTATCTCTACAGCACGCTGGATGCTCTCGGCCTGTACCGCTACCTTACAACAGGCGGCTCCACTGCTTACCTCAACCGTGACCCTTACCACTCGATGCCCCCTCTCTGCACGGAAGTCGCGTTGCCTGCTCCTCAGACATAACACCTTCGTCACAACTCAGTAATATACATCTTTTCTTAAAACTTTTCAACAAAGAGCGCGATAAATTTCTAATCAGACAATAAATCGCAAGGTAGCGCTGGAGCTTTCTTCGAGGCAGATTTTTGCGAAGCCCCTCGAAGCACAAAAGAGGGTAGGGGTCAGGCGAGCTCCAACTGATGCGGAGGGTTAGAGGCTAATCACCGCCTCTCTTCGCGCACAGCCAAGACCGGGCAGCGCGCATGCCGGACGACAGAATCAGAAACACTTCCCATAAGAGCGCGCCTTATACTGCTGACTCCTCGGCTCCCAATGACTATAAGGCCGGCGCCCAGTTCCTCGGCCTGACTGACGATCTCTTCGTCGGGTTTTCCTATCCTGAGATGAGCTTTCGCCACGCTCCCTCCGTTAGCTTCGACCTAACTCGCCTGAGCATTCAGCAGCCTTTGGGCCTCCTGGTTAAGCTCCTCCTGCGCGGGGCCGGGGATGTCGGCGATTTCCAGCGGTCCCATACCGACGTAGCTCACCGATAGTCCCACGAGGATGATGTGCAGCTCGGAGCCGGTCTTATCAGCTATGTCGATCGCGGTGCGGGCGGCTAAAGTTGCCTCTTCGGAGCCGTCGGCGGCCACAGCAGGATCCTGGTCGGGAAAATGCTCATCCTCAAGCCAGCCCTCGCATATAGCGTTCGACTTCAGGCCGAAGTTAGATCCAGATATCCGAGGTCACGTCGCCTCCGGGGTAACGTATCTCGTGCGCCCGGGCAGGCCCTGCAGGCTCCTTGCCGAAGTCTACATAGAAGTCCTCGTTGATCTTCATGCCTCCCCGCTCGGGGTCACAATCGATCTGCAAGAGGTAGGAGCCTTCTTCGGCCAGCTTGGGGTAGAACTGGTTGTCCCAGCTGCTGTAGAGCGAGTTGGTCACGTACAACCGCTTGCCGTCGAGACTTAGCTGCAACATCTGCGGGCCGCCTTCGAGCTTACGGCCTGCGACCTCTCCGCTCCTGTCGAGCACGCCACCGCACCAGATCTGACCGGTGAGGCGAGGGTTGAAAGGATCGCTTATATCGTATTGCCTGATATCGCCATGCAGCCAATTAGAGAAGTAGAGAAAGCGATCGTCCATAGAGATCAAGAGGTCCGTGATCAGTCCCGGAACCGGCATCGGCCACCCTTCAGACTCTACCCCAGCAACGTCGATGACCTTCTGTACGCTCCAGCTTCCGTTCTCTTTGTGCCAGTGAAACATGTTAGAGCTCAGGGCGGCGCCCACGAACCCGTGGGTGCTGTCAGGGTCATGGTGCCAGCGTACCTCCAGCGGAATCCAGCCTTCCTCCCCGAGATCGACGCTCTGGGTAATCTCGCGCTTCTCCCAGTCCCAGAAGTGGAGCTGTCTACCGTACTTACCCTCGGCCACGTCGCTCGGATCAAACCCAACACTGTAGGTGTTAGGGGCGGCCCACTCGCTGCTGACCATGGCGTTGTGGCGCGGCTGGTACCAGAAGTCGTAGTTAAAGTTCATACCTTCCATGCCGTTCTCCCAGCGCCCGGCGACGTTGAAGTCCTCGTCGAGCAGCAGGAAGCCCCCCGGTCCGTTGCCCTCGCCGTCGCCGACCATGGAGATCATCACGTGTCCATCTGCTAAACAATGAACCGTGTGAGGAGCGGTAAGGTTGGTCTTCTCCACGATCTCCTCAGGCTCTATAACCTTATGGAGCTTGGGCGCGCGCTCATCGGCGGTGTCTATGATGTGAATGCGGTTGGAGCGCTGGCCCGGGACTACCAGGTAGCGACGGTCTTTGCCCCCATCGCCGTGACAGGAGCTGCAAGCGTTCCAGCCGAAGTGATGCAGCTCATCACCTACGTTCGGCATCGGGGTACGGTGGACTACCTGGGAGTAGGTCGAGGACTCCGGATCTACGTCCACCGTAGCCAGGTAATCCGGCTCTTGGACGTCCGTTCCAACATACAGGGCGATGGCGTAGAGCGTCTTCTCGGGTTCGGCTTTCATGGCCTCCTCGGGCGAAGCATAGCCCGGCCCGCAGGATAAGTGGTGTTCGTGGTGGCTTTCGTGCGCGTCAGTCATGGTTTTACGCTCCTCGGTGTAGTTCTCCTAGCTCCCCTATTCCTATAGATCCGCCACGATTAGAGCATATCCACCGAGGAAGCGCAACGAGGAAAACCGTACCCCCAAAGGCGGACGCTAAGGGGCCTTCTAAACACCGTGTTACCCTTCTACCAGGATATAGCGAAGCAGCCGAGAAGACGATAGGAGGGATGCCTTCGACAACGCCGAAGCTCTTGCGCGAGAGATCTCTAACGCCAGGCTGAGGGTTTTCGAGGGTGTGGGTCACCTGGCATTCACAGAACACGCCGCCGAGGTTAACGAAAAGATCCTGTCCTTGTTGCAGGCCAAACGCCGCCCCTCCCCGACCGGAAGAGTGGCTACAAGGATAAGGCACCTCCGCCGCCCGTTATCCGCGCCTCATGGTTTAATGCGGATATAACACCTACGTTTTACCGACTACGGCCCCGACGTCGTTCGCGTATCTCATGCCAGATGGCCAGCGCTACCATGGCGGGAGAAAAGAGCAAGATCGCGGTCGTGCTGCTAAAGGTAAGGACCACTTCTTTTAACGTTTCGCTCATCAATCCTCTCTTTTGTAGAGCTTCATCTTCTTAAAGATACCCAACGTGCTGTCAGCGAGGAGTTTTGCTAGCAGAACCACTCTTTTACCGGTATATTGCCAGGGTTCACGAAAGGCGGAAAAAGGGAGTATCTTCGTCATGGTTGGGAGGGCTTCGCTTTGGGTGAAGGAACACCCGATCATCACCTTCTTTATTCTCGCCTATGCAATCTCCTGGATTATCGTGGCCCCGCTCGTCGCCTCCGCGCAAGGTTTTATCGACGTGTCTGTACCTTTCGCCTTACATTATCTGAACGACGACGCTCCTCTGTCGGCCGCGATCATTACCACGGCGATAGCTAACGGAACAGATGGCCTTCGTGAGCTTTTTCAGCGGATGATAAAGTGGCGGGTCGGAGTGGGTTGGGTGCTGGTTGCCGCCTTTTCACCGCTGGCGCTGTTCGGGATTGCAACGGGCATGGTTATTGTTGGTATGGGAGAAGAACCGCCAGACTTAAGCTTGCTAGGGTCCATAACCTATCTACCCTATCTGGGAGGGGGTGGTTGGATCTTCTGGATACTCACCGCCGGGATAGGAGAAGAGAGCGGTTGGCGCGGCTATGCCTTACCCAGCCTGCAGGGCAACATGAGCGCTTTGTCTGCCACCCTCATCGTTACCTTGTTGTGGGTGCGCTGGCACCTGCCCCGGTTCTTCTATTATGGCAACTACATGATACTGAGCTTTTCCGCACTACCCCTGACTGCACAATGGCTTTCTGGCGCTGGCCATCGTACTTACGTGGTTGTACAACGGTACCCGGGGAAGCATTCTGATGGCCGCTTTGTTCCACGGTGGCTACAACTTCTGGGACGCCTCCCCTGTCGATACGGGGTTCGTTTACGACCGCATAAACGCGTTGTTGATAATTTGGGCCGTGTCACTGGTCGTAGCGTTCAGGCCAGCCAACCTTTCTCGCAAAGGCAAGCAAGTACTGTGAAGCCTAAAGACCGTGTGCCTCCGAAGCGAACCTCGGGGCCGGATGTTTGTAGGAAGTCTCCCGGATGAGCATAGATCTGAGCATCTGGCAAGGCCTGATTCTGGCCGGCGCGGGCTTTATCTCCGGGGCGCTGAACGCCGCCGCCGGCGGCGGCACCTTAGTCTCCTTTCCGGTCTTGATTGCTACAGGGTACCCGCCGCTTACCGCCAACGTGACGAACAACGTCGCCGCATTTCCTGGCTACATCGGCGGAGCCTGGGGTTACCGGCATGGTCTAGGCGGCCAGCGAAAGAGAATAGCCTCGCTTACAGCCGCAAGCGTGGTGGGTAGCCTTATCGGGGTGGGATTGATCCTGGCGAGCTCTCAAACGACGTTCGAGGGCATCGTTCCTTTCCTCGTCCTTGCAGCCTGCGGGCTGCTGGCGATCGAACCCTACCTGGGGCGGTTTCTCGGGGAGCGTCGCGACCAGAACGCTCGTCCCAGCGTCGGCGCGTTTCTGGCGCAGACCTTTGCCGCGGCATATGGCGGGTACTTCGGCGCTGCTCTGGGTGTGGCCGTCCTGGCCCTATTGAACCTTACCCTGGATGATACGCTGCAGCGGCTGAACGCGTTAAAGGCATTTTTGCAGATGGTGATCGGCGGCGTTGCGGCTCTGGGTTTTGCCGTGCTCACGCCGGTGGCATGGCTGGCCGTAGCGGTGATAGCGCCCGCCTCCATAGTAGGCGGGCAAGTCGGCGCGCGGCTCGCCCAACGCGTAAGCGACCGGGTGCTTCGGGCAAGCATCATAGTCTACGGGATCGCCGCGGCCGCTTGGCTCTTTTTCCAGTAGGACTCTGGAAAAAGAGATCTTCGCGCCCGGCGCTCGTTGCTAGTAAGATGCTTTTCGAGGGCCCGGTCGGCACCATGTTTTATTACCCCTTTCATGGTACAGAGTGCCGTTTGCCGAGCGGGTACCTTAAGACGGCAGGCGTAGGACATACGCATCGCACGGCACACAGTAAACTGGTGTTAGCCCCTTGTCGTGGCTCACCGAGATTACTTAACTCATTTGGTTATGCCGGCTAGCCGTCTCGATAACCCTCTATCTGGTGGGGTTCTGTACCGGCGAGGAGCCCCCGCCCCGAGGGTTGAGCCAGACCACAAAGGCTTATAGCGCCGTCCCGATCCAGCGTTGCACCCATCCCCCTAGATCCCGGCGCCGGTGCCGTAATACTGGTTGTCCTCGCGCCAGCCGCCCTGCCCTTTGCCTATATGTTGGTACGTCTCGACGACCTCTATGGCGCACAGGTACTTGACCATCTTAAAGCCAAGCTGGGTCTCCACCCTCAACCGCAGCGGCGCCCCGTGCACGACGGGGAGCGGTTCGCCGTTCATCTCGTAGGCTAGGATCGTCTGAGGGTGCTTAGCCAGCTCGAAGTCTATAGTTCCGTAGAAGTTGCCGGGGCCTTTGGGGTCTGGCTCGGACTCTGGGACGTTTTCCAGCGTTCGGAAGACGAGGTAGCGAGCATCCGGCAGCGGCTTGACCAGATCCAGGATCTGCCTCAAGGGGACCCCGCCCCACTCGGCAACGTATGACCAGCCCTGAATACAGTGATGCAGGGTGGTCTGGGTCTGCTTCGTGGGGAACGTGCGCAGTTCCTCAAGCGAGAAGCTGCGGGATTTCTCGACCAGCCCGTATACTTCGAGCCTCCAGTCCTTAAAGCCGTTTTCGGCCATACTCTTGTAGGTCTCGCCGGCAGGGGGGCGTCCATTGACCCGGGGCTGTGGTGATATCTCAGAGACCGGGTAGTCCTGTGCTGAGGTCAGCCTGCGAAAGAGCGCACGTCGCACGGGGCTGACCACGCTGAGGAGCGCATGCTGGGCGCGGCGCGGGTACTTCAGCGTGAGCTGCGTCGTCAGGATGTGCAGGGCAACGAGGGCAATGAGGGAGACGATCGTAATAACGATCGCGGCCTCCGCATGCTCCTCCGTGCCGAAGACCATCTTTGCCGTCTCCTTGCCAAAGCCGTGGACGACGACCATGAAGAGGTGGACGATGATAAATCCGGTCCAAGCTAGAAGGCTCAAGAAGTGCAGGCTTCGGGCCGACTGATGCCCCCCGAAGAGCTTTATATACCAAGGGAAGCGAGCAGAGAGCGCCGGGGACATCGCGGCACCGGTAGCGATCTGGAACGGAGCAAGCAGGAAGACCACCGCACCGTAGGCAAGCTTCTGAAGCGGGTTGTACTCCTCACCCGGCGGTATAGGCGGTAGGTCGAAGCTCAGGTATGTGACGAGCGAGTTCCAAGCACCCGGGATAACGTCCCACGAGGTCGGTATGAGCCTAGTCCACTGTGGCCAATCGATAAAGAGCAGCGCCACGTAGACGACGCCGGTCAGGATCCAGAAGACGACGTTGAAGAAGTGCCACTGTCTGCCGAGACCGAGTAGACTACCGCCCGGCATGGCGATGGTAGAAGGGTATTCCTCCTCCTCATCCTCGCTGGTCCACAGCTTATCCTGGGGCATCTCCTTTTTGGTGAACCTTGCCCACTCGCTGCCGTGGCGGCAATCGTCGTTCCAGTAGAGTTTGGGGTGGGAAGCGAGGATCTGGATGCCGCTTCGGATAAGGAACGACATAAAGATGATGTTGAGAAGATGCGTAGCGCGTATCCAGGCGGGAAATCCTAATTCCTCCACTATGCTGCTCCCTCTTTAACCATAACGACCCTCTTCCTTTAGAGAACCACTAATCATGCCAGTTCCGTCTGTCGGGGGCGGCGACGGCCAGGCCGGTGGCCACCGACAGGTAACCAACCAGGTAGAGGCCTTCGACTATCAAGGAGAAGCTTCCCCAAGGGTTTGCCCAATTCCCGACGGCGTCTTCGAAGCCAGCCAA
>DASQSI010000263.1:0-5489 GCA_035642415.1 Rubrobacteraceae bacterium
CGCTCGCCTAGGCTCTATACCCGACCTAATCGGGTTACACTCCTGTCTTACCTCGGCTTTCAGGGTAGGTAAGATTGCAAACGGGTCCACTGAGCATCGGAGAGGTGAGTTGGATATATCTTTCTCATAGGAGAAAGCGTACAAAACTATCCTAACCCTCACCTTTACCAAACAGGCTCTTAGAGTCTGTTTGGTAAGCAATAGGGTTAGATTACGAGATCAGAGCTTGAGCAGCTGCTCTAGCTTCTTACGGTCAAAGCCGATCACTATCTCCTCGCCCCCTATGACAGTGGCCGGCGTAGCCATCACCCCCATACGCTCTAACTCGGCAAACGCCTCCTCGTCTTCGGCTATGTTCCTGGTGGTGAACTCAACGCCCTTCGCACGGAGGAACTCCTCCGTCTTTTTGCAGAACATTCAGCCGGGTTGCACGTATAAAACGACATCTTTCTGAACCGTCACCGTGCTCCTTTCGGTCCCTTGTCGCCAACGCAGGGCTCTGAACAACATCATATACGATGATATAGATAAATCATCTCTAGGGAACCTCTCACATTTCGCTTCCTCCTCGCACGAAGGTTCGCACTTCTATAGGTAGTGGACCTGGGCTATGAGCAAAAGAGAAGAACCGGGCTGGGCTTTACGTCAGAGGGGGAAATCGGTGCCAGCCCGATATATAAGCGCCGAGCTGGGCTTCCTTGTAGGAGGGGGTGCCAGCCCGGTTAATGAACCAGACTATATCACTAATGAGTTACAAAATTGTTACGACGTCGTAACAATCCCCCATTGCCCCGGTCCGATAGGGCTAGGGCTGGTGGTAGAAAAGAAGTGTACCTCGCAAGGCATTCTGGGAAACGCTGAAGCTTGGAGAGCATGAAAAACGCTCACCGAGGGTGGTTACCGTCAAGGAGGTGACGCACAAGATGAAGAGTGGCAAACGAGACAAGGCCGAAGGGGCGCTGTATAGGGCTGGGAGCCGAGTGCTGGAGGCCGTTGGTTCCCTTACCGGCGACAGAAAAAAGAAAGCCAAGGGGCGCTTCTTGGGTAGGGGTTATGGTACCACTAAGGGCGGCGAGGGCCGTCTCAAGGGCCTTTTTAAGAAGTAGTAGCCGAGAGAGAGGCCGTAACCCGGCATGGGGCGCATCCGGCAAGCACTCCGGCCCCTCATAAACACATTAGTTACCAACCCCAGGCTGCCTCTAAACCGCATAGCCCCGGTCCGATTGGGTAGGGGTTGATGTTAGGCCTCACGACGGAGACTATAGGTAGCGGACCGGGGTAATGGGCAAAGAAAAAGGGCCGGGCAGAATAGCACTCTCGTACCCAGCCCCTCGCTAATGACGAAGCGCATCATAGCAGCAAAAAGGCCAGAGCCCTTGATATTCCCAAAAGATGCAGTAGCAGGATAATCAGCTACCCAACTACACCACCAACAGCGCAGATGAGTATGGTGAATAGGTTGATGACCACAGGCAGTATAAGGACTAAGTTTGTCAACTTCAAGCCGCTCCTGAAGAAGGTCGGCCTGCCCAAAAAAGTGCGCTTCTACGATCTCCGGCACACCTTCGCCACGCTCATGTTCGAGCAGGGCGAAAACCCCAAGGTTGTCCAAGAGATCCTCGGGCACTCAAGCATCTCGCAGACGATGAACACCTACTCCCACGTCTCCCCCACTATCCAAAGGGCGGCTTTCTCTCGGCTTGCTCAAAGGCTCAAGTGAGTCCCGTTGCGGTCAAATTGCGGTCAAGTGGCAAACGCAGCAGGATAGGAAAGAAGAAATCCCGCTACGTTTTTCCTGTAAACAGCTGATTTTTGGAGAAGCTGCCGGACCTGGATTCGAACCAAGACTAACATGATACAAGTCATTCTCCTTACGTGACAGAGGACGACACTGCTGCCCTGCAGTGTTACAAGAGGCAGAGCGGAACAGCAGCCCCTATAGAGTAGGCGCAAGTTCTTCTAAAGGTGCGCTGAGCTGTGCTCGGTGGCATCATGTCGTAGGAAGCGGACCCGGAAGGAGAACGCCGGTGAATCTAGAGACGCGCCCCACAGCGGAGGAGATCAAGGCGATGCTCGGGCTCGAGCCCCACCCTACCTGCGGTTTCGTAGCCGAGACCTACCGCAGTCCCCTAAAGATCCCGGCCAATGCGCTGCCCGATGCCTACGAAAGTGAGCGCCCCTACGGCTCGGCGCTTTACTTCCTTGTCACCACCGATGCCCAAATAGTCATGCACCGGATACGCTCCGACCAGCTCTACCACCACTACCTGGGCGATCCACTAGAGGTCCTGATGCTCTACCCCGACGGCACCGGTGCCGTGGCCACGGTAGGATCGGACCTCACTGCGGGCGAGAGACCGCAGCTTTTCATACCGGGTGGCACCTTCCACACCTCGCGCCTGGCTCCTGAATCTAGCTTCGCCTTGCTCGCAAGCACAGAGTGGCCAGGAGTAGAGCCCCCCGACGTCGAGCACGGGGACATCGAGGAGCTGGTCAAGGCCTACCCTGACTTCCGCGAGCAGATCCGCGCCTTCACGCGCTGAGCGACTATTCGCCGTACCAACCGTGGGCATAACAACCCATAGCTGCATCGAACTGAGAACGCGCCTTGTCGGCAACCACCTGCTAGAGACAGAGGCAACCCCTTAGGTGTATCAGGGGGGTTAAGCGCTCAAGGGCTACTACTTCATCATTTACCACTACCCCATGATGATAATGAGTATCGGTGAGGATCTAGGCATCAAGAGAAAGAGAAAACCCCCGCAAAACGAGGGTTCGTGAGAGCTGCCGGAGAAGGATTCGAACCTTCACTAACTGATCCAGAGTCAGTCGTGCTGCCGTTACACCATCCGGCAATGCGGCGCGAGGGGTATTCTAACCTGTGGCCGCTCGAGCGTCGAGCTTAGCCTGCTGCACCAGGGATGCCGCCGGTCTCCATCGAGCGTAGAATTTTTATGCGCTCTTCTATGGGCGGGTGGGTGGAGAAGATGCCTTTGGCGCGTTTTTCGAATTTCTTGATGGGGTTGACGATATAGAGGTGGGCGGTAGCCCGGTTGGCTACTTCGAGGACTTCCTGGTCGCCGGAGATCTTCTGCAAGGCGTCGGCGAGGGCTTTGGGGTTGCGGGTGAGCTGTACGGCGCTGGCGTCGGCGAGGTATTCGCGCTGGCGGGAGATGGAGAGCTGCAAAAGCCGGGCGAAGATCGGGGCGAGTATGGCGAGCACGATGGCGATGGCCATCATGATGAGCTGGGCCTGGCCGCCACCGCCCTCGCGTCTGCGGCCGCCTCCGAACCACAACCCACGCAGGAAGAAGTCGGAGATGAGAACGGTTGTGCCCACGAGGATGCCGACGAGCATAGCGTAGCGGATGTCGAAGTTGCCAACGTGGGACATCTCGTGCGCTATGACGCCCTGGAGCTCGTCCCGGTTCAGCTTCTCCAGGAGGCCGGAGGTGACGGCGACGGAGGCATGCTCAGGGTCGCGACCGGTGGCGAAGGCGTTGGGGGCGGTGTCGTCGATTATGTAAACCTTGGGCATGGGGAGACCGGCAGCTATGGTCATCTCCTCGATTACGTTGAAGAGGACGGGGGCTTCGTCGTGGGTAACCTCGCGGGCGTGCGAAGCGGCGAGCACCATGCGGTCTCCGCCGTAGTAGGTTGCAAGGCCGGAGATGATCCCCACAACGAGGGCTAGTACGAGACCGAAGACGGCCTCGGCCGGGTTTCCGAGCCAGGCGTACCCGATTATGTAACCGAAAACGGTTATGAAGGCGAGGAAGGCGGCGATCAGGAGCAGGCTATTGCGCTTGTTGATGGCGATGCGGTCGCGGAAGGTTCCCTCGTAGGGGACGCTCGGGGCGCTCATCTCAGTCGTAGGTGACCGTCACGGACTCGCGCTCCGGGCCGGCGGCTTCGAAGTACTCCCTCTCGGTGAAGCCCATCGGCCGGGCAAAGATCACCGCCGGGAAGCTCTGTATCCTCGTGTTGTAGTCGGCGACGGAGTCGTTGTAGTGCTGGCGGGCGAAGGAGATCTTGTTCTCCGTAGAGGAGAGCTCCTCCTGGAAGTCTAACAATACCCTCTCTGACCTGAGCTCCGGGTAGTTCTCCGCCACCGCGAACAGGTTGGCGAGGGCCCCCGAGAGCTGCGCCTCGGACTGTGCCTGCTGGCTTGGGGACTGCGGCTGCATGGCCCGGGAGCGTGCCTGCGTCACCTCTCTTAAGACTTCCTGCTCCTGCCTAAAGTACTTCTTTACGCCCTCCAGCAGGTTGGGGATGAGGTCGTAGCGGCGCTTGAGCTGCACGTCTATCTGCCGGTAAGCCTCCTCGGCGTCGTTGCGCCGCCGCACGAGGCCGTTGTAGGTGGTGATGGCGTAGATGACGAGGACAACGACGATTACGATCAGAAGGATCACCAGGATGGTGCTCATACCAAAACCTCCACAGTCTGGTAGGCCTATCGAGGATAATTATATATCTACGCCGCGTAGGCGCAGGATGTAAAGGAGAGATCTTTTGCCCGAATACGACCGCTTGAACGACCTCTACGACCTAGAGTACGGCCATAGCTACGACCTTCCCTTCTGGATCGCGCTCGCCGGACGCGAACGTGGCCCCGTGGTGGAGTGGGGCGCCGGAACCGGGCGCCTGGCGGCTGCGCTCTCCAGAGCTGATTTCGAGGTGACCGCGGTCGAGGTCTCGAAGGGCATGCTAAAGAAGGGCCGCGAAAAGAGCGATGCTGTCGAGTGGGTGAACGGCGACATGCGCGGCGTCAAGCTCGCGCGCAGGTACGGCCTGGCCGTCTGCGTCTTCAACTCCTTCCTGTGTCTGCGAAGCCAGGAGGACGCGCTGGCATTCTTGCGCAACGCTCACGAGCATCTGGAGCCCGGGGGCCTGCTCGGGATAGAGGTTTCCGCGTTCTCGCCGGAGGAGCTGTGTGAAGATCCGGGCGGAGCTGCGCTGCGCCACGACTTCACCCGCGAGACGCCGCAAGGGAGGCTGGAGCGCTTCAGCGTCTCCCGGTACGACGCAGCCTCGCAGCTTTTGCTGATGCGCCTCTTCTACGAGCTGTACGATCGGGAGGGGAAGCTGGAGAGCAAGCGCGCACACGAGCTTGCCATCCGCATCGTCGGTCGCGGGGAGCTGGAGCTTATGCTCTGGATGGCGGGGTTTGAGATCGACGCCGTTTATGGGGGGTTCGAGGGGGAGCCGTTTATTGCAGAGAGCGACCACCTGATCGCGTTGGCCCGCCGCCCATAAATCGTTCTGCAGCCGAAATCGATCTTTGTCCTACAGGCCCTTTACGGCGCGGCGGCAGCGGTCATACTAGGCTTTAGGCTGAGAGGTGTCGAGGTAAACGAATAGTGAGAGCAATGGAGCGACGCATAGGTCTCGAGCAAGAGTTCTTCCTGGTGGATGGAGTCGGCGCGCTCTCCGACCGGGCGGACGACTTTCTGGCACGCTGCCGGGAGGCGGCCGGAGCGGAGGGCCTG
>DASQSI010000264.1:0-2776 GCA_035642415.1 Rubrobacteraceae bacterium
GTCCGAATGCATAAACCAAGTCTCTCTCTGCCCAACAACCTGCTCTCTTGTTCGAGGCTATAAACATTGCGCCATGGGATAAAGGAAAAAGAGCCTTCCGCTCGTCGCTGTACCTCCGACAACGCCAAAGAGGAGCCAGAAGACCTCCCACCGTAGCCGCCAGCAGCGCATACTGGAGCAGTTGCACGTACCTCTGCTGTGCTGCGAGATCTCACTAGGCCAAGCCCACTCGAGACTATAAACGATCCATTCCGCAGGCCGTTGCCGGCTCTTACTCGACCCGACTGCCCGGCGCTCGGCGCCCGGCGCTGAGCAGCCCCGGGTAGAAGCGTACCAGCAGGGCGGCCACCACCGCCAGCAGAGAGACTAGGTAGACGGCGAGGATCAGATAGGAGCCCGAGTCGCTTCCGGCGAACAGGCCGTGGAAGAGGCTGAGGGCGAAGGTGAGGTAGGCCAGCAGGTGCACCGTGCGCCAACCAGGTAGCAGCCGCCTGAGGCCGCCGCTCGCTGCGGTCAAGATCAGGAGGATCATAGCTAGCCAACCGAGTGTCACCCAGCGTGGGCGGTAGGGACCGGCCCATGGGAACACCAACAGCTCCGACCAGCTGAAGCCGATAAAGGTGTCCAGCCTCAGAGCCAGGAGATGCACGACGAGGGCAACGAGTGCAGCGATGCCCAGAGCGCGGTGCAGGGCGTAGATGCGGGCGGGCAGGCCGCGTAGTGGCAGGCGCGAGGGACGCCGGGCGCCGAAGATTACAGACCCCGTCGCACACAGGAAGGCGACGAACCCTGCAGAACGCGTCAAGCCCCACGGAATGGTATTCGAGGCTGCGACCGTGCTGATCTCGAGGGCGGAGGTGAAGGCGACAAAGCGCGCCAAGATACCCGCGAGGAGCCCGACATAGCCCACTACCAGATAAATGCTCTTCCTTTGCGGGTTCCACCCAGCCCCCAGTATGCCTGCCAGCAGGACAACCCCTATGACCGTTCCAAGGTCTGCGATATTAGTGGTGAGGCTCGCCGCTGCGAGGATGAGCCCGAGCGTGCCCGAAGCGCCCGCCACCCACACTGCGGGAACGGGCTTCGCCCTCCACAAAAGGGCGATTAGCGCCACCGAGGCGACTAGGACGAGCGCGAAGAGGGCGAGAAACGTAACGATCATCCGGCGGCTCCTCCGCGCCGGTCCCCCGCAAGCTCTGACCCACCGTTTGTCCGGTCGAGGTACTCCGTGTTCCCCTCGTGGTCGGTGACGACGGCCCGAAACTCCTCTTTGCCGAAACGCCTCATGGCTTGGCGGCCCTCCAGGATCAGGAGCTTGGCCGCCAGGTCCGCCTCAAGGATCGTCGGCGCGGTAGCGGTCGCGTAGGCGAACTCGCCCTCTGACGGCTCGCCGGTGCGGGGGTCAATCAGGTGGTGGGCGGCCTTTCCACCGGCCCTCCACGCCCGGCGGGTGGTGGTGGAGGTGGCCACGGCCAGCGGTGAGCCCTCGAACTGCCCGACGACCTCGCCGTGTTCGACCGCGACCCTCCAAGCTTCGCCCTGCGCGTCGTAGCCGAGGGCGACCATATCGCCGCCCACGTCTACCAGGACTCCCGCGTGGCGGTCGGTCAGGCACAGCGCCGCCCATCCAATGCCCAAAGCCTTCCCCACAGCAGCGAGATCTAGGCGGGTGCCAGAGGGGAGGGTGATCCTCCCCGTCCCCTCCTCGATCCACGAACCCATATCGTCTACGGGGGGCAGCGGCTCCGGCCTCCTTGTGAGCTCCACCTCGCCGCGGGGGAGGGCCTTGCGGTAGCCGAGGCTCTCCAGCGAGCCGATGATGCGGGGATCCAAGAGGCCCTCCGAGAGGGCGTGGGCGCGGGCGGCAGCCCAGAAGGCGGCGAGCAGCCGTGTGCCAGCCACCACGCTGCCCTCCCGGTTGAGCCGCGAGAGCTCGCTGTCCTCTCTGAACCTGGAGAGCACCCGCTCGGTCTCGCGCAGGTCCTCCTCGGCCCGCCGGAGATCCTCCTGGCCGGCCCCCGCCTCGTCGGTGACGACCATGAGGTGCGCGTCTGTCCCCATGAGCCGGCCCTTCCAGCTGATCTCTTCGAGCATAGTGCGAATCTTACCCTCCCTGCCCAACGCACGCGATCGCCACTAAGCTTCGCGTGTTCGCCACCCTTGCCAGCGCCGGATCTGTCCCGGAGATCACGACCCCTGGCTCGTGGAGTGCGAGGCCTTTGCAGGGCTGCCCTGCGTAGCTGATGAGTACGCCGGCGCTTGCTGGTTGGATGACTGCTTGGAGGACGCTGGCGCTTGCTGGTTGGATGACTGTCCGGAAGACGAACCAGGGGTGGTGCTCGATACCTGTGCGGCCGGCGTCGTGCTGGCAGCTTGCTCCGCTTTGGCCTGGTGCCCGGCCAGGAGGCCGCCAAAGCTGGTGATCGCGGCGACCATCCCGATGGAGACAACCGCAAGCTCCTTGCGCTGGGAGACCCGCGGGCGCTTCTTGGGCTTGGGCTTCTGCTCGGAACGTCCCGCGCCGTTCTCCTTCTTTTCGATGTCCTTCGGCTCTTTCACGGTGCCTCGCTCCTTTCGTAAGAGCTTATCGTTGCTGCTGCTTGTCTTGCTTTCCTTGATAGTCTGGGCCTTCCACCTTGGAAGGACTTTGGGTAACGTTATGAGTTTTCATAGGAACGTTCGTGATAATGGTTGTGGTAGGGGCAGGTAGGTTAGTATGTAGGTGAGATGCCGCGCATCCTGATCATAGAGGACGAGGAGAAGATGGCCCGGATGC
>DASQSI010000265.1:0-12487 GCA_035642415.1 Rubrobacteraceae bacterium
CCGGACACACCCTGGTAGACTTCCTCACCCATAGCGATGATGCCCGTCCTTTATTCTGGCCCATCTCGGACTGGAGGTGGGAGAGCCCGATCTCTTACTACGACCCGCTCCACTACGGACGAGAGTTCTTCTTAGCCGAGCGTGGAGCCATATTCTTGATAATTCTGTTGCTGCTTAGCAGGTGGATCATCAGGCGAAGGAGGCACTTCAGCAAGGTTACCGTAGGAGAGTAGATATAATTTGAGAATTCACGTTCTCATGAGCTCTGCGACTAAAGGAGGAGCGCTATCCATCATTCTGGGGAGCGTCATCCTGACGAGTATCTCAAAAACGGTCCTTTAGATGCTCTGCCGTTTCCACTCGATTCTTAGGAGAATCTCCTTTCTGCGATTTCTGAGGCTTGCGCCTGCTAATCGCTACAATGAGGGAAACGCTCTCGTGGTAATTGCCAACTGATTGCGACTCTTGTGCATGAAACCGCGAACGGGATAAAGCGTAAGAGCTACTAACTAAGAAGGAGAAGCACATGCCCGAGAGAGACGTCGTCATCTACACCCAGCCCGGGTGTGCAGGGTGCCAGCGAGAGAAGAAGTTCCTCACGCAGAAAGGCATCGATTTCACCGAGAAGAACATCCAAGAGGACGAGCAGGCGCTTGAGGAGCTGCTGGAGTTGGGTGCACAGGGCACCCCGACAACCCTGATCGACGGCAAGGCCATTGTGGGGTTCGATCGACAGAAACTCGCCGAGGAGCTTGGGCTATGATCGCGAAAGAGGGCAAGAGTAAGCGAGGGCTGATCATCATAATTTTGATCGGGGTGGTCCTTCTAAGCGGCTTTCTCGCGATCGTCCTGATAGACCGTGGGCAGAAGGATGCGAGCGAACCCCCCGCCGGAGTCCAGAGCTTCGAGAACCTCAGCCGGAACCACACCACCGATCCGGTCTCCTACCCGCAGAGTCCCCCGGTCGGTGGGGATCACAACCCAGTGTGGCAAAACTGCGGCTTCTACGACAAGCCCATCCGGAACGAGAATGGCGTGCACTCGCTTGAGCACGGCGCTGTGTGGATCACCTACCAACCCGATCTACCAAGCGACCAGGTTGACACGTTGAGAAAGCTCGCTCAGAGCCAGGACTACATACTCGTGAGCCCTTACCCGGGCCTACCAGCACCAGTAGTGGCATCGGCATGGGGTAAGCAGCTTCAACTGGACTCGGCCAACGACCCCAAACTCGATCAGTTCGTTAGCGCGTTCAGACAAGGTCCCCAGACCCCAGAGCCTAATGCTCCGTGTTCCGGAGGAACGGGGGAACCGAGCAAGTAGCAACGCTCACTCGTCGCTACCTTTAGGTTTGCTCGAAATTTCAGAATAGGTAACCCCTCCTCTATAGGCGCGTGCCTCTAAGGGCGCCCAAAAACGGACCAGCTTGTTGAAAAAGTCGTTGTTGGACTCTGTAGGATGTCAGCACTCCAGCTTGAAACGTACATTTTCCACACCTTCAGCCAACGAGGCTTCAAATCGAAGCCTGGGCTGTTTTGTGGTTACGAAATGACATGCATTTACCGTTTTCTTAGATCCGAGTGCAATGCTTCGCCGGCAGCGGAAGTATTTCGCAGAAGAAAGCGAAGTATGAATTTGAATCGTCTTGGCTACTTAAGAGCTCCTCTTAGTCGCAAGGAGTGGGTATACCTGCTCAGCCTCCTTGTGCCCTTCGTCGCTTACAACCTCGCGCTGAAGGCCTCCAACGTGACCTCGGTACCCGGGCTTGCTCTGACCTTCGATCTGATGCGCTCGGACGTGTTCTTCAACCTCGGATATGCGTTGTTCTGGATCGGACTTTTCGCCGTGGTGCCCGATAGCAAGCGACCTTTGCGCCGTGTCGTTGTCTTTCTCTTCCACCTGTCGACGATACTGGTGGTGGTGGTGACCACGTCCGCCCACCAATACCTCCAGGAAACCGGCTCTACGCTCGACTACGGCATCATCGCCCTGTGGTTGCTCGACCTCGATAAAGTCGTGCCAGTCCTGACGGGGTCGGTTCAGGTCTGGACCTGGGTAATCCTCTTCGCCGCCCTCTTCTACACGGCTCTGGGCCCATTGCTCGTGACGCATGCCATCGGTCGGTGGCGCGGATGGAGGACGCAAAGATCCCAGGGCGGAAGGTCTAAGATCTCCTTCTTGGGCTCTTTAGGGCTGTTGCTTTTGGCTTTAGGTTTTGGCACGCTTTCGCTGCTGATCGGTGCCAGACCTACAGACTTCACGGCGGGAGCTAGCGTGTCGTTCGTGAGGGACCCGTTCGTCAACTTGATCATGACGGGGATAAAGGAGGTAAGCACTGACCAGGAGGAGACCGTGACGAACGCCACCACTACTGCCGGACAAGCCGTCGAGCATCCTGCCGCACACGCCAGCCTCGCTCAGACGTCCCGAACCGAGAAGCGCAACGTCGTCCTGATACACCTCGAATCAACTCGTGCGGGAGCCGTCAGCCCTTACAACAGTGATCTAAAAACCACACCCTTCCTCAACGAGCTGGCCAATAGCAGCCTCCTCGCCGAGTCGTATTACACGATCATCCCGCACACCTCCAAGGCCAGCGTCTCCGTCAACTGCGGTATAGAGCCGCACCTCGTCCAACCAACTACCGAAGCAGGTACCAACGGCATCCCGGTTCCGTGCCTCGCCAGCCTCCTTAAGGAGCAGGGTTACAGCACCGCCTTCTTTCAATCCTCCACCAAAGACTTCGAGGACTTCTCGGGCCTCGTAAAGAACTTCGGCTACGAGGACTACTACCCGCTGGAATCGATGGATACCGAGGGCTTCAAGCAATCGAACTACTTCGGCTACGAGGACGACATCATGCTAAAGCCAAGCGAGCAGTGGCTTAAAGAGCACAAGGACAAGCCCTTCTTGGCCGAGTACCTGATGGGTACGGGGCATCACGACTACCAATGCTTAGGCCTCCGTTACGGTGACCAAAGCTTCTCAGAAGACGACTCGATCAACCGCTACCTCAACTGCATCCGCAACCAGGACTTCTTCCTTAGAAACATCTTTGATCAGTATGAGAAGCTGGGGCTTTACGACAAGACGATCTTCGTCCTCTACGGGGACCATGGGGAAGGCTTCGGCGAGCACGGGCGTTACCAGCACGACGATACCATCTGGGAGGAGGGCCTTAAAGTACCGCTTATCATCCACGCTCCAGGGGTGCTGGACGGCGTGGAGCGGGTCAAGGGGCCATCGAACCACACCGACATCCTGCCTACCGTGCTGGATCTCTTGGGCTATGAGGTAAAGAACGGGGAGTACCCAGGGTATTCGCTGCTACGTCCTTCACCTGAGGATCGCACCCTCATGTTCAGCTGCTTTCACGAGGAGCAGTGCCTGGCACGCATAAAGGGCTCGGAGAAGTATATCTACCACTACGGCAACCAGCCAGACGAGATCTTCGACCTATCCCAAGATCCCCTAGAGAAGCAAAACCTTGCCAGCCTGTACAGTGAAGAAGAGCTAGACAAGCGGCGTAAGGAGCTCCTCGAGTGGCGTTCGAAAGTTAATGCCCAATACTGACCTTCGGTAATAACTTCGGACAAACTCCTGAAATCATCATCGGAAACCGAGCTTCCGGTGTTTTGAAATCCCTAGAGACGGAGGCTAAAACTCGAAAGGAGGCTTGGATTTCGTCCTCCGCCACCATCTTTACTAAACTGAGGGCGTGCACCGAGGCAGAATACCTTGCCGAACCTTCTTGAGTACTGTTGTGGGGACGGCTATCAGCGGCACGCTCGCAGGCATTAGCGTGCTCTTTTATGCGCACAAGGTTGCGCCGGAGAATATAGAAGTTACCAGCGTGTCACTCACCCTACCCCGGCTCGCGTCTTCCTTCGACGGTTACCGAATCGTGCAGATCAGCGACATCCATACGGACGATTGGATGACCTTCGAGCGCCTCAAAGACATCATGGAACTCGTCAACGAGCAGAGGGCAGATCTCATCGCGATAACCGGCGACTTCGTGACCTACTCGGCGAAGTTCGACAACGAGGAACTGATCGGCGCTCTAAGCATGCTGCGCGCTCCTGACGGGGTGATTGCGGTGCTCGGTAACCACGATCACGAGATAGATCCGACCTTAATCCGAAGGCTCATCCGCAAGAGCGGCGTCTTGGAGGTGAGTAACGGCTTTCGTACCCTCCGGCGCGGCGATGACACGCTTCATCTCGCTGGTGTAGACGACTTGTTCGCGCGCCAGGCTCGGCTGCACGAGGTTCTTACGAAGCTCCCCGTAGAAGGCGCCACCATCCTGCTGGCCCACGAGCCGGACTTCGCCGACGTCTCTGCTTCGACCGGGCGGTTCGATCTACAGCTCTCCGGCCACTCGCACGGCGGGCAGGTGCGGCTTCCCTTCATCGGTGCGCCGTACCTGCCCCCTTACGGCAGGCGTTATCCCTGTGGGCTCTACGAGCTGGACGGTATGCTCCTGTACACCAACAAGGGCCTCGGTATGCTCCCGCCACACGTCCGCTTTCTCTGTCGGCCAGAGATCACCGTCTTCACCCTCCGGGCACCCGAAAGAGCGTCTAACGCGGGGCAAAAGCGGTAGATCGGGGGCGCTTTCGCCGCCCCGGCTCATGTTTGGTTACGATCCCACCCTTACACTATTTTTTGCGGGTATCTCTGAGGATTTCGAAGATCTCGTTTATTAGCTCCTCGCGCCTTTGGGGCGGGAGGTCCCTGGGGTGAATGGTTTGTTTATCGGATTGAAGGTTGCGGAATTGGCCTTCCTCGGCCAGGTACCGATCTATAAGACGCACCACGGCATCGACCTTCTCGCGAGGGAGGCCGTCACCGCCACGGGTTAGCCTGCTCCACATGCTCTCTTTACCCCTTCTCCTGGCTATCCTTGTCGGGATGGATTATACCCCGCGACGTCGCACCGGCAGGGCTCTTCAGCGAGTGACGTACGTAGCGTGTGGCGACGCGGCGAGGGAAAGAGAGCTCCCGGAAGGGAGTGAAGCCCCCGGCGCTTTGCCACGCATAGGTGGTTATACGCAGGTTGCTTTCCTCTATATCGACGAGGTTGAAGCTTGAAGGACGCCCGGGGCGCAGGCGATTCGATATCGTGCCGGCGGTCGAGATAACAAGGCCGGGAGCGCTCTCCTCGACGGTATGAACGGCCTCCTGATGGTCGTGACCACAGAGAACCAGTTCGGCCCCTAGAGCCGCGAAGGCCCTCAAGGCTGCTTCGGTATTGGCGAGCCCGTGGCGACCGGAGGTCTCGCCCTTTATGGGGTTGTGGTGAATCATGACTACCCTGGCGGCGTCCTGGGCGGAGTGCGAGAAGGCGTCTTCGACCTGCTCCAGATCGCGTTCGTTAACGTAGCCTATCACGCTGAGGTCCCGCAAGCGGCGCGTAAGGGAGCCGCGCGAGATGCCATGCGCGGTGTTGCACGCAGCGATCACCGCTCCGGGTATCCTCAGAGCCGGGTTGAGCTTGGGAGAGATGTGACGAGCGTACCTGGAGTACTTGAACTCATGAGCGGCCTTCCTCAAGAGGCCGAGGTTACGGGCGACGGCCCCCATCCAGCGTATGTCGTGGTTGCCCGGGATAACTATGACAGGTGCGGTCCTGCGAATGTCGTCAAGGTAGGCGCGGGCGCGGGCGAACTCGGAGTTCAAACACCGCTGCGTGAGATCGCCCGAAATCGCCACCGCGTCCGGCGAGAGCTTCGTAATGCAACTCCTTAAAGAAGTCAGCCGCGCGGCCACCGAAGGCCGCCCGAAGTGTAAGTCCGAAGCGTGCAGTATCTTTGCCACAAAAGAAGAGTCTACCCAACCGCGAGCGGCTGAGAACCTGCTCGTGCCCCTAGACCTCCTCCAGGAATTCTCGCAGGGCGGCGTTGAACTCCTCGGGGGCTTCCAGGTTCGAGAGATGGGCGGCTTTTGGGAGGGAGAGGTGGCGAGAGTCGGGTATCTTCTTTGCCATCTCCCCCATAATCTCCGGCGTGGAGAGGCCGTCCTCCATACCACCGACGACGAGCGTAGGGACGTTTATCTTTCCGAGCAGCTCCGTAGAGTCGGGACGCTCGCGCATGGCTCCCAGAGCGGCAACGACACCGTCGGGGGAACTCTCGAGGATCATATGGCGCACCGACGCTACGAGGTCTTTGTTGTTCTTCAGGGTGTCGGGAGCGAGGAGACGTTCCATCTGTAGCTTCGGGAGGACCTCAATCCCTTCCTCGGCGACCTGGCACGCCACTTCCCGACGTGTCTCCCTTGCTTCTTCGGGATCTGAATCGGGTCGGGTGTTGGCCAGTAGTAGGGCGCGTATGCGATCGGGAAAGAGCCTAAGGCAGGCGAAGACGATATAGCCGCCCATCGAGAGCCCACCAAGGATCACGCGATCTAGCTTCAGCGTGTCGAGAAGCTCCCTTACCTGCTCGGCGTAGTAACGCACGTCAGGCTGAGCGGGGGGGCGAGGGGAACGCCCAAAGCCGGGGTAGTCCGGCGCGATCACGCGTCTACGGTCGGCCAGAGCTTTCATCTGCGGGGCCCACATCCGCCCGTTCAAAGGGAACGCGTGTAGCAGAACTACCGGGTCCTTCCCATCGCCACGCTCCCTGTAGGACATAGGACCGCCGCTCGTTCTGTACTCTGGCATCACGCTCCTCTCTGTTTCTAAGCGCTCTACGTACCCATTACGCCTACCATCTACCCAAAACAGGAGCAACGCGAGGATCTTGCCCGTCAGTCATGCTCGGAGGCTAGTCGTCCTCTACAACCTCTAGAAGAGCGGAAACGGGATCACGAAGTTGCTTCGCACACAGCCCTATGCATAAAATGAAGCGTGGTTGGGTAGAGGGGTACTCAGTAGTCAATCTAGGGAAGGAGGATGTTCGGCGGCTAAGTTCAAGTTGGGTCATTAGCTAGCGTGAAAAGGAAGAAACCGGGGAAAGGAGAAAAACAATGGCAGAACAGAATCAGTGGCAACCTCCCTTGGCAGATCCCGCTCCTTTGGGGCTAGGAGGGTTCGCGCTTACGACCTTCGCGTTCTCGGTCGCGAACGCCGGCATAATTCCCGAGGACTCGATAAGATTGTTTATCCCGCTGGCAATATTCTACGGGGGTCTCGCTCAGTTTGTGGCAGGGCTGTTCGAGTTCCGGAACCACAACCTCTTCGGGGCAACGGGGTTCACCTCCTACGGGGCATTCTGGCTGGCTCTGGGAACCGTGGAACTCCTTGTAAGGCAATTCGGGGTGGCAGAGCCAATAATAAGTTATCCGGTGGGCTGGTTCTTTATAGCCTGGACCATCTTCACCGCCATCATGTGGTTAGGTTCGTGGGGCGTGCACGCCGCTCTGGGTATAACGTTCACGCTGCTTCTGGCCACCTTTATCTTGCTCGCACTCGCCGTGCTTATTAGTAGTCCCCCCAACCCGGCGATCCTCCACATAGCCGGCTACGTCGGCATCGTCACGGCAATAGCAGCTTGGTATATCGTGGCGGCGGACGTGCTCAACTGGACTTACGGGCGGACCATTCTACCTCTCGGGCCTGCCGCCGGGTCGGCCAGCTAGAAACGTAACAAGCTCTGCCTGAAACGACTCGCTTTACCGGTCACCGAGGCCAACGGACGATCCGCCCGTTGGCCTCGATACCAGATTAAAAATCCCGCTCGTTGGGTAGCGTTGTATAGGCAAAGGGAAGCTAACCCGCAGTTTGCGGTAGCATAATTCGCGGTAGATAGGAAAGGAGAGTAAATGAGCGAAGAAGAGCAGAACGGCCAAGGTTCGGGGGTGGAGACCTATAATCCCCCGGAGGACTTTGCCAAGAACGCCAACATCCAGGACCCAGAGATCTGGCAGAAGGCCAACGAAGACCGCGAAGGCTTCTGGGAGAGCTGGGCTGAAGAGCTGCACTGGTTCCAAAAGTGGGACCAGGTCTGCAACTGGGACCCGCCCTTCGTCCAGTGGTTCGTCGGCGGCAAGACGAATATGGCGTACAACTGCCTCGACTACCAGATAGAGCAGGGTCGCGGCGACAAGACCGCCCTACTCTGGGTAGGCGACGAGGAAGGTGATCGCAGGACCTTCACCTACAACGAGCTTCTTGCCGAGGTCAACAAGTGCGCCAACATGCTAAAGAGCTTCGGGATAGAGAAGGGCTCCACGGTTAACATCTATCTGCCGATGATCCCGGAGCTTCCCATCGCCATGCTCGCCTGCGCTAGGATAGGCGCCATCCACTCGGTGGTCTTTTCCGCCTTCCAGCCGGGGCAGCTCGCCGAGCGTATCAACGACGTGGAGGCCCCGCTCCTTATCACCTGCGACGAGTCACCGCGCGGGGGCCAAAAGACGCCCTTGAAGGAGAACTCCGATCAAGCCCTCCAGGACGCCCCCAGCGTACAGAACGTGATCGTGGTCAGACGCACGGGCGAGGATGTTCCCTGGGACGACGACCGCGACCACTACTGGGACGAGCTGATGGACCAACAGAGCGACGAGTGTCCGGCCGAAGAGATGGACGCCGAGGACCCGCTGTACGTGCTTTACTCCTCGGGCTCGACGGGCAAGCCCAAGGGTATTCAGCACAACGTGGGCGGCTACATGGTCCAACTCAAGGCGACCTTCATGTGGGTGCTGGACTACAAGGAAGACGACATCTGGTGGTGCACAGCGGACATAGGTTGGGTCACCGGGCACTCCTACCTGGTCTATGCGCCTTTGCTCTGCGGTGCGACGACCTTACAGTTCGAGGGGACGCCCACCTACCCAGACAACGACCGCTGGTTCCAGATCATAGAGAATGAGGGTGTCACCGGCCTCTACGCCGCTCCCACCGCCATAAGGGCGTTACAGCAAGCCGGTCCCGAGGAGGTCATAAGGGACCACGACATCTCTTCCTTGAGGATCCTGGGCAGCGTCGGCGAGCCCATCAACCCAGATGCCTGGCGGTGGTACTACGAGAACATAGGCCAGGAGCGCTGCCCGATCGTCGACACCTGGTGGCAGACGGAGACCGGTGCGATCATGAGTTCCAACCTCCCCGGGATCAACGAGATGGTTCCCGGCAGTACCACCTACCCGTTCCCGGGCATAGAGTTCGGCCTCTACGACAGCGAGGAGGAACAGTTCCTCGAGTGCCCGGCCAGCGGGGAGTTGATCATCCCCAAGCCCTGGCCCGCGCAGCTCAGGACGCTGTGGCAAGACCCCGATCGCTATAAGGACGAGTACTTCTCTGATGTAGACGAGCAGACGTACTACGTCGAGGATGGGGCCACCTGCGACGAGACGGGCGCCTACACCATAACGGGCCGCATCGACGACGTGCTAAACGTCTCCGGGCATAGGCTCTCCACGGTCGAGATCGAGAACGCCCTTCAAGGGACCGAGGGCGTGGCCGAGGCGGCGGTCATCGGCAGGAGCCACGACACAAAGGGCGAGGAGCCGGTTGGCTTCGTCATCCTCGAGCAGGGCTATGAGTGGAGCGAGGATATGGAGCAGGAGCTCATCGACCACGTGGCCGAAGAGGCGGGGAGCATCTCCAAGCCGGCGCGGGTGTTCGCCGTCGACGATCTGCCCAAGACCAACTCGGGCAAGATCATGCGCCGCATCCTAGAGAACATCTCCGAGGGCGAGGAGTTGGGCGACACTTCCACCCTGTCCGACCCGAGCATCGCGGAGACCATCCAGGAGCAGACCCAGCAGCAGATGTAAGTAACAAAAACCGGCAAGCGTAGAGAGGGGGGCGGGCACACACCAACCCGCGCCCCCCTCTTTTTTTGCGCGTGCTTCTCTGGGCAGGCGCTAACAAACAGCGAGAAAGAGGCTAGGTTCTCTTAGCTCCTCTGGGAAGGAGGAGGATGTACCCCAAGGTCCCGTCCTCCGGCGGGCACGTTCTCTCCCTGGGCGAAGGTGAAGTACGCCTCGGGATCGTGGGAGCTCATCCGGCCGCCTTCCACCATCGCGTAGCGGAAAGCGAGCCCGCCAAGGAGCACGAGCACGGAGGTCAAAAGGCTCTTACCGCGCGTCTCCTTGCCACCGAAGATAAGCGCGAGGGGCGTGAGGACGCCGCCGAGGATCGTACCCCCGAAGAAGAGCGGCGCGAGCTTCTTCGTGCGTAGGGGCTTGCCCCACCGGCCCATCTTTATCAGGGACGCGGCCATCAGCCCGGCCTCTATGAGGAGGACGAGCCTCTCGGCCCGATGGAGGGCCTGCAGGGTGCGCTTCTCCCCCCACTCGCCGAGGTGCAAGATGAACGAGAGCATCGAGAGCCCCGTGGAGATACCCGAGGCCAGGAATGTTGGGCCCATCAAGAACCAGTTGCGAGCCCACATGGGGATCGAGGTCGCCGCGATGAGTATCCCCCCATACGCCCCAACGAAGAGCGCGAACGGGAGGGCCAACACGGACAGTGCCCGATCCGGAATTAACCTTGTCAAGGTACGGGATAAGGTGTTACGCCCGAGGAGCCCGTCTCGGGCGGCTTGGGAAGCGGCTACGAGGCCACCCAAGTTGCCAAAGGCGAACAGCGCCCAGGAACCCAGCGACATCGGCGAGCGTAGCTTTAGAATGCGGAGCATGTTCAGGAACCGCTCGGGCCTACCCAGGTCCAGAATCAGAAGCACCGGGCTAATGAGCATGGTGACCAACACGGTGTAGCGGCTGGCCCGAATGAATGCCTTGTCCTTCCAACCGAGGAGCTGCCCAACGACGGAGGCCAGATGAGCCCCGGCCCCTATCCCGCCAAGCCAGAAATACAACCAGATCTCCCATGCCCAGTGCGCGGGCTTTATCGGAGGGATGCCGTAGTACCATTCGTCATCCCGTTTCGCATCGGTCCTCGGATGGTGGGAGGTTTCGGCCCTTCCTTCCACCTGCCCGTTACGCTCCCGGAGGTTCTCTTGCGCGGCGGCGTCCGTCATCTCCTTCTTCCCCCTCTCTAGCCCCGGAAGGCCAAAGCCAGGACCGTGCTCAAGACCCCGGCGGCCACCGCGCTCGCGATCACGGCAGGCTTGACCTTATCCTGCGGCATGAACGGGTGCCGTGGCAAGTTGTAGGTTTCTGGCTCGTCCATGAGGATGAACTTGGAGTGGTTCCCCCCGATGCCGTCGGTTCCCCCCACCTCGGGCGTTCCGTAGATAAAGGCGGTGGTGTAGCCTTTGGCGTGCAGGCTAGCCACACGCTCCTCGGCTATCCTTTCGAGCTCTTCGACATCGCCGAACATGATGGAGTTCGTCGGGCAGGCCTTGGCGCAGGCGGGCTCCAACCCGTCGCGCTGGCGGTCGTAGCAGAGGGTGCACTTGAAGGCCCTGCCATCGTGGGGGACGTTGGTGATGACCCCGTAGGGGCAAGCCGGCACGCAGTAGCCGCAGCCGTTGCAGACGTCGGGTTGAATATAGACGTTATCGAACTCGTTGCGGATGATCGCGCCCGTCGGACACGCGTGCTGGCAGGGCGCCTCGACGCAGTGCTTGCAGACGTCGCTCATGAACGACCAACGCCCCAAGGCGTCGAGCTCCGCCCCGCCCGGAAGCTGCTCCTGCACATCCTCGGCCAAAGCCACGAGGTCCACATCTCCGGTGAGGCGCCTCTTCTTGGGGTTCTCTACGAAGGCTACGTGGCGCCACGTGGTACCGGAGAGGGTCTTGGTGTTGTCGTAGGAGTCGCCGGTCAGCTCGTAGCCGTCGGCGGGGATCTGGTTCCACTGCTTGCAGGCCACCTCGCAGGCCTTGCAACCTATGCAGACCGTCGTGTCGGTCAGGAATCCTGTCGCCACCTTAGTTCCTTCCTAGTACGCGGCGCCGGATCTCCTCTATCGGCGCGGCGGGGTCGCTATTTACGCGAAACATCCTGGTACCGAGGGCGATGTGCTGGGGCGCGTAGACCCGCTCTACCATCCCCGTCCCGAAGTTGTAGTAGACCCCGGGGTCCAGAACCACCCTGTCGCGAACGGGCTTGAGGTTCTTTCTGGCCTCTGGGTGCTCGGTGAGCCACGCCCCGAGGTCCATTAGCTCCTGCTGTATCTTTTCGCGGGCTTCGCTCACACGCGCCCCTTCTTCAGGTTGGCGGTGAAGGCCTTGGCTTCGTGGATGGCGACGTTGGCCTCCAGCGAGACCGGCACCAGGTCGTTGACCAGGTCGCCTTTGACCAGCCCGTTGGGCCCCCAGTGGTAGGGCAAGCCTATCGAGTGGACCTTGCGTCCCTCGAAGGTCAAGACCGGCACGCGATCGGTTACCAGCGCCTTGCAGTGAATCTTGCCGCGTGTGGTCTCGATGGTGACCCAGTCGGCGTTCTCTATACCCTTCTGTTCGGCCAGCTCGGGGTTGATCTCGGCGAAGAGCTCCGGCTGCAGCTCGCTGAGCCAGGGGATCCAACGACTCATGGCTCCGGTGGTGTGGTGCTCGGTGAGCCGGTAGGTACTGACCACGTAGGGGTACCTCGGATCCTCGGTCTTGTTGTACGGGTTGTCGGGCCGGTCGAA
>DASQSI010000266.1:0-8983 GCA_035642415.1 Rubrobacteraceae bacterium
GACCCCAAAGACCAGAGCGAAGGTTACAAGGAGTATTATTAAGAACTCAAGTAGAGTCCCCGGGGTGTTCTCCTTATCACCTCTAGCCTATTGCCGTTGTGCTTGAGTCATCTGCAACGCTAATATTACTACCGCGCCTCAGCTAAAGACTCAGTATCGGAAATTGCATGAGACTTCTAAATTACGTAATATGTTCGGCATCGAGGCCAGAAGACCTGCCAGGAAATTAATGTGCTAGCCGGTAAGCGATTAGGCAAGACGATAGGAAGCTGGTTGAAAGAAAAACCTGCTATCCGCTTTACTCTGCTAGTTGCCTGCATAGAGTTGGTATTGCTTGCTGTGTTCGTAGTGGCCTCGATACTCATCATCTTGTGGGAATGGAATGCACACCTTACGCCCTATTAGCGGTGCTCGTTGGCACCCTCTGTGGCAGGCGAAGTTTGAGGATTGGCCTCTGCAGCTTGTGAAATCGGAACAGTGTATAAGGGTGCGGGGCACAGAAGCAATTCGCGAGCATCTCAAAAGGGCGTAGGGCCTACGCCCTTTTGAGCCTGTTCACCATCAGCGATGCCAGGTCGAAGGTATAAGCTATATTGGGTGTCGCCAGTGGCTCGCACTCATTATAAGTACGGGCTGTTCTATAGGAAGATAGAAAGAAAGGCTGTTTATAAGCGAAGTTTCACCCTCAAGAAGAACGCTTCCACTCCAAACGTCAATTTAAGGCTTAACCTTATTCGTGAAAGAGGAACGTTTTCCGGTCGGAAGAGGGAGCAAGGTTGAACCTTTACAGTAAGCGTATCAGGCATTCGTACCCAAGAAAGGCCAAGGATAAAGAGCGTTCCAAAAGCTAAACCGTGCTCATCAAGCTGTGCTCCTCCCCGGAGTAAGTCTTACAACAAAACAGACCTTCCGATAGCGTAGACTAGTCAGTGGCTTGGCAACAGACAGATAAGACAAGAAGGAGCTAGAAAATGAAGCCTACAGTATACGAGATAGAGATTTTCTACCCTAACAGCCGCACCGACGTATGGAGATCGTTCGAATCCTCCACACCGTTTCTGTCCTTTCATAAAGGTGACCTCGTTGATCCTAGCTCGTGGTCGGGGTCGCGGTCGCCCCTAAGGCTTCTTCGTGTCACACAGGTTAATCATGTCCTTTCGGAGACAGACGAGCAGACAGAGCAAAAAGTCGAGGTCTTCACTGAGGAGGTTATGGCCTTCGAGGCGCCTAGCGAAGAAGAAAACGAATAGCATCCTACCCGGAGCGTAAAGCGTACCTGAGGAAGAGTTCTCCGTGGGCAAGATGGATAGAGACCAGCTTTGCCTCTGTATCCTTGGTCGGCAACGGCGGACCCTCGAGTATAGCAAGCGCGCCGGGCCTTTCCCCTCCGAGGAGCTTCGGCGCTAGCGTCAAGAAAAGTTCGTCGGCGAGGCCTAGAGAGACGAGGGAGTGATTCAGGGTGGGCCCGCCCTCGACGAGGAGCAAGTCCACAGCAAAACGCCCCTTTAAGGTTTCGAGAGCCCTCTTTAGGTCAAGCCGTGCACCCGGCGTGGCTGTCTTATTAGGGACGACTTCGACGCAGGCGTGGGAAGAGAGGGCCCTAAGGCGCTCCTCGGGAGTCTCGGTAGAGGCGAGGATGAGGAGGTGATCGGGCGAGGAGCCTAGCAAGTTGGTTCGCAGCGGAACGTCACCGGTAGCAGTCGCGACGATAGCCAGAGGTTGCGGTTTTAAGCCGCGTGCCTCGCGTGCCTGGGCAAGGTGTCCTGGTACGGCTAACGTGAGCTTCTCGGCACGGATCGTGCCTGCACCCACCATTACGGCGTCTGCACGGGCACGCAACGAGCGCATGAGGTTGCGATCCATCCCACTTCCTATGGACCCAGCCTTGGCGCCCACGGCTGCCCTCCCATCGAGGGAGGCCACCATATTAATAACCACGTAAGGCCTCTTCGGCGTCTTTCGCGTCGGGAATGAGATATCTACGTAAACGTCTTCGGCCGGCCGCCGCACGCTCGGTCCGGGGAAGAGTCTTAAGACCGTTTTGCGACCGGGTGCGTCGTCCGGAGCGGGAGACGCGTCAGGAGATACGATAACGGGCGTACCTGCGGGCTTGGGGTTTGGAGAGCGTGACGTCGAGGCGTAGGCCTTCGGCGGTGTTCTCGCGGGCATGAATCTCCGCTCGGCCGTAGAGGTCGCTCACGACCCCGTACTCGGCATGTGGGATGAGGATCCGCATGCGTATCCGGCTCTGGGCCAACGCTTCGTTTATCGCATCTAGCAGGGGACTCGCGTCCAGCCTGGCGCTTATCAACACAGCGTCGGGGTACGAGGCAGCAAGCTCTCCCCGGCGCTCGTCGGAGATAAGGTCGGACTTGTTGAGGCAAAGTATTGTCTTCTGGCGCGAACCTATCCCGTCGTTCCTTGAGAGCGTCTCCGCAAGTACGTCTTCGGCGATCCGGATCTCCTCTTCGAGTTTCTCGCTGCTTGCGTCAGCACACAGAACTATGACGTCGGTGCCCTTGGTGGCCTCGAGCGTACTCGCGAAGGAGTGGACAAGCTGGGTAGGCAGCTTCCTTATTAACCCTACCGTATCCGTCAGGACGAAGTCCGGGCGAGCGCCGCCTTCGCCATTTCCGGTGGTCCCCGCGACCAGGCGTGTGGTGGTTTCGAGGGTCTCGAAAAGTCTATCGGCGGTCGAACGATTCTCCCCGCTCAGCGCGTTGAGAATAGTGGTCTTGCCGGCGTTCGTGTAGCCCACCAACGTCACGCTTGGGGGGCCTTGTTCCTTGAGGCGGGCACCCCTGACCTTCCGGGCGGCGTTTTCCTCTCCGAGCCTCTTGCGGATCCTTCCCATGCGCTCCCGGATCGCTCGCCGGTCGTACTCAAGCTGCTGCTCGCCTGGCCCCCTGGTGCCGACGCCCCCACCGAGACGGCTGAGGGCCGGGTTGCGGCCTTTGATTCGCGGTAAACGGTAGGTGAGCTCCGCAAGCTCAACCTCCAGACGGCTCGCGGCGTCCCGGGCATGCGCCTCGAAAATGCGTATGATCAAGGCGGTCCGGTCCACTACCGGGACCTTCGCGGCTTTCTCCAGCACTCGCGCCTGAGACGCCGATAGCTCGTCGTCTGTAACGACTAAATCAGCCTTGAGCACGCCGACGAGCCTAGCTAGCTCCTCCCGCTTTCCGCGCCCCAGGTACCCAGTCCCGTCTCTTCGACCCTGCTCCAAACTCCCGACGGTCTCTAGCCCCAAAGTACCCGCAAGCCGCCCAAGTTCCCCTATCCCCCGATTTTCTCCCGCCCCGACCAGGAGCGCCCTCTTCCGCATTGATGACTTCGTCACGTTCCTATTATAGCATGCATATAACGCTTAACCCTCATGTCAGCGGCGCTCTCTGCGACGAGGAAAGGGGTGGCGTCCGGGAGGTTACGCGCGAGCTTGTCGAACCACCGGGTCTGGCGTCGAGCCAGCTTTCGGGTGCGGGCGGTGATCATCTTTTGAGCCTCGTCCTCGGAGAGATCGCCGGAAGCGCGAAGTAGCATCTCTTTGACGCCGATGGCCTCGCGTACCGAAGGGTTCGGCTCGAGGCCGCGCTCTCTGATCCGTTTCGCTTCTTCGGCGCCATCGCGCACGATCGTCGCAGAGCGCAGCTGTATGTTGCTGTCTAGGGTCTTTCTGTCAGGGCGCAGGTAGACGACGGCTACATCATAGCAAAGCTCCCCATCCCAGATCGAACCGCGCTCCGGGGCTCCCGCGAGCTTGAGCTCCCGTCTTCTGGTCTCGCGCCGGGGATTCTCGGCATCAGCTGCGAGCTTCTCAGCCTTGTCGCGAACCTTGTGCGACACCTTCGGGGCGAGGGGGATGTCGAGGACGAGGGAATTCAGGTACATACCGCTGCCCGCATCCAGCACAAAAGGTACGTCGACCGGTAGGGAGTCGATTATCCGTTCCGCCCGTTCTTTGTGGCGAGCGACCGTCCATTCTTCGGTGACGGAGACGATGCTGACCAGCTCCGCCGGTCGTGTGCGGGCTTGGTTGGTGATCACCGGTATCTCCCGATAGACCTGCATAGAGTCAACCACGATCACGGGCACCCGGGTCCGATGTACCTCCGAGAGCCGCTCAGCGAACGCGTCGGCGAGATCGCTCTTGCCAACAGCCGTGGGTCCGCAGACGACGATAGCCTTTCTTCTAAGGTACGTCAGCGCGGTGTACCGAATGGCTCCCCGGCGTAGAGAACGTGGGGTCCTGCCCCGATGATCTTCGCGGCTACATACGCCCCCGGTTGAGCGTCCGTAGGAACGTGGACGGCGTGGCCACTCCACGTTTCGCCCACAGCCTTACCGTCTCCGGTGTGTCCGTAGCGAATGTAGATATCCTCGACAGCCCCGATCTTGCGCCGGTTTCGGCAGAAGGCATTCGCCTCGACAGCTCGTAAAATCTCCAAAAACCTCCTCTGGGTGACGCTATCGGATACCGCTTCGGGGAGCTCTGCGGCTTCGGTCCCGCGCCTGGGGGAGAATTTGAAGATGTATGCTGAATCGAAAGAGCAATCCTCGATGAGCTTTAAGGATTCTTCGTGGTCTTCTTCGGTCTCCCCCGGATGGCCGACTATGATGTCAGTACTCAGAGTTCCATCCGGGACGGCCTCCCGGAAGACCTGAATCTTACGTCGGTACCTCTCTGACTTGTACCCCCGATGCATCGCTTTGAGCATCCTGTCTGAGCCCGACTGCACCGGCAGGTGTAACCTCTTAACGATCGTGTCCTTCTCGCCGATGAGCTTGAGCGTTCGATCTTCCATATTTGACGGATGACTGGTCGTAAACCATACCCGGGGCGCCACTTCCGATACGCGCTGCAAAAGATCGCAAAACCTCTTTCCGCTCTCCCGCCAGGCATCCACCGTCTGTCCGAGTAGCGTCACGTACCGCGTACCAGTATCGACCAGGTGCCTAACCTCAGCAAGCACGTTCTCCATTGGCCGGCACACCATCCTGCCTCGCACCGCTGGCACAACACAGTAGCTGCACTTGTAGTTGCACCCGGTCATTATCGTGACGAACGCTGTGTGCTGTCCTTCTGTTCCGGGTAACTCGGGAGTATGGGTTTCGTGCATTCCGGGTAGTCCCACGAATTGTGCCAACTCGTATGTATTATGGGTACCTAACACAAGGTCAATTCCGTAGGTGCGTTCAAGCTCTCGGGCTTCGGAGGCGGCCCCAATGCAGCCGGTCAGGGCGACTTTTTTGACGCGGCCTTCTTTTTTCAGGCGGCTGAGCTGGCCAAGATGTCCGCGGACACGATCTACGGCGTTCTCGCGGACGTAACAGGTGTTGAGCACCACGATGTCAGCGTCCTCGTAGCGGTGGACCTCGGTGTAGCCCGCCTCGCGGACCATGCGCCGCATCCGATCAGAGTCATGGACGTTCATCTGGCAGCCGAACGTCCTTATGCACGCCGTCTTCGGCCCACCGCTCGCTGCGATGGTGTAAGACGGTTTCCTGGTCATACTACTACTCATACTCTTCCTCCGGCTCGTAAATGTGAGCTCTTAAAAGAACCTCTCCGGGGAGTTTCTCGACGTTTAGGCCAGCGATGTCCAGGTAACTCGACCTCGCTGCCCGACGCAAAACGGCGAAGATCTCACGGAGATCCTCGTCCCCCACCGAGAGTATAGGCCCTTCGGTCCCGTTGCGCCTTCTAGCGCGCACTTTTACAACTGTGTCAGCGTCCGCGACCACCTCGTCAACTACCGAAACCGCTCCTGCAACTACCCGCTGCACCGTCCTCGGTGATACCTCCAACCCTATGTCCCGCGCCGCCTCCCCTAACCGCTTGGTTTCTTCATCTCTATGTAATATGCGATGAGTTAAGAGCGTGGCTAGGATCTGGGCGGGCGAAGCGTAGTAGAGGCGGGGCGGGTTCGGGGCAGTTTGTCCAACAAACTTCGCGAGGGTGGCGCGGAGGTTGGTTTTGGACGGGCGAGAACCGGATTGGAGGCTTTTTTCGGGGAGGGTATCGGTATCGAAGATGACCCTTATCACGGTTGGGGACGCAGCAGAGAGAACCTCGGCGGAGAGCGCGACGCTTTTGATATGGTAGAGGGAGAGGCCGGCACCGTGGAACAACACATCGTCGTTTCGGCTGGGGTAGGGTATGGGATCCAAGTGCCGCGTGGTAACGCCTGGCTCGAAGATGAGGCGTTTATGGGTTTCAGGCACGCCGCAACCATCATCGATAACGCTGAGCATACGATAGCGGCGGGCTTTCAGAGTGGAGGCAACGTAGATATTGCGTGCGCCGGCGTCACGAGAATTGCGCAAAAGCTCCAAAAGGGCGTCCTCGACAAAGCGGACGCGCCCAGGGCTACGGCGAAGTCCTTCGGCGCCCGCTAGGCGGGCGAAGCCGAGGCCCAAGTCTCTGTATGGTCCTACCAAGCTATTCTTCCCTTATTACCGAGCGTATTCGGTGGCACGGCTCTCGCGGATGACGGTCACCCTGATCTGGCCAGGATACTCAAGCTCATCTTCTATCTTCTTGGAGATGTCGAAGGCAAGCTTGGCGGCGACTCGGTCGTCCACTTCGGAGGGCTGTACCATAACCCGAATCTCGCGCCCCGCCTGGATAGCATAGGCTTTATCGACGCCGCGGTGGTCGAGCGCGATGTCCTCAAGAGCGCGCAACCGCTCGATGTAGGTCTCCGTCGTCTCGCGCCTCGCACCCGGGCGCGAGGCCGATACCGCATCAGCAGTCGCGACGAGCACGTCTTCTACGGTCTCCATCTCGATCTCGTGGTGGTGGGCGCTTATAGCCCGCACGATGTCGTCGGACTCCCCGCACTTTTTGGCGAACCTGCCACCGATGAGGGCGTGCGTCCCCTCAACCTCGTGGTCTATCGCCTTGCCAACGTCGTGAAGGAGGGCGGCCCTCCGGGCGATCTTTACGTTTGCGCCGAGCTCGGCGGCCATCATGCCGCACAGGTTGGCCACCTCGATGGAGTGGGCGAGGACGTTCTGACCGTAGGAGGTACGGAACTTAAGGGCTCCGAGGAGCCTCAACAAGTCACCATGCATGCCGCCGGTGATCTTGGCGTCGTAAAGCGCCTGCCGACCGGCACCCTTTACTTCTTTTTCGACCTCCTTGCGGACCTTGGGGACAACCTGCTCGATGCGGCCTGGGTGTATGCGTCCATCTTGAACCAACCGTTCCATGGCGACCCGTCCGATCTCACGCCGTACGGGGTCGAAGCACGAGATGACCACCGTCTCCGGCGTGTCGTCGATTATGACGTCGACGCCAGTGGCTGCCTCGAATGCCCGAATATTCCTTCCCTCGCGCCCGATCACACGCCCCTTCATATCGTCCGAAGGTAGCACTACGGCCTTCACGGTCGACTCAGCAGTTATGTCGGAGACTAGTCGCTCCATCGTAGTCGCCGTGATGCGGCGGGCCTCCGCATCAGCCCTCTCCTCAGCTTCCAAGGTTTTGTCCCGTACCATGCGGCCGAGCCTATCTTCCAGCTCGGTCTCAAGATTGTGAAACAACCTGCGCTCGGCCTCGGGCCTAGTGAGGCCCGAAACCTCTTCTAAGGCTTTGATCTGTTCAGCCTCGCGAACTTCAAGTTCTGCAGCATGGGCGCGCAGCTCCTCTTCGCGGCGCAGAAGTTCGCTACGCCTTTCGTCGAGCTCCAAGTCGCGGCGGTCGAGGGCAGCATCACGGTTGTCGAGGCGTTCCTCAAGGCGAGCAAGCTCGGCACGACGGGCTTGTATCCCCGCTTCGGCTTCGTCTTTGAGCTTGAGGGCTGCTTCCTTGGCGGCGAGTTCGGCCTCGCGTCGGGTGTTCTCGGCAGAACGTCGGGCATCCTCGATGATAGAGCGTGCGTCGGAGCGAGCTTCAGCTTGGCGTGCCGTCGCCCTGAATTTGTAATAGAAGTAACCTATGACGACGCCTAGGACGAGAGCGGCGGCCAGCCCTAGGACCAGGGGTAAAACGTTCATATCTATGTTGTCCTCCATGAAAGCCACCTGCGACGGCGTTTGGGTCCGGCGACAGGTCACAAGACACATTCGCCATGGCAGCGAGGCCGGTATATATATGCTTTGTTCGCTACTCGCCGGTTTCCTGACGGTATCCACGAGCGACCTCGACGCAAACGTCCGCCGAGTAGCCTCGTCGCATCAGGAAACTATAGACCCGACGCGCCTGGGCGTCGGATCCTTTCTCCTCCTTATTATAACGCCGCCGCGCGATCGCGAGAGCCGTCAGGTACTCGGAGCGCTCCACAAACGCTTCGTCGACGGCTTCCCGCGCAACCTCTTCGTCGACCCCGACCCGTCTGAGATCACCAAGGATTCGGCGTGGACCATACTTTTTACGGGCATCCTCGCGAGCCAGACTTCGGGCGAACTCTTCATCGTCGAGATACCCGAGCTCCTCTAGGCGCGCAATCACTACAGCCACTGTCTCGCCTGAATATCCCGCCCGCTCGAGCCTCTCGCGTAATTCACCCTTCGCACGTGCGCGATAGCCCAAGAGGCTGAGCGCCCGGCTCATCGCTAGCGACCTCTCCCCAGCCACCCTCGCCTCCGCAAGCCTCGCCTGCGAGAGCACAGCTCCCTCGAACAGGCCGTGCTCAGCTGCAACCCCTGAGTCTAGCTCCGCCCAGAACTCACCGTCGACGAATATTCTCACCCTGTCACGGCGCTCGACCACGCCGGTTATGACTGACACCTGATCTACGAACTCTCTAGATCAAACGCCCCGCCGTCTGCTGCTCTTGCGCTGCCTCCTCAGACCCGCCACTATCACGCTCCTCATCAGCCACTAGCGGAGCGTCCAGATCGAGCTTCTGGTAGATCTCGGCAAGGATGCGCTCACGCACCGAGGTGTTCTCCTTGAGAAAGAGCTTGGCATTCTCGCGGCCTTGCCCTAACCTCTCGTCCCCATAGGCAAACCAGGCGCCCGACTTCTGTATCACGCCCT
>DASQSI010000267.1:0-8779 GCA_035642415.1 Rubrobacteraceae bacterium
TCCTTTACTTATTCATTTCGGCAGCCGTATTGCTTTTCGGCGCAGAGGTGAACGCCCAAATCTACTATAGGTTTGCTGAGGGCACAGACGAAGAGGGGTAGACCTGATCCGGTTGTATTGCCTCTGCAGCTTAGCAGTAAAGAGGAAGTGTTGGTGTTCTTGGAGGCATAGGAGGCTTTCCACTATCTTCATAAGACGAAGCAGGTAGCGGAACGCACCGTGAGATAGAAGCTGACGCTTCGCCCTAAATATATTGGAGCAGTACCGCAACAGGTCAAATAACGTAGCTAAGGGATAGCCGTAAGGATTGAGAAGATCCTATGCACACTTCTGGACGAGGCTAACGATCGACAGGCCGAGGAGAGGAGCAAAATCACTCCAAGGCACCGGAGGGTTCTTCAAAACCTCTCGCTAGCGCGAAAACTGCCGGTTGCCCGCTCATTGCTTCGCCAGGAGTACTTTTCCCTTTACTTAAGCCTTTTTCCTGGCCGCATCTCCGGTCAATTAGCCTGTAATCGGCATAATCGGACACACCAGCGACAGAAAGGCGATTTCTCTTCTACCAGCGCCCGAGTAGTGCCGACAGCCGGTGAGGACGTTTCAGCAGGTCGGCTACCCAGAGGTAATTGTAGTCATCGCCTTGGGTTACCCTGTAAGCTGCGTACGCAGCGTGCACGAAGGGCACCAACATCAGCAGCATCATCACCGGGATCAGTAAGAAGCCAACCAGCACCAACGTCAAGATCCCTGTAACAGTCCATCCTACAGCGATGATCACTAGCCAGGCCATCTGGTACCACAGCGACTGCCTGGCGTGGAAGGCTACACTCTCTGAGCGGTTCCTGTAGACCAGCCAAATAACGAACGCTGCGGCTGGGCCTAAAAACCCGGTGAAGAGGTTCAGGAAGATGCTCAGGTGTGCAAGTGCGGACCAAGTTCTCTCAGCCGGGGTACCAACGCCGATCCTAGGACGGTGGAGCCTAGGTTTCGCATCGTGTTCTCGGTACATCCCGTAGTTAGGATCTTTAGCCATCTATGTTTCTCCTCGTCTCGATACAACCCCTTATACGTTTCGATCAGAGAGGAGTTTCCGATACTTGTTCTAAGAGATTATAGGTCTCCCTCAATGGTTTTACTTACAGCTTCCTAAAACCGCCGGTCAACCCGGTCGGCTCGCGCGCGTTGAGGACTCGGTGGCGCGGACCCTCGCAGCGGAAAACCTGTAAGGAGATTTGCCGTGGGCCCGGCGAGTTTCGTAGATGGTATATTCGGGAACGACCCACTGGTGGCACGACTGCTGTGTGCGTGCCGCGACTCGGGCTCGGCGGCGAAGTAGTATAGAGAGACGGACATGGCACGCTATACGATGCGGCAGCGGCTCATCTCGATCGGCGAGGATTTTGAGGTCGCCGACGAGCGTGGCAACCCGGTTTTCAGGGTCGATGGGAAGGTCATGCGTCTTCGCGATACCTTTGTGCTCGAGGATCTGCAAGGCCGCGAGGTGGCGACGATCCGCGAGAAGAAGCTCGCCCTGCGCGAGAGCATGAGCATCCTGCGCGCAGGCACCACCATCGCCACCGTCCGCAAAGCGCGGTTCACACTATTTCGCAACAAGTTCACGATCGATGTGGAGGGGGGGCAGGACATCGTCGCTCAGGGAGACATCCTGCACCACGAGTATGAACTCCGCCGCGGAGACGACGCGATCGCTCGTATATCGAAGCGCCGGTTCGCGCTGAGCGATACCTATGGTATCGAGACCGCCCCGGGCGAGGACGACGGCCTCATCCTTGCGGTCGCCATCGCGATCGACGAGATGGCCCACGACTCGGATGGAGGAGACCACTGATGAGGAGCGGCCGTCCGCCGACCAGCCTAGGCATCGCCTCGGTCACCGGGCCCCTTACCTCCCGCTCTTGCCATCCCCTCGGGCTTCCAAACCGTCCTGTTAAAAAGCCATGTTGAGCGCCTGCAAATTCTCAAGAGGCCCTCAGGGGTCGACGGTAGCCATCCGCTGAAGAGAAAAAAGGTTTGTTTTGGAAGAGCGTAAGGGACAATCTCGGTATAAAGATATAGCTCTGTTTTTTGGGATACTGCTTGGGATCTACGTGGTCTACCAGATTCCGCAGATCGTACTGCTGTTCCTGCTGACACTGCTTTTCGCTATCGTTCTGAGTGGACCGGTCAACTATCTCGCTCGCCGGGGCCTCCCCAGAGGGCTTGGAATTTTAATGGTGTTTGGGGCTCTCGTCCTACTTGTGTGGCTGCTAGGGAGATGGATAGCGCCGGTGATCGGGTACCAAGCTCGGCAGTTCATAGAGGATTCCCCGTCGCTTCTAGTTCAGATTCAGGACTACCTCACCAGCTTACAGAGCACTTTCGGACTAGAAAACGCTATCGACCTGAATCAAGAAAGCTTGCTTGAGAGAGGACGAAGTTTAATTTCTGGCCACACCACCGTTTCATCGGTAGTTGATATAGGAAGGAGCATAGCTGAAGTAGCTTCCTTAAGCATAGTAGCGCTCATAGTAACCGTTTATCTGGTAGCACAACCCTCACAATTGATACACGGCTTCGTCTCTCTCTTTCCTGCTCGGAATAGACAGAAAGTTGAGGGGGTGCTTGGCGAGATGTACCACGCAGTACAAAAATGGGTGGTAGGACAGGTAAGCTCGATGGTCATCGTAGGGATACTCACCACCATTGCCCTCGCTGTGATCGGGGTACCCTACGCAATATTCATCGGGGCGCTGAGCGGATTTCTGGCGTTTATCCCGTTGCTAGGCGTGTTGATCTCGATCATCCCACCGATACTTTTGGCTTTGGCCACAAATCCTATCTTGATAGTATGGGTAATACTCTCATATGTCATTATCCATCAGATAGAAGCACATGTAGTTCAGCCTGTTATAATGAGCCGAGCCGTATCCCTGCATCCGGTTGTAGTAGTCTTCGCGATCCTTATCATGGGCACGCTATTCGGCTTTGTAGGCTTACTGCTAGCTGTGCCACTAGTAGCTGCGCTAAGTGTTCTGGTGCGCGAACTGTGGATCGCACGAATGGACAAGCAAGGCCCAGACACTCGTACTTCACCTCCCGATGTGGGGGAGACGCTTGAGAAGACCGGCCTGTTGGGGCGATTGTTGAGTGCTGTTCGGCGTTCCTAATGCGGACTTCATGCCTACTCAGCGAGGTGAGTTCACCACCTGGCTATTGTAGGGAAGGTATTGATTAGTAGGGTTGGGGTGCAACGTCACCTACTGCAAGTACTGCGGCGAAGTAACCTCCTTGCTTCTCCTTTACCCGACGATAGAAAGACTTGCCGAGACAGGCAGCTCTGCGATAACACCTGTCGCCAGAGGCACGTGCCGGCGGTTATATTGCTCATTAGGGTTTGCCCCTAAGAGTCTACCTTTAGGACGTGCACCCGGCTCCAGCCTCTTTGGCCTCAGCTCTGCCGAGGGGATGTGAGGCTTATAGGTGTGCGGTTTCCGGAGCATAAAGGCAAGGGCGCAGCCCCATACAGGCGCAAGATCCTTGTTATCAAACAAACTATTGCTGAGCTGTTACCCGCGTATGACATTACCACCTTATAAGTAGGACCGTAAATCGTGCGCAAACCATAAGAGACAAAAATGTTAAGAAATTTCTTGGGATTGCTGTAGCGTACAAAAATCTCTGCTACTGTATTCTAATGCTGTACGGGGGGAACAACCGAAACGAGACAGGAGGTAGTTAGCATGAGGCTTAAACCTGCGGTTATCGGTTGTAGTGCTTGCTTGCTTCTTTTGTGGGGGCTAACTGGTTGCGGCGGTGGCGGAGAAGAAACTACCACTGGAGGGCAGGCCACTACTAGTACAACGTCTGCTACCACCGCTAGTACTGAAGCAAAGACGGCTGCCGAAAGTCCGATAGCTACGATCCAGGTAAATGAGACGGAGATGAGTTTGGATCCATCCGAGATCACCCTAGACAGGCCCGGCACGTACGTCTTTAGGGCCGTAAACACTGGCAATGTCGTACACGCCTTGAGGATCGAGGGAAACGGAATTGAGGAGCAGAGCACTAGAAACATAGGGCCCGGTGAGAGTGCCGACCTACAAGTTAATCTTACGCCTGGAAGCTATGAGATCGACTGCCCGGTGGACAACCACGAAGACCAGGGCATGAGGGGAACGGTCACGGTTAGAGGGGGTTAGGGGCAGCCTCCATTATTAGATAGGGTGTAGAAAGGAATATGACACCTCAGTAGATCGTGCTAGCCCCAGTGCTTTTGAGATCCCTAGTACGGAGGAACCTTAGGCAGAGTTATACCGAGCGCGCCTCCGCGAACGACATTGTAATGATGCTGTCTGACAGCTGCTGGCCGGCTTTCACTTTAAGTCACGCCTGCAAAGATCACCGTTTTTTGAAGCTGGAGCAGGGGTATTGGTACGTTGTCACATCCTATTCGTTGAAAGGATATGTGCGTGCGAGCCGTAGTTGTTCCGAAGTTTGGCGAGATCGAACCTCTTCGAGAAGAGAGACGTACCCAGGCCCGAGCCTGGTCCGGAAGATACTAGTGCGGATCTTCGCCTCGTCCTTCAACCGCATCGACGCTAAACTCTGGGCCGATGGAAGCTTGGGGCAAAATGCTGACTAGCGTCAGCACGAGGAGCCCGAAGATCTCTCCTTACCTCTTTCTTATCCTTGCTCCGCTGTTCTGGGCCGGTAACTTTGTGTTCGGAAAACCTCTGCTTGAGGCCCTAGCCCCGTTCGCTATAAACCTCATTCGCTGGCTTATAGCGTGCATCGTCCTGGTTACGCTGACGCTCCTCTTCGAAGGACGCTTCCCACGGCCCGCACGGCATCAGTGGCTCGGCCTAGTCGCCATGTCGCTTACCGGAGTTGTCTTGTTCAATGCCCTGGTTTACCTCTCTCTTGTATACACAACAAGCACTAACGCTGCCCTCATAAACGGAGCTACACCCGTATTAACCATGATCCTTGCCGCCGCGGTCGGGCTAGATCGCCTCACGGGACGCCGGCTGGCTGGAGCGTTCATAAGCTTAGTAGGGGTAGTCTGGATTGTCTTTCGAGGATCTTTAGGAGCACTGATAGGGTTGTCGTTCAACCGTGGCGACCTTATTATGCTTGTCGCCGCCTTGGTCTGGGCCATCTATACCATCCTCCTCAACCGCATGACAGGTACACTATCGCCGCTGGCTACGCTCACGATCATCACCGTGCTCGCTCTACCGCCCTTAGCCGTCATCGGAGGGTATGAACTATTGGCTCAACCCCTCGGGCCAATTACCCCCGTAATCGGCGTTGGCCTCCTCTACATCGGCGTCGTAGCTTCGGTAGCGGCCTTCATGGCCTGGAGCGTTGGTATCAGAGGCGTTGGGGCAGCTCGAGGGGCAATCTTCGTGAACCTCATCCCGCTCTTTACTGCCGGGATCGCCGTGCTGACGTTGGGCGAACGGCTTGGCCTGGTTCAGCTGATTGGTGGTCTGTTAGTGATCGGCGGTGTGACCCTGGCTTCTTCAAGGGGTTGGAAGCGCGCTGATGATGGACAAACGATGTCCCCAGGGACAAAGTAACGCAGGTGCCCTGCTGGTAGAAGGGGCCAAGGCCACTACGGTTCAGACTACGGCTATTGATGGCCTAGAGTAGTAGAGTACCCTTACGTTGCCAGCTTAGCTAAAGAGCTTATGGCATAATTGCCTCCGGCTTAGGCTTCAGTTGGCACCTTCAGAGAAGGGCACACCAGTCGTAACCCCATTCAGCCAAGGCAAGCCCTCCAGGAAGCAGCCAGGCTACCGTACAGCGAAGGAGGAAGGGGTGTGTATTTTCCTGATTGCAAGGGCAGTGGTGCGTTGCTTGCCCTACTCCTTGGGGTTCTGCTCGGCTTAGGGATGCTAACTATAAGCGGCTGCTCTGTTAATGAAAAAGCTGAAAACGCACCAGAGAAAACTGCAGCGGTGACCGACATCTCGGGTTCCTCCTGGAACTACGTTGCCCTCGGGGATTCGCTAGCCGTGGGCTTGTACGCCTCCAGAAGCTACGTGGATCGCTATGCAGAGTACATTAATATCGACACTGGTGCTCAGGTTAACCTTATGAACTACGGCCAGAGCGGCGAGACAAGCTCGTGGCTGCTCAACGCTCTCCGCAGTGATAAATCATTGCGGCAAGCCCTTAGCGCAGCTAACGTTATAACCTTTAATATCGGCATCAACGACTTCGGACACGCGGTAGAAGCGTATGAAGAGGGAACATGCGGCGGAGCAGACAATCAAGATTGTCTGCGTATGGCCCTAGAGACGTTTAAAGCGAATTGGGATGGCATAACAGCTGAGCTTTTAAGGTTACGCTCTACCAGGGACACCATCATCCGGACGGTGGGCCTTGGCCACACCCCGTACGTCGATAAGGCTTTAGAGCCTTATTTGGATGAAGTAAATGAGCACCTCGCTACCACATCCACTAATAACCAAATACCTTATGTACAGGCGCATTTAGATAGAGGGAGCGTCAATCCGGACGGGGTTCACCCCAACGACAAAGGCTATGAGGTCATCGCTGCCCAGCTGCGAGAGCTAGGGTACAGTCCTTTGAAGTAGGCAAAGGTCTAGTGGAGTGCTTCGGAATCGAAGATCGAGAAGAAAGGAGGAAGATGCTGACTTCTCAAGTGCTTGTCATAGGAGGAGCTGGCACGCTCGGGTCCCAGGCTGATCTTCCTACCTGTGGTGGTACAGTAAGCACGGCATCGGTCCTCCGTGGCCGAGCTCAAAGGCAGATATTACGAACTCAGGAGGTGGGGGGCCGCCGCCCCAGCTTGGAATGGCACTCGAGCGTATGGTGCCGACTTTCCAGATTGTGCCCGCTGGAGCGGGGGAAAGAGTAGCCAAGTGATGAGCCTGACAGCTCGCTGCAATGGAGCCGGTACAGGGCAGGCAAAGCTATTGATGAACTACCCGGCTAGCCAAAGACCTTAAGATTGTCTGGAAAGGAATCAGTTTTCTGCTATGAATAATAGATAGAGGGTAATGACTGTTTGGGGGGCAAGAGAGGAAGGTTAGACAATGTCGATCACGAAAACGCAGGATCTCTTCGCTTATGAGGTAGGCCACATTTATGACGCTGAGCACAGGTTCCTAGAGAGTCAGCAGGAGATGGTACAGGAAGCCAGCGACCAAGATCTCGAGAAAGCTCTCCAAGAACATATCGAACAGACTCGGCTGCACATCCGAAACCTCGAGCAGGTCTTCGATCTGCTTGACCAACAACCCCGACGCCAGACGAGCCACGTAGCCCAGTGGTTGGTGAACGAGGCGCAGCAGAGCATCCAGCAGATCCAGGGCGAGGAAGCTATCCGCGACTGCGCAATCAATGCAGCGGTGATCAAGGTGGAGCATTTTGAGATGGGCTCTTACCGGGGCGTGGTCACCGGAGCGCAGTTGATGGGCCAGACCGAAATGGCGGACCTGCTCGACCAGAACATGCGACAAGAGGAGGAGACGGCGCGCATAGCCGAGCGAAGCATGGGAGAGCTGCTCCGGAAGGCTCAGCAAGCGGAGAAGAAACAAGAAGGGCTGATAGGCAGAGTCAAGGAAGTTAAGGACAGATTGATGGGCGAGTAGACCGAGGAAAGGCTATATACTTGATGCAGCACTCGCCTTGGGGGTTGGGACAAAGGACCGTGGTGTAAGAGCCCTGGCTATCCTAACCTTCTCGCAGTCGGGCTCTCGTTCGGGCACATCCTGTGCTGACCAGAGCTGGTTTTACGAAGGTGCTACACCAACGTTGCTCGGTTTATGCTGCGTCAAGTATATGATCCTCCTTGGAATTTCCCCTGCCAGCATACACCTTTTCCAGTAAGTGCGATCTATACTCGAACCCTAGCTGCGCGGGTGCCAAGTTCTTGTAAAGCGTGTAGAAGCCCTGTATATTGCCGCGTCGAAGAAACGGGTAGAGGGATTTACTGCTGAGCTCCTTTAGCGCACTATTGGACCGCCGGGACTGGGTTTACTTACTCAGCCTCCTTATCCCCTTCGTCGTTTATAACTCTGCCCTGAAAGCTTTGGAGATAGGGTTGCTATCCGATGGTGGTGGGTTCACTCGAGCTTTAAGCCTAATGCTGTCGACCATATTCTTCAATCTGGGGTACGTGCTGTTCTGGATCTGGCTTTTCGCCACGGTACGCAAGGGACCTCTGCGGTGGGTCGTGGTCATCCTCTTTCACGCTGTGACTATTTTCGTGCTAGTGGTCGCTACGGGCGCTTATCTGTACTTCCGGCGGGTCGGCGCAACATTGGAGTATGACATCATCGCCGAGCGGTTTTCTAGGTTTGATCTTTTGGTGCCCGGCCTCTTCCAGAGGGTGCCGCCTTTGGTCTGGGTGCTCCTTATGGCCGCGCTCTTGGGCGTGGCTCTGGGGCCTTTGCTCCTGACTCGCCTCGTCGAGCGCTGGCGAGGGTGGCCAGACACGTCTTCTTCAACCGAAGCCCTCGGAACACCGTCTTTGTTCTCTCTTGGGTTCTTGCTTTTGATGCTCGGTTTCGGCTCGCTCTCGGTGTTGGCCGGTACGAACGCGCTAGCGAGAGATTCGTTTGTAAACGTTATCCTGCCAGCGGGTACGCATCCAGCCGCGAATGCTACGCTCGCCGAGACTTCCGAAACCGAGAAGCGCAACGTCGTCCTAGTTCATATGGAGTCTATCCGCGCTCAGAGTGTAAGCCCCTACAACAAGAACCTGAACACCACGCCCTTCCTGAACGAGTTGGCCAAGAGTAGC
>DASQSI010000268.1:0-18407 GCA_035642415.1 Rubrobacteraceae bacterium
GAGGAGCTAGTCGAGGAGGACGTAAGGCGCGAAGAGGTCGACATCGACGATCAGACCGAGCAGCGTGGCCGAGGGCTTGGCAGGGACGCTGGGCGCACCACCGACCTCGACGATGAGGCCAGACGCCGCCGCGGTAGGTAAGCAAGAAGCCATAAGGTGAAAAAGGGGGCGGGTTCTCAAGGTTTTGCTCGGACCCGCCTCGTTTAACGATAAGGAAAGCTATATGAGCGAGAGATACGATAGCGAACAGGAGAAGCACCGCGAAACCCAAGGAGGTGGTCGCAGCGGGAACGATTCCCCGTTTGACTATGAGAGACACAGGGCCCAAGAGAGCCGCCTAAGACGTGCCTCCGAGCGTGAGCTGATGAGCGAGCGGACGTACCGCGACTCGGAGCAGCACGATTCAGACCGTACCCGGCCCCGTAGAAGCCCAACCCGGGAGCGGATGAGGGGTTTGTACGGCAGTAGAGTCGGCTCGAACATGCTAGGCGCAGCAGTGGCCGAGCTCGTTGGCACCTTCATCCTGGTGTTTACAGGTACTGCTGTTGCCACCGCAGCGACCCTGCAGCGCTCCACAGCTGGTCCTGCCTTCTACGACTCGCTTGCCGTGGCGCTGGCTTTCGGGGTAGCACTCGCGGCGGTCGTGGCCGCCATCGGGCACGTTTCGGGTGCACACGTCAACCCGGCCGTCACCTTGGCGCTTGCGGCCACAAACAAGTTTCCTTGGGGATACGTACCAACCTACCTAGGAGCACAGCTTCTGGGTGCGATCCTCGCCGCCATCGGCACCTGGATCGCCTTTGGTGGCGCGGGGCGAGAGCTCGCCAGCCTTGCGGCCACGTTTCCGGTTGAAGGCGTTGGGGCCATCCAGGCGTTTGTGGTGGAGCTGTTGGTGACCTTCATCCTGGTCTTTGTGGTGATCTCGGTGGCCACCGACGACAGAGCTCCGGCCGGCGCAGCACCCCTGGCCGTTGGGTTTGCCCTGGCCTGCGGCGTGCTGATTGCTGGTCCTGTCACCGGCGGTGCGGTGAACCCGGCACGCGCTCTGGGGCCGATGATCGTGGCCACTAAATTCACCGCTGCCTGGGTGTATGTGCTCGCTCCCATAATAGGGGGGGTGCTCGCTGCCGTGCTCTACGAGCGCTTCGTCTCAGAGGCCGACGCGACGGAGGAGTAAAGGGCCATCGGAGCACCTTATTAAGGGGTGAATAATGTTTGGTGGATAAGGCAGCGAGAAGGGTCATCTGAAGGAGGACCTCTTCGAGCAGTAGGAGGAAAACGCTACTGAGGTCGGAGTACTAAAGGAGGAAGGAGGCACATCTCTTGAACAAGAAAGCTCTCGCTTTGAAGCTGCTGACTAACCAAAAGGTGCGTCAAGGGGCCGTCGAGTTCCTTAAGAATCCGCGCGCGGACAAGAAGGCCCTCGCTTTGAGGCTGCTAGCTAATCCAAAGATGCGCCAAGGGGCCGTCGAGCTGCTTAAGGATCCGGACATGCGCAGCATGCTGCTGCAACAAACAGTGCAACGGTTCCGCCAGGCATAGAATACGTGGCGCAGGAGAGGGTGTGGGAGAACTCCTAACGCCGTTGTAGGGACTATCCGGGGTGCTAGTTCAGGGGCTCCGGCCCTTTTTGGGTCCCGGATATTCAGCTAACCTTTTACGGCTGTTTAACTCAGGGTAGATGCTACCCGGCTGCTTTTAGCGCAAAACCGATTCGTGGAGCAAAGCCGTGAGCACCCTAAAGGGCTTGTCGTGCAAAGACCTGGGTTGCGCAAAAAGGAGGCAAATTAGACGGGTCTTTGTCGATGCCCAGTTGCACAAATTACGCGCTCAGAGATATTTTTGTGCAAAGCCTGCCCCCGGTCGGCTTTTAAGCTGCCTGATCCTCCATATCCTCAGAGTAGCTTCCGTAGCGCGCGGCGCTGGCCATCTTGGCGCGGTGATGGAAGACTTTTTGCGCTTCCTCGACGTTGGAGGGATCGCCGCCCCAGATCTCCATCGGCTTGCCTTGCAAGGCGCGGGCCCAGGAGAAGGAGACCTCCCACGGGAGGTCACCGTACATGGCGTTCATCGCGTTCAGGTGCTCGGTGGCCGATACGTCGCTCTGCCCGCCGGAGAGGAAGACGATGCCGGGTACGGCGGCCGGTACGCTCCTGAGCATGCATTGGATCGTGTAGTGGGCGACCTCTTCGGTGCTGGCTTGCTCGGGGGCATCCTTGCCGGAGATCACCATGTTCGGCTTGAGGAGCGTACCTTCGAGGTGGACACTCTGCTCGTATAGAGCGTTGAAGGTGCTCCTCAGGGTCCATTCGTTGACCTCGTCTGAGCGCTCGATGGAGTGATCGCCGTCGATAAGAACCTCGGGCTCGACTATGGGGACGAGGCCGGCCTCCTGACTAAACGCTGCGAAGAGGGCCAGGGCGCGGGCGTTAGATTCGATGCAATCCACCGTCGGGATCCCATCGCCGATGGTGATGACGGCCCGCCACTTGGTAAAGCGTGCCCCCATCTCCCTGTACTCCTCCAGGCGGTCGCGTAGGCCGTCTAGACCCTGGGTGTACTTCTCCTCGGGGGAGAGGGGCAGGGCTACGGTGCTCTTGTCCACCTTGATGCCCGGGATGATGCCCTGCCGCTCGATAACCTTCGGCAGCGGCGTGCCGTCGGAGGTCTTCTGGCGGATAGTCTCGTCGAAGAGAATCACCCCAGAAAGGTACTCGCCAATGCCGGGGGTGGTGAAGAGCATCTCCCGGTAGGCCCGGCGGTTCTCCTCGGTTGACTCGATGTCCACTGCATCAAAGCGCTTGGTTATGGTGCCGGTGCTCTCGTCGGCGGCGAGGATGCCCTTGCCTCCGGGTACGAGCTCCCTGGCCGTGCGCTCAAGCTGTTGTGCGTCCATGGGCCGCTCCCTTTCTTGCTTTCCTCCCAAAGGATAACAAAAGTTGCACCTCCTGCGACCAGGTATCACGATTCCGAACAGTCTATCTCCCTTCCGGGTACTCCCCCTCCAGGATCGAACGCCCCTCCTCCGTGAGAAGATGACTCAACAGCTGTAGCTTGTCGGCTACCGGCGTGGCGGTCCCACTCACCGCCACCGCTTGCGCCCGTTCTCCGAGCTCGAGCAGCTTTCGACCAACGGCGGGATCGTCGAAGGTTTCTTCGGTCGCCAACAGCTCTTTAAGCTCGCGCAGGTCATCGGCTATGGGCCGGAGGCCGGGATCGCCTGTGGTTTCCAGCTTCTTTTGCCAATCGTCCGCCCCCGATATGGCCCGCTCTAGCGGGAGGCTCCTCACACCCTCCCCCAGGGTCGATATGAGGGAGTCGAGGTCTTGGGATCGTATATTCTTCTCTGTCAAGTTAGGTCCTTTTTTCGGCTTTCAGAAGATAAGGGCCCCGGGACAATACCCCGGGACCCTTATCTTCTATGCGTTTGTGGCGCTTCTTAGCTCCTTACGAGCACCCTTTCCCTTCTCGCAGGCTCCTTCTTCTCGGTCCGCTGGGCCTGCTCCTCCCGCTGGCGGCGCAGCTCCTCTTCACGCCTCTTGCGGGCCTCTTGTTCCTCGCGGTACTCCCTGTAGGAGTAGCACACGGCTACCACCTCCTTCGAGAAGCTCTCTACTTTCCGTAAGGCGTACCCGCATTGCCGAAGACTAAACCTCGTCCTAGCCGCCGGTCTGCTACCGGTACGAAAGATCGCCGTGGGATCGCTCGTGCTCACCGTGTGAGGGTTATGCACAAAAGCCGAATCATGAGGTTGGCGGCATATTTTGCAGATCGTTATACTGTTCTGCGGAGACGTATCGCCGGAAGGGTTTCTTCAGGGGAGAGGAGATTTTGCGGAATGGCGGCCACTAACGAGGTGACGAACCGGCGCAAGCCGTTGTACAAGCAGATTTACTTCTGGGTCCTCGTCGGGGTCATGCTGGGCATTTTGGTCGGGTATTTCTTTCCGGCCACGGGTGAGGCGTTGGAGCCGGTCGGACAGGCGTTCGTGAACCTCATCAAGATGGTAATCGCACCGGTGATCTTCTGCACCGTGGTGGCTGGCATAGCGGGGATGGAGAGCATGAGGAGCGTCGGCCGGATCGGGGTGAAGGCACTGGTCTACTTCGAGGTTCTGACGACGATCGCGCTTATTCTGGGCCTCGTGGTCGTCAACGTGGTGCGTCCCGGCGAAGGGGTTAACGCCACAGCGCCGGAGGTCTCGAGTACGGTCAGTGGCTATATCTCCCAAGGGGAGCAGTCGCACTGGTACGATCCCATCATCCACATCTTCCCGGAGAGCGCCGTCGGCGCGTTCGCCCAGGGCGATGTCCTCCAGGTTCTGTTTTTCTCGGTGGTGTTCGCCGTCGCGCTGCACTTTATGGGTGATGCGGGCAAGCCGATCGTGCGGGGCATAGAGCGGCTTAGCCAGGCCTTCTTCCAGGTAATCCGGATCGTCATGTACGCGGCCCCAATCGGGGCTTTCGGGGCCATGGCGTTCGCCATCGGCAAGTACGGGATAGGCACCTTGACTAGCTTGCTCACCTTGATCCTTACGTTTTACGCTACGTCCATCTTCTTCGTTGTGGTCGTGCTGGGGATCGTGGCGGCCTTTGTAGGCCTGAACATCCTGAAGCTCCTGCGTTATATAAAGGAGGAGCTCTTGATCGTCCTGGGCACCTCTTCTTCGGAGGCGGTGCTGCCGCAGCTGATGCGCAAGCTCGAGCACCTGGGCTGTCCCAGGTCGGTTGTCGGGTTGACGGTCCCAGCGGGTTACTCTTTCAACCTCGACGGCACGTGTATCTATCTGACCCTCGCCGCCGTCTACCTCGCGCAGGCGCAGAATGTTGATTTGTCGCTGTGGCAGCAGCTTGGTATCGTCGCCGTCCTCTTGCTCACCTCCAAGGGCGCGGCCGGCGTTACCGGCTCGGGCTTTATCGTCCTGGCAGCCACGCTCTCGTCGGTCGGGACGATCCCGGTTTCCGGGATCATGCTGATCTTCGGGATCGACAAGTTCATGTCCGAGTGCCGGTCTCTGACCAACCTGTGCGGCAACTCGGTGGCTTCGATCGTCGTCTCCCGGTGGGAGGGTCAGTTCGATGCGGAGCAGGCCCGCAAGATCCTTGATACCCCGGAGGACGAGCTGGAGATCCTCACCGAGGAGGAGGCAGGAGCGACGACAGCCCGCGCCTAGCGGGGATCGGCGGCGGGTTGCTGTGTAGTATGCTTCAGCCGGGCTGCCGCAATATATTGCGGCCCGAAGAATTCGTTCTATGCTTCGCGCTAGAGATGTTCTAAGCTGCCGACAATGCTGCAGCCTAACGGGCACAAATCGACGCCTAACCTGGAGGCTCGAAGGAACGAGATACCCTCCGAAGGCCGCGACGCCGTTCTAGAGGCGAAAGACAGGCTCATCGCCGAGCTGAGAAAGCAGGTAGCTTTCCTGCGCGGTGAGCTGAGGCGCAAAGATGCCATCCTATCGCGTGTTGCCGAAGAAATCGGCGAGGCGCCGGCCTCTGCATCAAAGCCCGCCGACGGCTTTCAGACGGTTGTGCCCGAAAGAGCGAGGAACGGCAACACCCGAGCGAGAGAGGCTGAGAAGAAACGGGAGAAGCCGGGACGGCCGACGCTGCCAGATGGTTACCGGGTGGTGGCCGTCGCCTCCGATGCCTGGGTGCTGATAGCGCCCAGGGGGTTGCGGGTGGCTGGCTACCGGGGGGAATTGGACCTTGGGAAGGTGGCGCTCGATGCTAGCGAGCACCACCGGCGTGCGTAGGAGCGATTCCCTGAAGCGGAGGGGGTAGCGCGCGTCAAAGCCGGAGCTCGTATACGGGTCCTGACGGGCGAGGGGCCGCCGACCCCTCGGAAGCATATTAGCGAAGAAGAGTGAGCTCCTGAGCGCCAGGAAGCCGCCACGAAGGTGTTGCCGCGGCGCAACTGCTCGCCGCCGCGCAGGACCTCCAGTAACCGCCTGGGGTACGCCGAAGCCCAGGATGAACTCGCTGAGCGTGCCGAAGGCAACTTATGGGCGGATCGGGATCGGTTGGTAGAGGACCTGAAGCGGGAACGAGAGCGAGCCGTGCAACTGGAGCGGGGAAAGCTCGAAGCACACCGTAACGTCTATCGACTGGGACGGGAGAAGCTAGAAACGCAACGGGTCGCCGACCGGATCGCACAAGAGCGAAAAGAAACCCTTGCAGCCAAGGACTGCAAGGGTTTCTTTAGAAGATCGTCCGGCGGATAAAAGCACCCGGAAGCGCTAAACTCGATGGGTCGGGGGAGGAACGCGACCCGAGAGAGCTACTCAAATACACTCGATGGGCAACGGCAGCTCCAAAGGCGCAAGCTCCCTATAAATCGGTTGGTGATCTAGGGATACAATCTTCTCTGTAAGGGTTTATAAAATACAGCGTTCCTATCCATACGCGCATCTTCCGTAAGGGCGCAGCGACAAAACATCGTTTCAATAGATCGAGGGGTTCGATGAGCGAACAAAGCGGTAGTAAGAGCACCGGTTCGAAGGCAAGCACACCAAGGGACGTGGTTGTTTATGGGGACGCTGAAGGATTCGCGCAAGAAATCCTGATCGGCCCGCACCGGCTAGCGGCCGACGAGCCGACGGAAATGGGTGGAACCGATGAAGGGCCTACGCCTTACGATTTACTACTCGCGGGCTTGGGGACATGCACGTCGATGACCGTCGCGCTGTACGCCCGGCGCAAAAGCTGGCCACTCGAAGGCGTCACTGCTCGCCTTTGGCATTCGCGGATCCACGCCGTCGACTGCGCCGAGTGTGAAACACAGGAGGGGAAGATTGACCGGATCGAGTTGAACATTGAGTTCGCCGGGCAGCTGAGTAACGAGCAACAGTCGAAGCTTCTCGAGATTGCCAGGAAGTGCCCGGTCCATCGAACCCTCACCTCCGAGGTCGACATCAGAATGAGAGCTGAATGGAAGAGGCACGCAGACTCGGCCTAGCTACCTAGGTAGACCGCAGGGAGCTATCCCCGCCGACAACCGAGTTTCCAAGGCAAAGTATTCTTCTTGGAACCTAAGGGAAACGCTGGCGGGGGGTAAGCTGAGAGATGTCGTGTTCCCGAAGCCGCTCCGCGCAAGGTAGCCGCGCGACAGGTCAAAGACACCCCCGCGGCTATGGCCCTCGTTGGCGGCGAGATAACGTATAGTGCAGGGTAAGCTGTCAAGAAATCGAGCTTCCGATTGGTTTCTCACAAGCGCCAGCGAAGGAACGCAAGGCCGCGAGATAGGTAAGCTCGGCTACCCCAAGGATGAGCCCGTAGGGGTTGCCGTCTCCGGTCGGCTCGTAGAACATTCCTCCGATCAGACACAAACTCCGCTTGCCGTTGAAGCTTCTCGTTGGCTGGTTAGCGAGTGCTGTCAAATTTTCGCGAGATCTTATAAGATCTCCTCGCTTTGGGGCCTTGGAGAAACGAGTTAAACACTCAGGTTTCTTGAGGACGCTTCTGAGCCACCGGGACTGGGTTTACCTGCTAAGTCTCCTGATACCTTTCACTGCCTACAACCTTGCTCTGAAAGCCTACGACGTTCTCGCTTCGCAATCCGGTGTCCCCAGGCTTGCTTCGACCTTCGATCTGATGCGCTCGGATATGTTCTTTAACCTGGGGTACGCTTTGCTTTGGGTCGGCCTCTTCGTTATAGCGAGAAGGGGGCTTGTGCGTTGGGTCGTGGTGCTTCTCTTCCACCTATCGGCGGTACTCGTGATGATCGTGACCACGTCCGCCCACTGGTACTTCCGGACTACAGGCGCCACGCTCGACTACGATCTTATCGCTTTGTGGCTCTCCAAGGTCCTCGTCTACGAGCTACTACTCAGATCCTGGGTGGTTCTCCTGGCCGTCCTCTTGTACGTGGTTTTGGGTCCTGTGCTCCTAACGCGCCTCGTAAGCCGGGGGCGGGGGTGGCAGGGGACCTCCCCGACCGGAGCGGCCGGGATCTCCCCGGGCTCTATCGTGCTTTTTCTCCTGGCTTTAAGCTGTGGCTCGCTCTCGCTGCTGTTCGGCTTTGGTTCGGCTAGCCCTATCACCCCCTTGGCGAAGGATCGGTTCGCTAACGTGGTCCTGACGGCGCTTGAGGGGACGACGGGAGCGGAGGAGGTTACTATCGAAGAGGCCGAGCGCTCGGACGCCGACCCAGTACCTAAGGAACATCCGGCCGCGCATGCCAGGCTCGCACAGACGCCCCAAACAGAGAAGCGCAACGTCGTTCTGATCCACTTAGAGTCTACCCGTGCTCAGAGCGTGACCCCTTACAATCAGGACTTAAAGACCACGCCCTTCCTTGACGAGCTGGCTAAGAACAGCCTCCTCGTCGAGCGGGCTCATGTGGTCGTTCCTCGCTCTGCTAAGGGGCTCGTTGCGGTCAACTGCGGGATCGAACCAGCCCTCTACCCGGGACCGGAGTTCGAGTCGGGCATCCCGGCCCGGTGCCTACCCAGGCTCTTGAAGGAGCAGGGCTACCGCACCGTCTTCTTCCAGTCGACGGCCGACGCCGAGAACGACTTCTGGGACGGGGCCCTGGTGAGGAACTTCGGGTACGAGGAGTTCTACCCGGCCGAGACCATGGACAAAGAAGGGTTCCAGCGGACGAACACCTTCGGCTACGAGGACGACATAATGCTGGGGCCAAGCGAGCGGTGGCTCAAGGCGTACGGGGACGAGCCGTTCATGGCCGAATACTTTACGGGCACGGGGCACTACGGCTACGAATGCATACCCAACCGTTACGGCACCAAGGACTTCTCGGAGGACGAGCAGCTAAACCGCTACCTAAACTGCCTGCGCTACCTGGACTTCTTCGTCGAGAACCTCTTCGATCAGTACAAGAGACTTGGGCTCTACGACAATACCATCTTCGTCCTGTACGGAGACCACGGCGAAGGCTTCAAAGAGCATGATCGCGACATGCACGGCGATACTATATGGGAGGAGGGTCTCCAGGTCCCGCTCATCATTCACGACCCCAAGAGATTCCAAAACGGTGAGCGAGCCAAGGGCCTCTCAAGCCAGATCGACATTCTTCCTACCGTGGTGGACCTACTAGGCTACGAGGTGGAAAACGGCGAGTACCCTGGCTATTCCTTGCTGCATCCTGTGCCCAAGGACCGCACCCTTATGTTCAGCTGCATCAGCACCCGCAGATGTGCGGCGAGCCTCAAGGGCTTTGAGAAGTACATCCACCACTTTGGCAGCCAACCCGACGAGGTCTTCGACCTCTCCAAGGATCCCCTCGAGAAGCGCAACCTGGCGGACGAATACAGCAAAGAAGAGCTGGACAAACGGCGCGAAGAGCTCTTCGCGTGGCGTAGGAAGGTGAACATCGAGCACGGCGACGTACTGGTAAATGGCATCCTATACTCAGATATGACCAGAAACGAATAGTTTCTAAGCTACGATGATACGCTTATCTACCGGGGTGCGCCGGATGGCGCTCAGTGCCATCATTCGCCTGTCAGGGGTAGCTCGAGCAAGGAGCGTAGCGTGACGTCTTCAGATCTCAAGCGGTGGAGTGGATTGGCAGCCATACTGGCCGGGATGCTGATCATTTTTTCGGCCCTTCTGGGCTTCTTGCGCATCGACTTTGGTAACTTGAGCGAGGTAGCCTTGACGAGAACCTTCACCTTTTACTCGCTGGGTTACCTGTTCGGCGGGGTGCTGCTCCTGATCGGGCTGGTCGGGTTGTACACCGACCAATCAGAGGCCGCCGGCTCCCTGGGGGCAGTCGTTTTCCTGACGGCCTTCTTGGGCACGGGACTGTTCATAGGCATCACCTGGGATCAAGCTGTCGGCGTGCCGGCCCTGGCGAGGGAGGCCCCCGAACTTCTGGGGCCAGAAGCACCTGTGCCGCTGGGGTTTAGGCTGTCGTCCTGGCTCTTTTCGCTGGGTTGGTTGCTGTTCGGGGTGGTCACGCTCAGGGTGGGTCGCTATCCTCGCGAGGCGGCCTGGCTCCTCATAATCGGAGCGGTCATCAACCTCATCCCACGGCCCGGCACGGAGATCGTGCTCGCAGCGGCGGTGGCCTGGTTAGGGTTCAACCTCTTCTCGGGAATAAGCCACACAGACACGGGAGCCCCAAGGACAACCCGGTCAGTAGGCAGACGTACGACGGACGTTCGCAGTACCAGGGACGACCTCGACGAAGGCGGAAGGGGAGGTGGTAGAGGCCCCAGAGGCTTCGCAGACCCTCGTGAGGGGGATACACGGCGCCTCCCAGGGTGGCGTGAGGATGAGGATAGCTACTGAAACACTCAGCCGGCGGCCAAGAAGTGCGGGTTCGATCCGGCGAAGCTGGTGGCAGTAGGGTACTCGAATGGGGCAACAACATGGCGGCCAGCCTGATGCTCCTGCGTCCCGTGCTCTTACGTGCGGGGGTCCTGTTCCGGGCGATGCTCCCGTTCGAGCCGGAGGTGATGCCCAACCTCACCGGAACGTCCGTATATCTCGCGGCAGGTCAGCGAGACCGCATGATCGTCCCGAGCCAAGCCGAGCGTCTAGCGAAGATCCTGCGGGAAGCCGGGGCGTAGGTGGACTTGCGCTTGAGAGACACCGGCCACGGCCTCACCAAAGAAGAGGTCGGCGAAGCCAAAGAGTGGCTCTCCGGGAGAATCGGATATGATTGAGCAACAACGCTCTGAGCACCGTCTAGCAAGGCCTTTGGTAGTAGAGGAGAAAGAGAACTGAATGGATCTTAGAGGTTTGCACCACGTCACCGCGGTGACCGCAGATGCTTCACGGAACGTCGCCTTTTACACAAAATTGCTCGGCTTGAGGTTGGTGAAGAAGACGGTCAATCAGGATGACGTCTCGGCCTACCACCTTTTCTACGGAGACGAGTTAGGACACGCCGGCACCGAGATGACCTTCTTCGACTGGGACTTCGCCGGTCCGCACAAGCCCGCGGCGGGCATGGTCTCGGCGACCGCCTTCCGGGTGCCGGGACGGGAGGCTGTCGAGTGGTGGGAGAAGCGCTTCGACGAGCGCGGCGTGAACCATGGAGAGATCCAGGAGAGAGAAGGCAGGGCTGTGCTGCCCTTTACAGACCCCGAGGGCCAGAGCCTCGAGCTCGTGGACGACACAGCAAACGGTGCAGGGCAGGGCACGCCACCGGGCATCCCTTGGGAGAAGAGCCCCGTAGACGTTGACCGGGGCATCCGGGGCCTCGAAGGGGTCACCCTAGCCGTGAGGAGCCTGGAGCCTACAGCCGGTGTGCTCACAGAGGTTATGGGCTTCAGGAAGACGCGAGGGTATTCCGAGGCCGGGCACCAGGCAGCCATCTTCGAGGTCGGACCTGGCGGTCCCGGCGCCGAGGTGCGGCTCGTGGAGCGGCCGGACCTTCCGCGTCACCGCATAACCGGTGCGGGAGGGGTACACCACGTCGCCTTCCGAACCCCCAACGAGGAAGAGCATGTAGCGTGGCGCGAGCGGTTGGCGGAGGCAGGGCTTAATGTGACGCCGGTCATAGACCGCTACTACTTCCGCTCGATCTACTTTAGAGAGCCTGGTGGGGTACTCTTCGAGATCGCAACCGACGGTCCGGGCTTCATCACCGATGAGGAGCCGGAACATCTCGGCGAGAAGCTCTCGCTTCCCCCGTTCCTCGAACGTCACCGCGAGCAGATAGAGGCCAACCTCAAGCCCATTCAACCGATCAAGGGTGGTGCCTCGCGGTAAGAGTCGGTTCACACGTTCGATAGGCTTGGGGAAGAACCTCGGGCGGAACACCTGACGGGTTAGAGTGCCCAGGCAGTTTGGCAGCCCCTCTACTTACTGCTTTGGAGAGTATTGGCCATAAGACAACAGCGGCTGTAATGCTTTGGGGAAAGCTTCGTTTCGGAGGGGCCGATCAGCGCCCAACCTGCGAGCGACCGAACCGGGGAGGAGCAGGCAGCCACAACAGCATGGTGAACAACAAGGCAGTAAGCTACAACGCGACCTGAGAAGACACACGACGATGATCGCCATGAGACGGGGCTATCGGAGTCGATCTGTTCATCGAGAGTGGGATGGTTGCCGGGCTCTGGGCGGCTCTTCGCCGAGACCTCCGAGCAGCACGTGCTGGCCCTCGCGAGAGGGCTAAACGGCGTGGAACCGAAACCGAGAGGAGATACCGTGCCACCTTCCTGAAGGGCGCCTTTGGCGAGCCGGGTTATTGTTCTTGATCAAGCGGCAGCGGCTGGCAGCCCGAGATTGCTCCAGATCGTCGACGTCGGCTCGGCACGGTTCAGGGCGTAGAAGTGCAGGCCCGGCGCGCCGGCGTCTAGCAACCGCTGGCATAGGTCGGTGACGAACTCGATGCCGAGCTGTCGTTGCGCTCCGGGGTCGTCGCCGTAGTCTTCCATCCGCTTCTTCAGCCACAGCGGGATCTCGGCCCCGCATCCGGCTGAGAAGCGGGCGACCTGGGGGTAGTTCCAGATGGGCATGATGCCGGGCACGATGGGGATATCCATGCCCATGCGCTCGACCTGATCCACGAAGTAGAAATAGGCGTCGGTGTTGTAGAAAAACTGAGTCATAGCCGAATCGGCGCCCGCCTCCACCTTGGCGCGAAAGTGCGCTAAATCCGCAGAGGCCGATTCTGATTCAGGGTGAAACTCAGGGTAGCAACCCACCTCGATATGGAAGTAATCCCCGGTCTGCTCACGAATGAACCCGATCAGCTCGCTGGCATAGCTGAAGACGCCCGGGCTCTCCATATCGCTTGGCAGGTCACCCCGCAGCGCGACGACGCGGCGCACGCCGGCGTCTTTATACCTGGTGAGAAACTCGCCGATGCTCTCGCGTGTGCCCTCGATGCAGGACAGGTGTGGGGCCACCTCGATACCGGTCGCAGCTATCGTCCTGGTCACGGTCTCGATGGTACCCGAGCGGGTCGTGCCGCCGGCGCCGAAGGTCACCGAGAAGAATGCCGGTCCCAGCGCTGCGAGCGGCTCGAGAGCAGCAGCGAGGTTCTCCTCCCCTGCGGGCGTCTTGGGCGGGAACAGCTCGACGCTGAAGACCTTGGGGTATTTGTGCTGGGTTTGCATGAACTTCTCTCAACCCCCGAATTGAACCAACAGGCCGCGCCGGGCTTCGACCAACAGCGCTAGCGCCCGGCGGCGACCAAAGTATATACACCCGACTCGGCATGCTAACCATCAGCCATGCTTGCGTGGCACCGCGTACGGCTCGTCATAAAACCACAGATCACCGGTCTCTTGCAAGACCCCGGGTACGTCTAAGCCGTCGCTTCCCGAAAGCTACCCCAAGTTTTATTTGTGATCCTTCTCGAAGCCCATCGAGCGAATAGAGTTACCCTCCTCTACCCAAACCGCACTTCCGGGTGCTTTTGGAAAGCGCGGCGTGTTCTTAAACCCGATGGCACCTCTTGAGTAACGAGCATGCACCATATCATTCTCAGTCCAGGCTTCCTATCGTACATGCTGTTATTGCTGCCCAAGCCAAACATGGCATCTCCGGTTGGATGCCTCGCCAACCCTGCTTTGGTATTGCTCGCCGTCACGTGGTGCCTCCCGACGTGAGCTTTTGCTACTTGGGAACGTATGGCGTCTCCGTAGGCTTACAACACAGCGCTTAGCCGATAGGCAGGAGGAAAGGATGGCAAGAGGGAACGTTACGAGCCGGGAACCTTTTGCTGGGTGGACCTCGCGACGACGGATCCGGCGGGTGCCAAGGCTTTCTACTCCGGCTTCTTCGACTGGGAGATGGAGCATATTGAGGAAGGCGGGAAGCTGGCCTACGTGGTGATTAAGAACGCCGGTTCGAGCAACGGCGGCATCGTGCCCATGACGGAGCAGCCTGGTGAGGGGCCGTCACACTGGCTGGCCTATTTCACGGTTCCCTCATGCGAGGAGGCTGTCGCGAGGCTGCGGGAACTGGGCGGGGAAATGCTGGCCGGCCTGCTCGACCTCCCGGCTGGTAGGATCTGCGTCGTGCACGATCCCCAAGGCGCGGTGTTTGCACTCTTCGAGGGCGAGACAGACGACTGACAAGGCGTAGCGGCTTCGCCTTCTTGCTTGTCGTGACGAACCACGATACCCGATATCTACCGGGCCCTAGCGAGCAAGGGTTCGCTTAAAAAGGAGCGCCGTGTGGTACGTTCTGGGGAGAATGCGGATGTATGCAGGTCCGCGTAAATTGGCGTAGCAGCTTCGCCCCAAGGGGCGATGGTAGGGAGAGGAAGAATGGCGAACCGGCTGGCGCAAGAGACGAGCCCGTACCTGTTGCAGCACAAGAACAATCCTGTGGACTGGTACCCGTGGGGCGAAGAGGCCTTCTCGAAGGCGAGGGCCGAGGATAAGCCTGTCCTGTTGAGCGTGGGCTACTCGGCGTGTCACTGGTGTCACGTAATGGAGCGCGAGTCTTTCGAGGACGAGGCGACCGCAGAGATCATGAACGAGAACTTCGTCAACATCAAGGTGGATCGCGAGGAGCGGCCGGATGTGGATTCGATCTATATGTCCGCCGTCCAGGCGATGACGCACCACGGCGGCTGGCCGATGACGGTCTTCATGACCCCCGACGGCGCCCCATTCTACGCGGGCACTTACTTCCCGCCGGTACCGAGCCGTGGCATGCCGGCGTTCAAGCAGGTCCTCCTGAACCTCGCCGAGGCATACAAGAACCGCCGCGACGAGGTTTTGAAGAGCGCCGAGGGCGTCCGCGAGTACTTGCAGGCCGCAACCAGCGCCTCTGTCCCGCAGGTAGGCATCTCCGAGGAGCTCTTTACCAGGGCCGCGAGCTCGCTCGTAGGGCAGATAGACCACCGTTTCGGTGGTTTCGGCGGCGCGCCTAAGTTTCCCCAGGCTATGAATTTGGAGGTTCTTCTCAGATACTATAAGAGGACCAATGACCGGGCCCCTCTAACAGGCCTGGAGCTGACCTTGAGACAGATGGCCAACGGCGGCATCTACGACCAGCTCGGGGGCGGCTTTCATCGCTACTCGGTAGATGAGTACTGGCTCGTTCCCCACTTCGAGAAGATGCTCTACGATAATGCGCTACTCGCCAGGCTGTACCTGGAAGCGTACCAGGCGACCGGTGACGCCTTTTACCGGCGCATCGCCGAGGAGACGCTGGATTACGTCGCGCGCGATATGACGGCTCCCGAAGGAGGTTTCTACTCCGCCGAAGATGCCGACTCCGAGGGGGTGGAAGGCAAATTCTACGTATGGACGCCCGGTGAGATCGAAGGCGCTCTAGAGCCCGACGAGGCGAGGCTTGCGATACGCTTCTGGGATGTCACCGAGCGCGGCAACTTCGAGGGCAAGAACATCCTCTACGTGCCGCACCCCCCGGAGGCCGTCGCAGCCGAGTTTGACATCTCGACGGAGGAGTTGTGGGAGAAGATCGTCGTTATCCGCCAGAAGCTCTTCGCCGAGCGCGAAAAGCGGGTGCGCCCTGGGCGCGACGAGAAGGTGCTCGCGGCTTGGAACGGCCTCATGCTGCGCGCCTTCGCCTTCGCCGCTCGTGTCTTAGAGCGCGAGGACTACCGCCGGATAGCCGAGAAAAATGCCGTGTTCCTCTTAGAGAAACTACGCCTCGGTGGCCGCCTACGCCGCTCGTACAAGGATGGGAGGCCCAGGTTCAACGGTTATTTGGAGGACTACGCCTGTGTGGCCGACGGGCTCGTAGCGCTCTACGAGGCGACTTTCGAGACGCGCTGGCTGGCCGAGGCAAAGGCTTTGGCCGATGCCATCCTCGAGCTTTTCTGGGATGAGCAGAGGGCCGCTTTCTACGATACGTCGGCTGATCACGAGGAGCTCGTCACCCGCCCGCGCGACGTCTACGATAGTGCTGCGCCGTCGGGCAACTCGGTTGCTGTTGACGTGCTACTCAAGCTCTCCGTACTCCTCGACCGTGAAGACTACCGCCGGCGCGCCGAGGCTATCCTCGAAGGTTTGAGCGGGGCGATTGCCCGTATCTCCGGGGGCTTCGGGCGGCTCCTCTCGGCGCTGGACTTCTACATGTCCACGCCCTATGAGGTCGCCGTGATCGGAAACCCGGAAGCGCCCGACACCAAGGCTTTATTGGCGGCGGTTTATTCCGCCTATCTTCCCAATAAGGTGGTTGCAGGCCGCTCCGAAAGCGACGAGGAGGCTTCACGGCTCGTGCCGCTACTGGCTGACCGCTCCGTGCGCGACGGTAGGGCTACCGCTTACGTTTGTGTGCAGTATGCTTGCCAGAGCCCGACCACCGATGCGGAGCAGCTCAAGAGACAGCTCGGGGTCGAGTGATTATCAAGTAAACACTTCTGTTGTGCCGCCGGCGAAACCGTGTACGACCAATCTCACGATTGCGGAAGCGATCTTCGCCCCGCCCTGCGCTGAGGGTTCGATAGGGTTGGCGTAGTCTTCTTTTTCCGTGCAGATGAACCGCAGGTCGAGCAGGGGGATGTTGTTAGCGACTGCTGTGCGGATGATGCAATCGTTGAACACCGTCAACCCGGTGACCGCCACCCTTTGCAGGGCCTGGTCGGGGAAGCGCGGGTAGTAGACGGTACAGATCGCCGTCGGTAGTTCGTATGTGAGCACCTCTGTCAGCATACGGTGATACCTGCGCTCGAACTGCTCGGCGATGTCGGCGAGCCCGGCGAGCGCTTCAGCGGTGGATCGGACCGGTGCATAGAGGATGTCGCTGCTGCCGAGCGCATCGTTGCCGCCGGCGCTGACGATCAGATGCGTCGCGTCTGCTGGTAGGCGTCGCAACTGTCCGCGTACGTCTTCCACCATACTCCCGTCGATAGCATTGAGCGTTGCTTTGGACCCCCGCGGCAAACGCTGCCGCACTTCTTCGACGACGTCTGGTGCGCCCCCTATGTAAGGGGCGTTGTCGAAGATCGAATCACCCAAAAGGACAACGTGGTTCATAGATTATGGGGCGTTCGCAGAGCCGCGGCGCTCGAGGGTACGAACAACCCTTTTGTCCATCCTATACCTTTTCTAGCGCTTGCTCTATGTCTTCGATTATGTCGTCGGGGTGTTCGATGCCTAAGGAGACTCGTATCAGGTTCTCCTTAACCCCGAGGCGTGCGCGGCGAGAGGGAGAGAGCTCCCGGTGCGAGGTCGTGGCCGGGTGTATCGCCAAGGTGTAGATGTCGCCGAGGCTCGGGACCTTTACGCAGAGCTTGAGCGCGTTCAGAAAGCAAAACGCCTCCTCGCGGCCTCCCTCGGGCGTGTGTGTGTCTAACTCGAAGGAGACGAGGCCGCCGGCGCCGGCCAGCGTGCGGCGGGCGACTTCGTTATCCGGGTGGTCCTTTGAGCCGGGGTAGTACACCTTAGCGACCTTCGGATGGGCGGCGAGGTGTGTGGCGATCTCTTTGGCGTTCTCGCACTGGCGGCCCATGCGTAAAGGCAGCGTCTTCACGCCTCGCAGGGCGAGCCAGGCCTCGAACGGCGCCATAAGACCACCGATCAGCTTGCGGATCTGATCCAGAGCCCCATCGTAAGGGGTGTCGGTAACCACAACGCCGCCCGTCAGGTCGCCATGGCCGGAGAGGTATTTGGTCGCGCTGTGGACGACGATGTCCGCTCCGAGCTCCAGAGGACGCTGGAGGTAGGGGGTGCAGAAGGTGGCGTCCACGATCAAGGTTGAGCCTGCAGCCCGCGCGAGCTCCGCTATACGCGGCACGTCAGCGACACGCAGCAGAGGGTTAGAGATGGTCTCGACCACGACGGCCCTAGGTGTTAGTTCTTCGATCTTCTTCTCGACCGCTGCGAGGTCGCAGGCGTCGACGAAGCGCACCTCGACCCCGCTCGCGCCAAAGATCTGAACCAGAAGCGAGGATGTGGAACCGAAGAGCTGCTCGGCAGCCAGTACCGTCGCCCCACTGGTCAGCTCCGCCGCCAGGAGCGCGGCGTGTATGGCCGCCATGCCCGAGGCGAAGGCGAACGCGCGTCCCCGGCCCTCCAGGGATGCAACCGCCTCCTCGAAGGCTGCGACCGTCGGGTTCCCGTAGCGGGTGTAGCTGTAGCCCGGCTCCTCGCCGCCCAGGACCTTGTCCGTCTGCTCGATGTCCGCGTGGGCGAAGGTCGTAGAGAGGTAGACGGGGGTGGAGATCGGGTAGAGACTCCCGTCCGGTTGGCCGTCTGTCGCCAGATAGGTGCGACACTCGCCGGCGTGGACGGCCCGGGTTTCGAAGCGCGTCAACTGTTTCTCCTTGGTCTCGCGTTCTTTGCGTGATTTGGGCATAGCGCACTCTATACTAACCCAGAGCGAATCTAACAACAGGAGGTGAACTTGGAGGCGGTCCTTACTACTGCTTAGGTTGCTGATCTTATGGAGCTTGATTCAAAAGCACACAGCCACAGAGCTGAAATTCCGCAGCCTGCTCATTGGTGGCGTACAAGAGATACGGTTAGAGCGGTTGGCAAGACCCATCGAGTTCGTCAAGTAGTG
>DASQSI010000269.1:0-9881 GCA_035642415.1 Rubrobacteraceae bacterium
GGTTAGATCAACAAGATTTTCCTGGACTGAGACCTGCCGGCGCAAAAGATCTATTGCAAGGCCAGGAAATGTGAGCTTTTGATCGGGCGCCCGACCGTCCATGCGTCGGCGCCTGAGGTGGGCCCGAACGCGGCTCACTACCTCCAGTGGGCTAACCGGCTTGCTGACGTAATCATCAGCCCCCACTTCGAGGCCCATGACGACGTTTCTCTCACCATCGCGGGCGGTGAGCATAACTATTGGTACGTTGCTGCTTTTCCTGAGCTCCTGGCAGAGGGTTATGCCGTCGACGCCCGGGAGCATTATGTCCAGCACAACCACATCGAAGGAATCGACCGAGCGAAAGCTCTTTAGGGCCGCCTCGCCATCCGCAATAGCTTTTACGCTCATCCCCTCGCGCTCGAAGGCGCGTTCCATGATGCTCCTTATTGCAACATCATCCTCAACTAGCAGTATCCTAGGCATCTACGATGTCTACCTCAGGTAGCTCGATCTTGACGGCTGTACCAACCCCTTCTCGAGAACAGATGGAGATATTTCCTCCCATCCGCTCGGTGAGCTCTCGACAGATGGATAGCCCCAGGCCAAAGCCTTCGGAGTTGTCTTGCCCGCGGTAGAAGCGCTCGAAGATGTGAGGAAGGTCCTCTGTGCTTATCCCCACCCCCTCATCTTCTACGATCATAGTGCTACCTCTAACGCGAAGCCTTATATCTTCACCCCGGTTCGAGTGCTTTATAGCGTTGCTGAGTAAGACCAAAAGTACCTCCTGAAGCCACTCAGGATCGGCGCGCACGCAAGCGCTCTCACCTTCAATAAGGACCCTGAGCCCCATGTTTTCTACTAGTGGAACCATCCGCTCGAGCGCTTCTTGTCCTGCTTCGCTCAAGTCTACGACCTGTAAGCTGGGTTCCCGCCGATCCCAGCCTATCCGGGATAAGCGTAACAAAGTTTCCGATAGCCGCTGCATGCGGCGCCCTTCAGAGAAGATATGGTCTAAGAGAGGGCGCCTGACGGTAGGGTCTGCGTCGTCTCCTGTTGCCAGCAGTTCTGCCGCGCCCAGGATGGCCATGATAGGTGTTCTGAGCTGGTGGGCAGCATTGGCCAGAAACCGCTGCTGATCGGCCTCTAGGCGGCTACCTGCCGAAAGGTCTTGGATGACGATCAGTACATCGCCCTGATTGCCAGGTTCAGAGAGGCACTCTAGCTTAACCCGCAGGAAGGTCTCTCCGTAGCGTACCCGAGCTTCTACGCTCTCCCCGTTTTTGGCACAGTGGGTGACCGCTTCCGGCAGGTGAAGATCCTCCCAGAGGTCCGGCAGCTCTTCAAGGGGCTGTGCGCTTGTCATACCCAACATGGCGCAGGCGGCCGGGTTGGCAAACAATATGTGAGCGTGCACATCAGCTACCAGCACGCCTTCGTTAAGGTTATCTAGTATGGCCGCGAGGCGTGCCTGCACCACCTCGGCCTCGGCGCGGGCCACCTGCTCTCGGAGCAGTAGTTGGGCGCGTTCCTTTTCGGCTTGTTTACGCTCAGTTATGTTGAGCGCAACCGCTATTATTGCGCGAACGTCGTCAGCATGCTCTCGTAGTGGGGCAGCATTAATGCCGTAGGTGCGCTCACCGAGCGGCAATTCGAACTCGACGGCCTCTCCTGCGAATGCTCTACGATAATATGGCGTGACTAACTCGACTGATTCCTTTGGGAACAGCTCGGCAAGCGTTTTGCCTACCAATAGTTCGGAGGATAGACCGGCTTGCTCTAGTCCTTGTCCGTCAGCGAAGATGTAGCGCAGGTCCTTGTCGAAAACATTTACTGAACCGTTCGGAAAATTGTCGAGGAGCGTTCGGACCAGCTCTTCGCTCTCTCGCACAGCTTTCTCCGCCCGCTTGCGTTCGGTGATGTCGCGAGCCACGCAGTACACAACGCCTTCTTCGGGGAGATATCGAGTTTTCCACTCGATCCAGGCGATGTTCCCATCCTTGCGCCTACACCGGTTCTCGAAGCTCTCTATGCTTACCCCGTCGGCAATGGCGATGGTAGCATTTATGCTGAGTTCACGATCGTCTGGATGAACCAGATCCATAAAGCTTCGTCCGACAAGCTCCTCGGGTTCGTACCCGAGTATTGCCTTGCTGGCCAAGCTCATACTCTTGAGCGTCCCATCTACCCCGATGGTCGTGATCATATCCAAGGAGGCATCCAGCGTACGCTGTAGCTCCTGGCTGCGCTGAGCTTCTTTCTCCTTAGCAGTCTGTTCGCGTCTGAGTGCACCGAGCAGCTCGAGCCTTCCTACCACCGCTCGGGCAAACGCCGCCAGCATCCTCATCTGCTCTTCGCTGAGTTCTCTTGGGCGGGTGTCCAGCACACAGAGGGTGCCTATAGCATGTCCCTCGGAGGTTACTAACGGCGTGCCGGCGTAGAAGCGTATACCGTAGGTCACACAGAAGTGCTGGTCCTTGAACTCTTGAGTGGCCAAGAAGTCGGGCACGACAAGTGGCATCTCTGTCCCTACAACATATTGGCACATGCTGTGCTCGCGAGGGTCTTGTCTCGCTTGAGCCAGGGATGGTGGGAGAGCACCGGACCAAGCTCTGAAGTACTGCACATCGGAGAGGATCAGGTTCACCAGGCACAGCTCGGCACCGAATATACTGCGCACCTCATCGACAAGTTCCTGGAGGACTTGGTCGGCTTCGGGCCGTACCGCGCCCAAATCATCGAGTGCGGCTAAGCGGGTCGACTCCTGTTCACTTCTGTCAGTTTGCACAGGACCCCACCATGGTTAACTTCCCTAATACCTTCGCTAGTTGGCTAGTATCCTGCGGATTTTACTGCGTACTAGCCTAAAGCCAAAGCCAAGGACCTCGTATTTAGCAAACGCTACTGCTCATTTACGGTTTCTTAACAAAGTCTGGTTAGAAATAGCACGTGGCAAAACAGTCTTGGAAAGGGACGTGTGCAATGGAGACACGCAGCGACCGGTCCATTGGAGTCGAAGAGCGCTTAGCGGATTATCAGGTCTATGACCGGCACGGCGAGAAGATCGGCAAGGTCGGCGACCTCTTCGTGGATGATTTAAACGATCAACTTGAGTACATCGGCATCAGGACGGGGTTTTTCGATTCGAGGACTACCTTGATTCCAACCGATATCGTTCGGGTCGACGATGAGCATCAGCTGATCGAGGTCTTGCAACCCAAGGATAAGGTCAAGGATGCCCCAGGCTTCGAGGACCTCGAGGAGATAACGGCCGAGTTCGAGCGGCAGGTCCGCATCTACTTTGGCCTCGAGAGCGCAGAGACCATCGGCGAGCGTCGGTACTGCGGTACGTAGAACAGCGCGCAAACTGACTTCCACGAGCAGCTGTCCTTGCTCAATACAGAAGCGCAGGTACCGATCACTGCCCAATGAGCACTTTTGGAAAGCGAAGGAGGTACGACACTAATGAAGGGTACCGTACACCCCCCGTATTGGCTGATCACGAGGAGCTACGACCACGGCCGGTTGGATGTACTTGTTATCACCCTCCCTAGCGGGAAGGAAGTGCTACCGGTCTTCAGCTTCGGGGAGGAAGCTGAGATGTTTATCCGGCTCGGGACGTGGGGGACTTGTTGGCAAGGCAGGGAAACTACGGCCCGAGAACTCGTCTCGGCACTCCTCGGACCATGCGCAGGCGTCGAGGGGGTTGTGCTGGATCCGATGCCGGAAATCGAAGCCGAGGTGATGGTCGCTCTCGCAGGGGTAGAGCGGGACGACTTCATGAATTGCTTTACGGGCGAAGAAGGGGAGCTTCTTGACCCCACAGTGAAGAGGCACGCTTTGGCGCGTGCTAGTCGTGTCGGACGTTGTTGCTCTGCCGACGTAAGTAAGCGGGTGGTTAGCCGAGGCTTGAGTAACCGTGTAGCCACAGAGCAAGACAGATCTAGCGACCCAATATTATTAGAAAGGAGACAATAAAGTGAATCTTCTTCAGCCTCTAGAGAACGCTTTGGGCGTATTCTTAAGCTACATACCGCAGATCATAGGGGCGATCATTATCCTGGTCGTCGGCTACATCATAGCCAAGGTCCTGCAGGCGCTCGTCACCAAGGTCTTAAGGAGCGTAGGCTTTGAGGACTGGATGGAGCGCGGGGGTGTCAAGCAGTTCTTCGACAGGGCCAGCACGCGTCAGACCCCTTCAGGCGTCTTAGGCAAGGTGGTGTTCTGGTTCGTATTTATCATAGCTATAACGATGGCCGCCGACGCTTTAGGCCTTCAGCAGATCTCAGGATTCCTTAACCAGCTTATCGCCTATATCCCCAGCATATTTGTGGCCATACTAATCCTCTTATTGGCTGCGCTCTTGGCTAACTTCCTCGCTAGCATAGTCAGGGGAGCAACGAGCTCGGACATTTTGGCCTCTGTTGTGCAGTATGGTGTCATCATCTATGCCGTTTTCGTGGCTCTAACGCAGCTTGGGATCGCGGTTACACTTACGGCGCCCACTTTCTTGATCTTGCTAGGGGCGGTAGCTTTGGCTTTAGCTATAGCGTTTGGGATCGGCGGTCGAGAGGTGGCCAAGGACGTTGTAGAGAAGGCCTATAACCGCCGGCAGGTGACAGAGGGTAACGACTACTCTTCTACTGGCCAGCAGCGTTTCGCTTTCGGTGACGGAGGTGGCGAGAGGTCTGAGGAACACAGCTTGCGGCGGGGCGAGGAGCGATAGCGCGGCGCGACGACGCGGACTCGGTAGCAGTACAGCACAGCTAAGACTATAGCGCCACCACTAAAGAGGCCAGTGATAAGCTGCATCTGGCCTCTTTAAGTTTGCACATACCCCGTATCGTTTTGAGGGCCTACAACCTCCGCGCAAGCTGCGACTTAGCTCTGAGGAGCGATATGAAAGAAGTTGGTAGTGGTGGTGGAAGACTAGCGCCTACGACAAGAAAGCTCATATTGGCAATCGCGCTGGTCCTCATCCTCGTCCTTGGGGTGGCTTGCACCACCACAGGGTCCGAAAGTAGCGATGGGAATACTGCTGGAACTGGCAAGACAAAGCAGGCCACCACTGCCAAGACCAGCCAGGCCACGACACCTACTAAGACGAGCCGGGGGAGTGGCTCGGCCGAGACCTCAGAGACCCTGAAGAAGCTCAAGGTTGCATCGCCCGCCTCGATGTCCGGCTATTCGCGCGACAGGTTCCATCATTGGAGCAAGGCCAGCGATTTCGGTTGGGCCCCTCCGGATTCCTCCTGTGACACGCGTGAGGCTGCGCTGATCCGTGATGGAAAGAATGTAAAGGTGGGGAAGGGCTGCAAGGTGAACTCGGGGGAATGGCCCGACCCGTACACCGGCCAGACATACTCCGACCCTAAGGACTTAGATATAGATCATGTCGTGCCGCTAGCGAACGCCTGGCGCTCAGGAGCGTCCTCGTGGGACGATAAGCAGCGCGAGCGCTACGCCAACGATCCCGAAGTACTGCTCTCGGTCGAAGACAATGCTAATCAGGAAAAAGGCGATAAGGGCCCAGAGGCGTGGAAGCCACCCAACAAGTCTGAGTGGTGTGACTACGCGGAGCGCTGGATACAGATCAAGTCCAAGTACAGTCTTAGCGTCAATGAGCAGGAGAAGGCAGCGCTAGAGCAGATGCTCAACACGTGCACGGGGAGCTAGAGGTGACCTCGCCCGAAGGCAATGTGAATCCTAACGGAATGCGTTCGGCCATCGCCTCAACCATCAGGGGCGTCATGACGAAAGAGGTAGGTGCCGTAACGGGAGATCTAGAGGTGGCCACGCGCCCCAAGCGGGGGACGACGAGGGCAGGTGGCTCCTGCCGAGCGCGTTCCGTGTGTAGTCAGAGGGTAGGCGTGGGATGCGCTCCACGGCTTTGCCGAGGGAAGAAATCCACCTAAGCACCAGCGAAATCTTCAACAACAAAAGCTTGGCCGCAACGCTAGGAAGTTTGCTGTCTCCGCCGAGAGCCTATGGAGAACGTTGTATGGAGAGTAGCCCTAGAGGAACTGTATTTTGGGCGTCCGGAACCGGTCGAACTCGTCGACTCTCCCGGGTCCTAACTCTTCGAGCTTTTTAAGACACTGCTCGCATTCCCGAACGAGCCGGGCGACGTTTATGCCTGAGGTGTCGGGCTCGAACTCCTTGAGGCGGGCGACGCCGCGGCGAAGAAGACCTGTAGCCCCGCGCCAGTTGCCGTTACCTAGATGGTAAAAGCCGACACCGACCTGGAGGATGCCCTGGTAGAGGAACCGGACCCTCCCTGGCTCCTGCATCCAGGCCTCCTCAAGGTACTCATGGCACTCGTAGAACTCCCCCTTGTTGAACTCCTTGATGCCCTTGAGGACGAGATCGGGAACCTCTTCCGGGGTTCCCCTAGCCGCAGCACCCTCCGCCACAGCAGCCTCCACCCGCTTTGCGGACGGGCATCGTGGCAGAGTTGGTGGACAGGGCGGAGGCGCCGGGGGTGACGGAAGCGAAGTTGGAGACCAGACGCCGTGAGTCGATCCCGCCGCACTCCGGACACTCGGCCGGGTCGTCAGCCGCGTTCATAGAACGCATCAACTCAAAGTCCTCCTTGCAGTCGGAGCATCTGTACTCGTAGAGAGCCATAATTCCCACCTCTCAATAAATGGTCGCTATCCTGCAGCTCTTATTTTACCCCTTACGGAAAGTGTCGCCGTAACCTCAGTATTCCACACCTGTGTGCTGGATCCACTCGGGGCATACCCAATACCACCCGTCTCCTTCCGTCGGCTCGGTTTAACGTACTAGTACGAACTACTACCGCTAGTGGAACCGCCTCCAGAGGCACTACCGCCGGCCGGACGACGAGGTCCGCACAGGATATATCAGTAGGAGTTTCGTTGGTTTCCGTCACGGCTGTGCACGATTAGGTATTTAGGAGAGCCGGAGAAGAGCGTATGTACGGAAATGCCCGAGAGGGTGGTTGTGCTCAAGCCCGTCCACCCTTGTTGCGTAGCTACAGTGTTGAGCGGATACTCAACCGGTGCTCCGTTGTGCGCCCGATCGTCGACACAAGTGCCACACTCGTGAATGTGGGCAATGGGCTGCGTGCCGGCTGCTCTATTTGTGATAGGTGTTGTATACTTAATCGTATCCGGACTCAGCCGTTAGGTTTGGCGGTGAACGCTGCGGTTGCGCTCACATCGGAGCCCTGGTTCGGGGTGGGATTGATGTTTCTGCTCGCTAAGCCCCAGCGGACGTGGTTTCCTTGTTGCTAGGTGTAGCGGAGGTTGTTTCCACTTCTAGACGAGGGGCTAGGGCCGACATCTCCGGGCAGGAGTCGAAGACCTTAGCGTTGCCTGGAGGAGCCTTTGCTTTGGGTAGCGCCCGTTTGCGACGAAGCCAACGAGGCCCACCCTGCATCCCTGAAGCAAAACGGCGCCTGCGTTAGCCGTTAAGAATCCTTCTCGGGCCATGGGTAACGAGGAGGAGCGCCTTGAGGTGTTCCGGTGTGCCAGGGGTCAGCTCCTGAGGCGTATCCAAGGTGAGCTTATCGCGGTGTAGGGGTGAGCTACTAGTCCAGGAGCTGTTATGCTTATCTCCGTTAGAGGGCGTGGTGAGCGAAGGAGAGGACCGTCATGGACCGCAAAGAGGCGACCGAGCTAATCCTTGAGGCCAAGAGGCAGGAGGGGCTTACCTTCGAAGCCATAGCTGAGAAGGTCGGACGGCACAAGGCGTGGATGACGGCGGCGCTCCTGGGACAGCATCCGATGAGTGCCGAAGATGCCGAGCAGGTGGTAGACATTCTCGGACTGGACCAGGAGGTCACTGCCGTCCTGCAGGAGATACCGATGAGAGGGTCTCTGGACACAGATGTCCCTGTAGATCCCACCATATACAGGCTGCATGAGGTCATCCAGGTCTACGGGACAACAATAAAAGCCCTGATCCACGAGGAGTTCGGAGACGGAATAATGAGCGCCATAAACTTCGGTCTAAACGTGGAGCGGGTAGAAGACCCCGAGGGAGACCGGGTGAGGATAATCTGCGAGGGCAAGTTCCTCCCCTACAACTGGCAGTTCTAAAGCTGCCATAACGTCCTGGTCCTTCCGGGAGTAATTGCGCTTGCGTAGCAAGCGCAAGCTGCGGTTATTGTCCTTGTGGCGTTTGTTCGGTTTTTTCCCGCATTAGCCGTTCTTCTCTGGCGGTCTTTTCCTGGTACTCTGCGAATTCTCTGTTCTTCTTCGCCGTCAGCTCTTCCGTAGCGGGCATTTGGTTTTCGGCGGCTCGTTCTTGTTCTAGAGGCCCCTGAGAGGTTATCCCTGCGCAAGCGCTCGTACTCAGGTTGAGAACGAGTATCGTAAATAAGAGCGCAGCGATCTTGCCTTTACTCATAGCTCGGCCCATCTTCTCTATGTCTCGGACGCCGTAGTCTAGCATAGCGCCACCCTCGCGGAAGTGCCGGCGTCGGTGACGACCGTCAAGCCTCGAGCCTCATTCTTCCGGGTCGAGGCCACGTTCGATGTGGCGCATGACCTCGTCTCCGATCTTACATTCGCTTCTCAGGCGGAGCACGGTCTCGCGCTCCGCCTCGATCAACTCGCGTCTAAGCGCTTAAAGGCCTCAGAACGTGCTTCATAGCCCTCTTTACCGGAGACGTCGAAATCCCTCACTGTTCCCTCGTCTCTGCTCCGGCGGGTGGCGAAGCGGATGACGATCGCTGCCAGGCATAGGAGCGCTACGTCTAAGGTCAGCGTCATCACCGGTCTTCCCGAAGAGTTTTCTAAGATCGCTGGGAGCTGCAATCCCATCAGGATAAACAGTATCGAGTTCAACAAGAAGGTAAGGACATTCCATACCGAGAACGGTTGTAGGCGGATGCTTGGTGAAGTCAGTCGGGGAGCTTGCCAGCCCAGGCAGATCCCGGCCGTCACCGCTGCCAGAACTCCCGAGGCACCCAGCTCCTCGGCCAGTAGATATGCAGCGTAGGCTGTAATAGCGTGATCGTGATCTCTAACCAGTGGCTCTTTTATTCTGCGACGCAGTGCTGCGATCAAAACTCCTACGGCTAGTCCTATCGCTATCCTGGCGACGACGTTCCCCACGAATCGCAGGCCCACTTCCAGGAAGGAAAAGCCTCCCCCATGGCCACTCCCAGGGCTGTAGGGTAGAGAACCAGCCCGGTGCCGTCGTTGGTTAGCTCTCCCCTTCGAGGCCCGTCACGATCCGGAGGGGTACCCCGAGCCGTTCAGCAGTGACCGTCGCCGCTACCAGGTTCGTCGGCGAGATGGTGGCTCCGAGCACGAAAGCCACTGACCACGACAGCCCTACCGCCCAGTGCGCAACTCCAGCTACGACGTCCATCGTGAGCACTACCAGGCCGACAGAAAGGAGCCCTATGGGTCGCAGTTGGCCTGCAACTCGCGCAGCGAGGAGAAGAACGCCACCGAGTAGAGAAGCGGCGGCAGGAAGATCAGCAAAACCAGCTCCGGCTCAAGTTGGAGCTGGGGGATGCTGGGGACGAAGAAGGACCAGGCCGCCAAGGACGAGGAAGATCGGGTACGGCACGTTGAGGGTGTACGCGAGCAGCACGAGCCTCGCCACGGAGACGAGTAACCCGAAGACGATGAGCTCGAAGTGCTCTACCAAAGCCTCTCGCCTCCTCTCTGGTGCACTCTTCAAACTCTAACTCAACATACCTGGAAAGACGAACCCGGCTCTTCGAGTAACGTTGAAGGACGTGGACTTGGGGCTTAAACTCACCCTTTGGTATCGGGGCCGTAGCTCAGTCGGGAGAGCGCCGCCTTTGCACGGCGGAGGTCAGGGGTTCGAATCCCCTCGGCTCCACTCCTGAAATCCCTGCAAAAGGCAGGGAAATTAAAGGATCCCGGTCGGTGGACTGGGGTCCTCTACACCAGTTT
>DASQSI010000270.1:0-3916 GCA_035642415.1 Rubrobacteraceae bacterium
CGTTGTTATTACTCCTCGTGGCTAGAGGACTACCTCGAACAACTTGAAGGCAAAGAGGCCTATATACGGTTTCAGGAACGCTACTACAGTACCCCTGAGTACTACGCACTGGTGGCCTCGTTGGCGGCATAGAGAGCAGGTTGAGCAGGTGGATACCTCTGGGCGAATAACTTTTAAGGAGCTTCGATGAACTGTAGAAGAAGTCAGCTGGGCCTGCCCTATTGCGCGGTTTCGTCAGAGGGATCGGTTATGGGCGCCAACATTGGCAAAGAAAGAGAGGAGGTTGATAAATAATGAAGGTAACCGGCCACATCGAGAGAAGCTACGACACCCATGAGGTGCCATGCGGCATGGTTTACGCGTGGCGTCCGGGACGTAAGAGGATTGAGTGCGACTGTGGCGAGACGTTGAACCTTACCGCCTCTACGAGCGTCTGTGGGTGCGGCGTATACTACGCGGCCATCCTCCAAGAAACGCTAATCGCTAAGCGGGCTAGAGACGAAGGTCTTCATCCCCGGCGCTACGCCGAGGACCACGAGGGTGCGAGTGCCTTACCTAGGGAGCTTTTTGATGAGATCGACTAAACGTATCCGTAGAAGCCCCCAATACCCGAGGTATACGCGTTGAGCTTAAAAGAAGATAGCCCTCGGCTTTCGGCCCCAGAGTACCCCGTAGAGCAGAAGATGACTGCCTACGACGAAGCAGGAAACAGGTGGGCAGGGGTATTGATCGCGGTGGCTGGGGTGACGCTGATGGTACTGTCCGTACTCGTAGGTGTCCCCTTTTAAGAGCCGCTGGGCTGTCGGCCCAGCGGCCCGTTTAACGGACTTTTAATTCCCTTTTTACACTCGTGTAACCTAAGTGGGCGGCCGGTACCCTACCATGTGGGCGTGCGACGAGACCCCTCCTAAGTACCTCTTGGAGGGGAGTCATGGGGGTTGGTGTGCTATGGTCATAGGTGTGTTAAGCGCAGCAGAGGTTGTGGTCGTCGAGGACGACCCGGTGATCCTGAACACTTTGGCGTACAACCTCTCCCGCCAAGGCTTCGGGGTGCAGAAGGCGACGAACGGGACAGAGGCCCTCAAGCTGGTCCGCCAGCACCGGCCAGACCTTATCTTGCTCGACGTGATGCTCCCCGGGGAGTCTGGTATAAGGGTCTGCGAGAGAATCCGAGAAGAGGACCGGGAAGTAGTGATCATCATGATCACCGCCAAGGACGCCGAAGAGGACAAAGTCAAAGGCTTCGAGGCCGGCGCCGACGACTACGTGACCAAACCGTTCGGCATGAAGGAACTCGTAGCGCGGATCAACGCCAACCTCAAGCGGAGCACGGCTTTGCAGGGAACACGGGGCAGGATCATCGAGGCAGGCGACCTCCGGCTAGACACGAAGAACTTTATCGCCCAGGTGAAGGGCGAGCCTTTGAACTTGAGGCTCAAAGAGTTCGAGCTGTTGGCGGCTTTGGCTGCCCATCCCGGGGAGCTAAAGAACCGGGAGGGGCTAGCCAAAGAGGTGTGGGGGCACGCCGGGGTAGGCTCCTCGCGCACCATAGACGTGCACATTCGGCGTATCCGCGCTGCTTTGGCGGAGAAGAGCGACTACGAGTACGTACACACCGCTCGGGGTTTGGGCTACCGCTTCGAGACGCGTCCCAAAGGACTCAGCAGGAGCGAGGTAGCTTCTGCTGTGGAGCGGGTGGAGCCGGGCGAGTAAGAGAGATGCTAGAACAGCGTAGAGAGATCGGCTCCGAGGAGGTTGATTCTGTAAGCCTCGCCGAGCTGAAGCGGGTCAATAAGATCCGGCGGGACTTTGTCGCTAACGTCTCTCACGAGCTAAAAACCCCGGCGACGAGCCTCAAACTGCTAGCCGAGAGCCTCGTAGAGATCATGGACGAGGATCCTGATCAGGCACGCTTTTTCGCTGAGCAGCTCAAGAACGAGACCGATAGACTCGCCCAGCTGATCACCGACCTTCTAGATCTGGCGCGCCTAGAGAGCGAGGAAGGGGTCCAAAACCCTGCGCTCGTAGACGTCAGAAGCATACTCATGACCGTGCTTGCTCGCCTCCGACCGGCCGCCCGCCTAAAGAACATCACCCTCTCTTGGAAGGGCTCCAGCGACGCCGCCCCATATACCGTTCGAGGAGATGAGACTCAGCTCGTCTCCATGTTCGCCAACCTCGTAGACAACGCCGTGAAGTACACCCCACCCGGCGGACGCGTGGAGGTGAGCGATGAGTCGAACGGAAGCGAAATCGTTGTGCGTATCTCTGACACCGGCATCGGTATACCTGAGAAGAGCCTCACGCGAATCTTTGAGCGCTTTTACCGGGTAGACAAGGCCCGCTCCAAGGAGACCGGTGGGACCGGCCTTGGTCTCTCGATAATTCGGCATGTCGCCGAGAACCACGGAGGGCGAGTAACCGTCGAAAGTGTGCCCGGGGAAGGCTCGACGTTCACTGTTAACCTTCCCGCAGTTAAACCTGAAGAGTCCCGCCCAAGGGTGCTCTTTTTGTGCACGCACAACTCGGCCCGTTCTCAGATGGCTGAAGGCCTTTTACGACATCTTGCCAGAGGTCGCTTCGAGGTCCATAGCGCCGGTACGGAGGCGATCGCTGTCAGACCGCAAGCCATAGCAGCCATGGACGAGATTGGGATCGACATCTCTGACCAGAAGTCGAAGACCTTAGAACGTTACCTTGGGGAATCCTTCGACTACGTGATCGCCGTCTGCGATGAGGCCAACGAGGCTTGCCCGGTCTTCCCTAACGCGAACCGGCGACTGCACTGGTCCTTCGAAGATCCCTCCCAAGCCTCTGGCCCTGAGGCGCAGCGGCTAGAAGTATTCCGCAGGGCGCGAGACGAGATCAGGCAACGCATTGAGGACGAGCTGATTGTAGAGAACGCTTGAGAAAGCATCTGTCCGTTGGGTTTCGAAAAACGGTGTTAGACGCTACCCTCATTAGACGGTAGGCTAGTCGCATCGCGGTCGCTTTGCCTAAGCTCCTATCCTCCGAACAGCCTCTAACTTTTGACGGCAATTCTGACCGCAACTGCGTGTCTCTGTCTGTCCCTTCGGGAGTGCCTAATCCCCTATAAAGCGTAGTTTTGTCTCTCCCTGTCCCTCCGTGTCAGTCCCTGTCTTTGAGCGTAGAGGACCCAATATCCGGTTCCCTCCGGGGAGGGTGGGTTCGAATCCTACCTCCGGCACAAGCAACAACACAGCAAAACACAGTAAAATTTTCGAGGAAATGGGGAAAGCCCAGCACGATGACCGGGCCCTTTACTGCAACCCGTTAGGACAGGGCGTCCTCTATCATCTATAGCGGCTTAGCAGACTTTTACGGCCTCTCACCTATCTCGATCCTCTAACGATGCCAGACCGGGTCGACGCCTCGCGTGGTGCCGGAGTCGAGCACCTTGTTATCGAAGCGATCGTAGAGCACCAACCGGGCGTCCTTGGGCTTTGAGTTCCCCACGTAATCGTCGTCACCCTGAGGCCCGAACGTAGCCTCGATGAGCACGTAGCGGTCATCGTAGCTGACCACCGGATCGCCGAAGAAGCGCGTTGATTGGGGCAAATCCACCGCCTGTCCCTCCACCTTGCCCTCGGTGTTGGCCGTGTAGACTTGCACTGTATCGCCTTTCGCCTCAAGCGGGTCCTTGAGATATAAGAGCCCGTCACCATTGTGCAAGAACGTCGGCGTGGAGATGCGTCCGCCGATATGGATGTCGGGCACCTCTCGCCACTCCTTTGCCTGGCCGTCGTAGATGGCGACACCGCTGCCCGATAGGAACGCGAGCTTGGTGTTGGTCCGATCGAACCCACCGCTTTCTCCGTATTTCCCAAGAAGGGTCGGTTCCGTCGCTTGTGTCGCGCCGGTTAGGTAGTACTCCCCATCGAGCGTCAGGTACAGC
>DASQSI010000271.1:0-14291 GCA_035642415.1 Rubrobacteraceae bacterium
CGTGGAGATGGTGATGCCTGGAGACAACACGGTGATGACAGTAGAGCTGATCAGTCCTATAGCGATGGATGAGGGGTTAAACTTTGCCATTCGAGAGGGTGGCAGAACGGTAGGTGCTGGCGTCGTAACTGAAATACTGGAATAGATATCTTTTTGTGGCGTGGAGGGTAAGGCGTTTTGTCTCACCTCTCTACAATTTGGAGGATTTTATGCGACAATTGGTAACGCTGGCATGCGAGGAGTGCAAGCGCCGGAACTACCACAGCCGTAAGAATCGGCGAAACACTCCGGACCGCCTTCAATTACAGAAGTATTGCCCGTGGTGCCGGCAACATACGGCCCACCGGGAAACCAGGTGACGAGCAGAGGGCAGTAGCTCAGTTGGTAGAGCAGCGGTCTCCAAAACCGCAGGTCGGGGGTTCGAGTCCCTCCTGCCCTGCTTTCCAAGATCGGACCGAGCGAGGCAATTATGGGTAACAGGCGAAGCGCCTCTACAGCCAAGGGCACTGGCAAGAAGAGGACACAGGACAGGAAGAAACGCCGCTTCGGTAGTGGAGTGGTGGACTTCACCAGAGGGGTTCGGGGTGAGTTGCGGCGAGTAAGCTGGCCGAATCGGGATCAGCTCCAGCAGAGCACGGCGGTAGTTTTGATCATCGTGCTGGCGCTCGCAGCGTACGTGGCGCTTTGGGACTTTGTCTTCCAGAGCCTCGCCAAGCTTATATTCCTATAAAGGATTGATGTTTTGAAGAAGTGGTATGTCGTAAATACATATTCGGGGCATGAGAACAAGGTCCGCACCACCATGGAGCGACGCATAGACTCATTCGGCCTGAAGCAGTATTTCGGCGAAATCAGCATCCCTACCGAAAGCGTCGTCGAGATTAAAGATGGCAAGAAGGTGCCCACCATCCAGCGCCAGTTCCCAGGGTATATCCTGGTGAACATGGACATGAATGATGACACCTGGCGTCTGGTCCGCCAGACCCCGGGTGTTACCCAGATTGTAGGCGCCGGCGAGAAGCCGACCCCACTCTCTCGGGCGGAGGTTGAGCGCCTGTTGCGGCCAGGAGAGGTCGAGGTTCGTGAGAAGGTCAAGACTACAGTGGACTACTCGATCGGAGAGACAGTGAAGGTCATCGCCGGACCGCTTGCAGACTTTACTGGTGTAATCTCCGAGATAAACGTGGACCAGTCGAGGTTGAAGGTTCTGGTCTCGATTTTCGGACGGGAGACGCCGGTCGAGCTCTCCTTCACTCAGGTTGCCAAGCTCTAAACGGCTAGGAAGGAACAAACTCTACTATGGGCAGAAGGCGTGGCAGACGCGTTGCGCGCAAGCTGAAGTTGCAGATCACAGGTGGCCAGGCCAACCCGGCACCGCCGGTTGGCCCAGCTCTGGGCCAGGCGCAGGTGAACATCGGGGAATTCGTCAGGCAGTTCAACGAGGCGACGCGCGACCAAATGGGTCAGGTAGTGCCCGTGGAAATTACGGTCTACGAAGATCGCTCGTTTACCTTCGTTACCAAAACATCCCCCGCAGCGTTTCTCTTACAGCAGGCTGCTGGGGTCGAGAAGGGCAGCGGAGAACCGAACCGTACGAAGGTCGGCACCGTTACCCGAGCGCAGGTCGAGGAAATAGCCCGTATAAAGCGGCCAGACTTGAATGCTGCTGATTTCGAGGGAGCCACGAGGATTATAGAGGGAACGGCGAGAAGCATGGGGATAACGATCAGTGGGTAGAAAACTGTTAGAGCAGAAGGCTAGAGTTGACAAAGACCGGCTGTACACGCCGCGTGAGGCGTTGGAGCTATTGAAGAGCCTCGAAGGGGCGAAGTTCGATGAGAGCATCGAGGCTCACATCAGGCTCAACGTGGATCCACGTAAGGCAGATCAAATGGTGCGGGGGACGCTTATGCTCCCGAATGGCACCGGCAAGACGCGGCGGGTCGCGGCCTTCGTGGTTGGAGAGAAGGCTCGAGAGGCCGAAGAGGCCGGGGCGGATATTGTGGGATCAGATGATCTGGCAGCGCGCATCCGAGACGACGGCTTTATGGAGTTCGATGTCGCTGTCGCGACCCCCGATCAGATGAGCATTGTCGGTAGGCTCGGTCCCATCTTGGGTCCGCGTGGTCTCATGCCGAACCCGAAGAGCGGTACGGTAACGCCGAACGTGGGTAGAGCGGTCGAGGACATCAAAAGGGGCAAGATCGAGTACCGGGTGGACCGGTATGGGATCATCCATGCCATCATCGGTAAGAAGTCGTTCGATATCGACAAGCTGGTCGAGAACTACTTCGCCCTGCGCGATGAACTCCAGAGAATACGCCCGGCGGCAGTCAGGGGCCGGTACTTCAAATCAGTGGCCTTAGCGACTACTATGGGGCCGGCGATGCAGGTTGACCCTACGGTCGAGAAGGATTAGTATCTCGCCGACCTAAGAGCAAAAGGAAGACCAGAGACAGCCGGGGTTCGGAAGGGTTTAAAAGCCTCAAAAGTAGGTTCCCGGCCGAGGTCGCAGAGAGATTCGAGTGCTTGCTTTGAGCCCCGGGTGCCTGCGGCCCCGGGGTTTTTGAGTAATGGAGGAGCGAGGTGTGAATCGGGAAGAGAAGGCGCGGGTGATCGAGGAGCTCGCCGAGAAGCTTAAGGACAATTCCGTGGTGCTCGTGGACTACCAAGGCATGAACGTGGCCCAAAGCACGCGTCTTAGGGCGCGGAGCCGCGAGTCGGGCGTGGACTTTGTGGTCGCGAAGAACACGCTGGCGCGCCGCGCGGCGGATGCCGTCGGTATCGAGGGTCTCTCGGACTTTCTCGTGGGGCCTACGGCCATAGCCTTTTCGGAGGACCCGGTCGCGGGCGCAAAGCTGATGGCCGAATTCTCGGACGAGATAGAATCGTTCGAGCTTAAGGGTGGCCTGCTCGACGATAACCGAGTCGTGGGCGCGGCGGTCGTCTTAGAACTCTCGAGACTCCCTGCGCGCGAACAACTCATCGCGCAGGTAGTGGGCGGCATTCAATCACCCATCGCGGGGCTAGTGAACGTCCTTAACGGCACCATCCGGAACCTGGCGGTAGTGCTGAACGCGGTCGCTGAGCAGAAGAGGGCCCAGGCATAGTAGTAGCGATAAGCGAAAAGTCAGGAGGATTTAGCACTATGGCGAGCAAGGAAGAGATATTAGAGTCCATTGAGAACATGAGCGTGCTTGAGCTCTCGGAGCTCGTGAAGGCTCTCGAGGAGCGTTTCGGGGTGTCGGCGGCGGCCTTCGCGGCGGCGCCAGCGGCGGCACCGGCTGGCGATGGCGCCGCTGCGGCGGCCGAGGAGGAGCAAACTGAGTTCGACGTGGTACTTCAATCGGCTGGCGAGAAGAAGATTCAGGTCATTAAGGAGGTCCGCGCGGCTACGGGTCTCGGCTTGAAGGAGGCTAAGGCGCTCGTGGACGACGCCCCGAACCCCGTTAAAGAGGCGCTTTCCAGGGAGGATGCTGAAGCGCTGAAGGCCAAGCTAGAAGAAGCTGGTGCCACCGTAGAGCTTACGTAGGGATAGGCAGCACGCATAGAACAGGCGTGCTAAAATCCAAGGCCGGTCCTAACAGGCTTGGCGCCCAGAGTTTAACGCGTGTTGGTGGGTATCTTGACTTCTCGGAGATCGGGAGGTAAGATATTCGGTTGCGTGTTCAGCCGTTCTTCAACAATTTTACCCCTGGAGGAGAGCTAATTTGGTGAACCCCGTCATGCGTCGGAAGCGGCACCCTTATGCCCGGATGAGGACCGATTTTGAGCTACCCAATCTTATAGAGATACAGCGGGCCTCTTTCGAGAGGTTCCTCAACGAGGGCATCCGGCAGACCCTTATGGAGATCTCCCCCATAGAGGATTACACGGGCTCTTATGCCGTCGAGTTCGGGGAGCCGTACTTCGAGAACGCGCCCTTCTCCATTGAGGAGTGTGTCTCCAAGGACAAGACATACTCGACACCTTTGTTCGTGCGAGTACGTTTCATCGTCAAGGAGACTGGTGAGCTTCGAGAGCAAGACGTCTTCATGGGCGACTTTCCTCTCATGACCGACTCGGGGACCTTCATCATCAACGGGACTGAGCGGGTCGTAGTCACCCAGCTTGTGCGCTCGCCGGGGGCGTACATCATGGAGCCAAAGGACATGACCAAGCAGGTCTTGACGGCGAGCCTGATGCCGGCTCGTGGATCCTGGCTCGAATTTGAGGTTGAGACCAAGGGGTACGTCTCAGTTCGTATAGACCGCAAGCGTAAGCTACCAATTACCGTATTGTTAAAGGCACTCGACATGGGCGGTCCAGAGGAGCTCCTGACGCGCTTTGAGAACTCGTGGCTCATGCGTAACACGCTGGAGAGAGATGACACCGCCTCCAGGGAGGACGCGCTCTTGGAGGTCTTCCGGCGGCAACGGCCCGGAGAGCCAGTGAATTTGGAGAACGCACAGAATCTTGTGGACGGGCTCTTCTTCGACCCGAAGCGTTACGACCTTTCGGAGGTTGGACGATACAAGGTCAACAAAAAGCTTAAGCTTGATGTGCCCGGTGACATATACACGTTAACCATAGAGGACATCGAGGGCCTCTTGAAGCGGCTTATAGGAATCGCCGAAGGGCTCGCTGACGAGGATAAGGAGTTTGGCCGGATCAACTATGAGCGGGTCCGGCACAAGTTGGATGAATACGAGCACTTCGGCAACCGTAGGTTGAGGACCGTGGGAGAGCTGGTGCAGGAGGCGTTCCGGATCGGAATGTACCGTATGGAGCGGGTCGTACGGGAGCGGATGACGACCCAAGATGCGGACGCTATCACTCCGCAGAGCGTCGTGAACACTAAGCCGGTCGCATCGGCAATCAAGGAGTTCTTCGGCTCTTCGCAGCTCTCACAGTTCATGGACCAGACGAACACTTTAAGCGGCCTCTCGCACAGGCGACGCTTGAGCGCGATGGGCGCGGGGGGCTTGAGTAGAGAGCGGGCTCCCATAGAGGTGCGCGACGTGCATCCGACACACTATGGGCGGATGTGTCCGATCGAGACGCCTGAGGGTCCGAATATTGGGCTTATTGGACAGCTCTCGACTTTCGCGGCGGTCGACGAGTACGGCTTCGTGCAGACACCGTACCGCAAGGTCGTAGGTGGGATCGTGACCGACGAGATCGAGTACCTCTCCGCTGACGAGGAGGAGGAGTTCACCATCGCTCAGGCCAACACGCCGGTGGAGGAGGGGACGGGCAGAATCCTCGGTACCGAGCCGATTCTGGCCCGGCGCCGAGGGGGCGACGTTGCGAGCGTTTCTCCCGACGAGGTTGATTACGTGGATGTGGCACCCTTGCAAACGGTCTCCGTCGCCACGGCGCTGATACCTTTTCTCGAACACGACGACGCTAACCGTGCGCTCATGGGCGCGAATATGCAGCGGCAGGCTGTGCCGCTCTTGCGCAGTGAGGCCCCCTACGTCGGCACAGGGATGGAGTTCCGGGCGGCCACGGACACCGGAGATGTTTTGATCGCGCGTGGTCCCGGCACCGCAGAGCGCGTTGTAGCAGAGAAGATTACGATCCGCCGGGAGGATGGCCATATAGACGAGTATCGTCTGCGAAAGTTTGCCCGGTCCAACCAAGGCACCTGCGTGAATCAGCGGCCTCTAGTCAAAGAAGGCGAGGAGATCGAAGCTGGGATGGTCTTGGCCGACGGATCCTCGACCGAGCAGGGCGAGCTGGCGTTGGGCAAGAATTTGCTCGTCGCGTTCATGCCATGGGAGGGTTTCAACTTCGAGGATGCCATCATCATCTCTGAACGCTTGGTTAAGGACGATGTCTTGACCTCGATCCACATCGAGGAGTACGAGGTCCAAGCCCGAGACACTAAGCTTGGTCCTGAGGAGATCACCCGCGACATCCCCAATGCTTCCGACGATGTCTTGATGAACCTCGACGCTGACGGCATCATCCGCATCGGAGCGGAGGTCAATTCGGGCGACGTGCTGGTAGGTAAAGTTACGCCTAAAGGAGAGTCCGAGCCAACTCCAGAGGAGAAGCTTCTGCGTGCGATCTTTGGCGAGAAGGCCCGAGAGGTCAAGGACTCTTCGCTGAAGGTTCCGCACGGCGAGGGCGGCGTCGTAATAGACGTCAAGCGCTTCAGCCGAGACTCAGGTGATGAGTTGCAGCCGGGTGTGAACGAGATGGTGCGAGTCTTCGTGGCGAAGAAGCGCAAGATCGCCGAGGGCGACAAGCTTGCTGGGAGGCATGGCAACAAGGGTGTCATCTCCAAGATCGTGCCGGAGGAGGACATGCCGTTCATGGAGGATGGAACTCCAGTGGATGTAATCTTGAGTCCTTTGGGCGTCCCGAGCCGAATGAATATCGGCCAGATTCTCGAGACCCACTTGGGATGGTCCGCAAGCCGCGGCTTCGGTGAGGATGGTGGGGAACCGGTCTTCGTCTCGACCCCTGTCTTCTCGGGTGCCGAGGTTGAAGATGTCAACAAAGCTATCGAGGCGGTGCGCCAGGATGACGGTATAGGTATGGGCTCCGGCGGCAAGGTCACGCTCTATGACGGGCGGACCGGCGAACCGTTCGACGGCAAAATCACTGTGGGCTATATGTACATAATGAAGCTCTTGCATCTGGTGGACGATAAGATACACGCCCGCTCGACGGGTCCGTACTCGCTCGTAACACAGCAGCCTTTGGGTGGTAAAGCCCAATTCGGCGGGCAGCGCTTCGGCGAGATGGAGGTGTGGGCGCTTGAGGCATATGGTGCTGCGCACACCTTACAGGAGCTGTTGACCATAAAGAGCGACGATAGAGTCGGTAGGGTCAAGAGCTATGAGGCGATTGTAAAAGGGGAGAACATACCCGAGCCTGGTGTGCCAGCGAGCTTCAAGGTCTTGCTCAAGGAGATGCAGTCGTTAGGACTCTCGGTCAAGCCGGTTTACAACGCAGAGGCGGCGGCTGAGGATCAGGATAGGCGCGACTGGGACGAGGCGGCTCGAGCCTTGGGGATCAACCTCAGCCGTGAGGAGCCGACCGGCATCTTAGACGATAGGCCTGACACCTTTGCGAGTTAAGACGCATTCTTTACGAGAATGGGAAGAAAGGATACTTGAAGCGTGCAAGGTTTAGAGCGCGACATAGACATCAATAAGCTGGAGAAGATCTCTATCGGCCTCGTCTCTGCCGAGGAGATCCGAGAGTGGTCTCGTGGGGAGGTCACGAAGCCCGAAACTATCAACTATCGTACTTTAAGGCCCGAGAAGGATGGCCTTTTCTGCGAGCGCATCTTCGGTCCTTCTAAGGACTGGGAGTGCTATTGCGGCAAATACAAGAGAATCCGCTTCAAAGGCATAATCTGCGAGCGATGCGGCGTCGAGGTTACGCGGGCGCGGGTACGCCGGGATCGCATGGGTCACATAGAGCTTGCCGCCCCAATCGCGCACGTGTGGTTCGTTAAGGGCGTGCCGAGTCGGATGGGTTACCTTTTAGACACCAGCCCGAAGGACCTCGACCGGGTGCTGTATTTTGCCTCTTCCATTGTCACTTGGGTAGACCGGGAGGGGCGGGCGAACGACATGGACGTTTTACGCAACCGTGTTGAGGAAGAAATCTACCAACTCGAGAGTGAGCGAGATGAAGAGATCCTTCAGACACAGGCGCTACGTACCAAGCGGGAAAGCGTTATTAGGGGTGAGAGTTCCCCGGACGAGCTAACCGATGAGTACGCGGACATTCCCGAAGAGGATCGAGATGCGGCCGTAGCTAAGGTCTACAAGGAAGCCGAGGAGACCATCGCTGATATCCAGCGCTCCGTGAACGAGCAGATAGGCTTTGTTCGACGGGCGTGGGAGGAGTTCCAAACCCTTGAGCCACGCCAAATCGTGGATGACGAGGAACTCTTTAGGGAGATGAAGGACCGCTTTGGGGACGAGTACGGATACGGTGTATACTTTCGTGGCGGTATGGGAGCCGAGGCTATTCGCGACCTCATAGGGCAGGTCGACCTTCAAGGTGAAGCCCAGAACCTGCGCCACATAGTCGCCGAGTCCAAAGGTCAGAAGCGCCAGAAGGCCATAAAGCGCCTAAAGGTCGTAGACGCGTTCCGCACGAGCGGTAACAAGCCTGAGTGGATGATAATGGATGCCATCCCCGTGCTTCCGCCAGACCTTAGGCCTATGGTCCAGCTCGACGGTGGTCGCTTCGCCACAAGTGACCTCAATGATCTGTACCGACGTGTCATCAATAGGAATAACCGCCTTCGGCGCCTTTTGGACCTCGGAGCTCCGGACGTAATCGTGAATAACGAGAAGCGAATGCTCCAGGAGGCGGTGGACGCCCTATTCGATAACGGGCGGCGTGGACGGGCCGTAACGGGGGCCGGGAACCGGGCTCTGAAGAGCCTATCAGACATGCTCAAAGGCAAGCAGGGTAGATTCCGGCAGAACCTGCTCGGTAAGCGCGTCGACTACTCGGGCCGTTCGGTGATCGTGGTCGGACCAGGGCTCAAAATGCATCAATGTGGTTTGCCACGTCTTATGGCGGTCGAACTCTTCAAGCCGTTTGTCATGAAGGTTTTGGTAGATCGAGCTTTGGCACCGAACATCCGGAGTGCCAAGCAGATGGTAGAGCGCTTACGGCCTGAGGTGTGGGACGTCCTTGAGGACGTAATCAAAGAGCACCCGGTGCTTCTGAACCGGGCCCCAACACTACACCGCCTAGGTATTCAGGCGTTCGAACCGGTCTTAGTCGAGGGGAAGGCGGTACAGGTTCACCCCTTGGTGTGCGCAGCGTTCAACGCAGACTTCGATGGGGACCAGATGGCGGTGCACGTGCCTTTGAGTGCCGAGGCGCAGGCCGAGGCGCGCGTCCTCATGCTCTCGACACAAAACATCCTCTTGCCAGCAAACGGGTTTCCGATCGCGGTTCCTTCGCAGGACATGGTATTGGGACTCTATTACATAACCTATGCAGGTGATAATTTCGAGGGGCAAGAGCCCAAGGCATTTCTCTCCTCCTACGGGGAGGCGGAGGCTGCGTACAAGGAGGGCACGCTCAAGATCCACGATAAGATCGTCTTGCGGAGGACAGGGTCACCCGGGGGCCGGGTCGAGACCACTTTGGGCAGGGCGCTGTTCAACGAGAACGTCGAGGAGACCTTAAGCCATTACCTCGGCGATGCATACGATCCTGCGGAGTACACCTACGTCAACCATGAGTTGAAGAAGAGCGAGATTAAAGAACTCGTCGCCGAGTACGTAGGTCGCTATTCCACGGAGCTCGTGAGCCAGCTTTTAGACACTTTGAAGAGCGTCGGGTTCCACACGGCCACGCGCGCCGGTATCTCCATCGGCAAGAACGATATCGTAGTACCGGAGCAGAAGGTCGAGATACTGGAGAAGTACGACAGGCTCGTTAAAGAGGTTGAGGATCAGTGGGAAGGGGGCTTCATCTCCGACGAGGAGCGCTTGGAGAGGGCTATCGCCCTGTGGACCCAGGCCAAGAACGAGGTCGAGGCCGCGATGAAGGCCAACCTCTACAAGCTCAACCCCATCTACATGATGGCGAACTCTGGCGCGAGGGGAAACTACTCCCAGATTACTCAGCTCGCCGGCATGCGCGGCCTGATGACTAACACGAAAGGCGAGATCATCGATGAGCCGGTGAAGAGCAACTTTATGGAAGGTCTCTCGGTGCTTGAGTATTTCACTTCAACCCACGGCGCCCGGAAGGGCCAAGCCGACACGGCTTTGAGAACAGCCGACTCCGGCTATCTTACGCGCAGGCTCGTGGATGTGGCTCAGGATGTTGTAATCCACGATGCCGACTGTGGCACCGACGGCTACGTCGAACTCCCCTTGTACCTCGGTGATGGCCGGAACGACGCTAATGACTCTGTTGCGGCCCGCTATTTAGCCCGCGACCTTATTAATCCCGAGACGGGCGACGTCGTAGCCGAGGCCGACACGGATATCACGCCAATCTTGGTCCAGAGGTGGCGCGAGAAGCTGCCGTGGGAGACACTTGTCCCGGTTCGAACACCTTCTAAGTGCGAGAGCCCACAAGGAGTGTGCCAGAGATGCTACGGTCGATCGCTCTCGACCTACCGCCCTGTAGACATTGGAGAGGCCGTTGGCATCATCGCGGCTCAATCTATCGGCGAGCCGGGTACACAGCTCACTATGCGTACGTTCCACACCGGTGGTATCGCCGGCGAGGATATCACTGCTGGTCTGCCGAGGGTCGTCGAGCTCTTCGAGGCGAGACATCCGAAAGCCGAGGCCGTGCTCGCCGAGATAGATGGCTTCGTGACGCTTGAGGAGACCGATAGCGATCGCCTCATAAAGGTCATCTTGGTCTCGGCCGATGGCACAGAGAGCCGAGAGTACAAAGTCGAGCGCCAGCTCTTGAGGCCTGGGTTCGTCGAAGGGGTTGAGGTCAGGGCGAATACTCCCATCACGGAGGGTTCAATATACCCACATGCGATCCTGGAGAACGACTTGCGCTACGGACGAGACACGACCGCCACTGAGCGTTATCTGGTCGAAGAAGTACAAAAGGTCTATCGTGCCCAGGGTGTGGACATACATGACAAGCATATCGAGGTCATAGTCCGCCAGATGCTTCGTAAAGTCGTTGTCGATGATCCTGGCGACACTGGTCTCTTGCCCGAGCAAGTAGCTGATCGATACACGGTGCAGATCGAGAATGAGCGAGCCGAGAAGGAGGGGGGCCGACCAGCTGCCTATCACACGGTCCTTATGGGCATCACCAAGGCATCGCTCGCCACGGACAGCTTCCTTTCGGCAGCTTCGTTCCAGGAAACCGCCCGCGTCCTTACGGACGCAGCCATCGAGGGCAAGGTAGACAACCTCGCCGGGCTTAAGGAGAACGTGATCATCGGGAAGCTGATCCCAGCAGCTACGGGCATGCCGCGGTATCGGCAGCTCACAGTCTCGGTTGAAGGCTATGGAGCGCAAGAGGTCGACGACCTTGACATAGCAGCGTCCTGAGCCTAAAATAGCACGTCGCGGTCCGAAGCGGTTACTTAGCTAGGTAACTGTTTTCCGGGGTTCATCTTCCCAGGCCGCGGCGTGTATTTTGTTGTAGGACCTTTCCCCGTTATAGAAAGGTGGGCGTGGTCGTGCCGACGACGAATCAACTCGTGCGCAAGGAGCGGCAGTTACAGATGAAGAAGACGGCGACACCAGCGTTGCAGGGCTCACCCCAGCGGCGCGGCGTATGCACACGCGTCTCGACGACCACACCAAAAAAGCCGAACTCGGCTCTGCGTAAGATCGCACGTGTGAGGCTGACGAATGGTATGGAGATTACAGCTTACGTACCGGGTGAAGGCCACAACCTGCAGGAGCACTCCGTGGTCTTGGTGCGTGGTGGACGGGTGAAGGATCTGCCGGGCGTGCGCTATAAGGTCGTACGTGGGGCTTTGGATACTTTGGGAGTATCCAACCGCAAGCAGAGCCGTTCAAAGTACGGAACGAAGAAGTAATAGAAGAGGGGCGACGGAAATGCCGAGACGTGCGGCACCACCAAAGAAGAAGATCCATCCCGACCCGGTTTACGGGAGCACGTTGGTGCAGCAGTTGATCAACAAGGTCATGCTTGATGGTAAGAAGAGCAAGGCAGAGAAGATAGTATACGAAGCCCTTTCCCAGATCGAGGAGCGCACTGGTTCAAGCCCGGTCGGGGTCCTCAACGATGCTCTGGATAATATCCGGCCACGCCTGGAGGTGAGGAGCCGCCGAGTAGGTGGTGCCACCTATCAGGTGCCGGTCGAGGTAACCCCCCGCCGGGCAAACACGCTAGCCTTGAGGTGGCTGGTCAACTATGCCAGAGCACGGCGAGAGAAGACGATGTATCGGAGGCTAGCCGGTGAGATTTTGGACGCCAAAGACAACGTTGGCACAAGCGTCAAGCGCCGCGACGATACCCACCGGATGGCCGAGGCGAATAGGGCATTTGCACATTACAGGTGGTAAGGAAAAGATAGTATGGCAGTAGCAACAGCTAGGAAAACACCTTTGCGCCGCGTCCGGAACATTGGGATCATGGCGCACATAGACGCAGGGAAAACGACGACGACCGAGCGCATCCTGCTCTATGCAGGCCTCACCCACAAGCTGGGCGAGGTTCATGACGGGAACGCCGTGATGGACTGGATGGCCCAGGAGCGTGAGCGTGGTATCACCATAACGAGCGCCGCGACCACCGTGTTCTGGGGTGGCATCGAGGGCTCCTCGAAGAACGGCAAGAGCGGACGCGGCGAGGGCCTCCACAGCCACATTCCCGAACAACATCGGATCAATATTATAGATACGCCCGGGCACGTGGACTTTACCGTTGAGGTTGAGCGAAGCCTTCGTGTTTTGGACGGTGCTATTGCGCTGTTCGACTCGGTGGCGGGTGTTGAGCCGCAGAGCGAGACAGTGTGGCGGCAGGCGGACAAGTACGAGGTCCCGCGGATAGCATTCGTCAATAAGATGGACCGCATTGGAGCGGACTTCTACAGGGCCGTCGACACGATGGCGGAGCGGCTCGGGGCCAACGCTGTACCGGTACAGCTCCCGATTGGCGAGGAGTCTGGGTTCCGCGGGATTGTGGATCTCGTCGAGATGAACGCGATCCTCTACAAGGACGATCTGGGTGCCGAGTGGGAGGAGACGGAAATCCCGACCGAGCTGCGAGCGCGTGCCGAGGAGTATCGTGAGAAGCTCCTCGAGGCCGTTGCAGATCAGGATGAGGAGCTTATGATGCTATACCTTGAGGGAGAGGAAATAGACCCGGACACCCTGAGGGCAGCGATCCGCAAGGCCACTCTTGCCATACAGATGACGCCGGTATTTTGTGGCTCGGCGTTCAAGAACAAGGGTGTACAGCCTCTCCTCGATGGGGTAGTCGATTACCTACCGAGCCCGCTCGAGCGCCCACCGGTGGTCGGGGTAACCTCGGACGGTGAGAAGGTCGCGCGCGAGGCCGACGAGGACGGGCCCCTATCGGCTCTAGCTTTCAAGGTCCAAGCTGATCCGCACGTCGGGAAGCTTACGTACATAAGGGTGTATTCGGGCACGCTCAAGTCCGGCTCTTACGTGATGAATACCACGAAGGGCCAGCGCGAGCGTATCGGCAGGCTCTTGCAGATGCATGCCAACTCGCGAGAGCAGCGCGAAGAGGTGTATGCCGGTGAACTGGTGGCAGCCATCGGGCTTTCCAATACCGGTACAGGCGACACGCTCGTTGCGGTGGATGATCCGGAGCCGATCATGCTCGAGCAGATGGTCTTCCCGGAGCCGGTAATTTCGCAGGCCATCGAGCCGAAAACCAAGGCCGACCAAGAGAAGCTAAGCGTGGCGTTGCAACGCCTCGCTGAAGAAGATCCGACCTTTACGGTGCGTACCGATGAAGAGACTGGGCAGACGATCATCAGTGGGATGGGCGAGCTACACTTAGAGATCATCCTCGACCGGCTTCTCAGGGAGTTCAGGGTCGACGCCAACATTGGTAAGCCGCAGGTCGCCTACCGGGAGACCGTCGGGAAGCGGGTCGAGAACATTGAGGGGCGTTTCGTGCGACAGACGGGTGGACGCGGCCAGTACGGTCACGCGGTCATCAACCTTGAGCATAACGACGAGGGCGGCTACGAGTTCGAGGATAAGATCGTTGGCGGCGTCATCCCGAGGGAGTATATCCCGAGTGTGGAAAAGGGTATTCGGGGCGCCTTAGACGATGGAGTATTGGCTGGGTATCCAGTCGTGGACGTGAAGGTAGAACTCGTGTATGGGTCTTATCATGAGGTCGACTCTTCTGAGGTGGCCTTTCAGATCGCGGGGAGCATGGCTACTAAAGAGGCTTTAAAGAGGGCTAACCCTATCCTCTTGGAGCCGATAATGGATGTCGAAGTTGTGGTACCCGAGGAGTTCATGGGAGATGTCATGGGTGACTTATCGTCTCGGCGTGGACAGATCCAAGGCATGGATTCTCGCGGTGGAGCCCAGGTCATCCGGGCGATGGTACCCCTCTCTGAGATGTTCGGGTACGCGACGACCGTCCGGAGCAAAACGCAGGGCAGGGCCACGTTCACGATGCAGTTCGATCATTACGCTGAGGTGCCCAAGAGTATCGCAGCCGAGATAGCCGAAAGGTAGGAGAAAAGCATGGCCAAGGGAAGGTTTGAGCGGAACAAGCCGCACCTGAACATAGGGACTATAGGCCACGTCGACCACGGCAAAACGACGCTAACCGCCGCCATCACCAGGGTGTTGGCCAAGCACGTCCCC
>DASQSI010000272.1:0-3650 GCA_035642415.1 Rubrobacteraceae bacterium
GTGCTCTCCAGGAATCCCGGCAAAGCTGCCACCGGCTGTCGGGCTTGTTCTGTCACCATCGGGGCCAGCGCCAGTACCGCCAGCACGAAAACGAGCGCGAGGTTACCCAGGACGAACAGCGTTGCCCAGCCGCGTTTCAGGCCCTTGCGGACGAGGTAATCAACCGGGGCGCTGACGATAATCGAGAAAAGCAGGGTTAGTAAATAGACCAGAACGATTTCTACTCCGACCTGGTAAAGGAAGTACAGGGTGAGCAGGACCGCGAAGACCAACCCTACTCCAGCGAATACCATCCGCTCTTCCCTCGTGCGCTCCACGAAAGCCTTTCCGCTCGTTCGCACCAGCGCATTTAATACCAGGCGAGGCACCCGAAGAAAGCATCGAAACAGCCGCCGCCGTGAGTAAATGGTATCTTTAGCATCCGGGAGCGTTTCCACGAGCCATTCGAGATGGAGGGTTTATAACGCGGATGGGTGCGCGAGAGGCAGTTGTTGAACAGAAGAGGCTACTTTTAGGCGGCATGGCCCGCTGGTGGGGCGTGGACTTCTTCGGGCCTAACTACATGAGCTCCGCCGAGCGCCGAGACGATAAGATCTACGTCTGGATCGAGCCCTTTAATATGTGGCGTCCCAAGGATACGTTGGGGCGCGTCTTGGAATGGCCTATCCTGCGTTCGCTCTTGTTCTGGGCCCGCTTTCTCATACTGCTGGCGGGTTCTCTCCGGGCCCTGATCTCCTTCGTCGCCATCATGGCCGCGCTCTGGGTCTTTGTGAGCCTCATGGAGGTAGGGACGGAGTCTATCGGTGGACCCGTGGGCGACGTACTCGCTTTCTTCGCTGCCTTCCCCATCTTGCCGGCTCTTCTCCCCTTCTTCGTTGCCATGAAGTTCACTCCTATCGGCCGCTACCACGGCGCCGAGCACAAGGCTGTGGCTGCCTACGAAAAATACGGTGAAGTGACCCTCGAAGGGGCGAAGGGCATGAGCCGCATCCACCCCCGCTGTGGCACCAACATCCTTATCTACATTATCCTCGTCGCTTTCCTCGACCCGTTTATCGACTGGACACCCTTCGCCGTCCTCCAGTTCATACTCATAAGCGAAGCATGGTTCATTTTCGGCAAAACGCGCGTCTCCATCTTCGTTGGCAACTTCCTCCAAAGATACTTCACCACGTCCGAACCCCACCAAAAGGAACTCGAGGTTGCCGTTGAGTCACTCAAAGAGCTTTTGCGCGCCGAAGCGGGCGAGCGTGGCGCCGACAAGGAGCCAGTCCTCATTCCCGCTCGTTATTAGCTGCTGGCTCTCAACAATCGGCTTTTGTTCTCACTGCGTGTGCCGTATAAGAATCTCGTGTTCGGCCGAGAGGCGTCCGTATAGAGTATTAGCGGGTGTACAATAAGAGCTATATAAAGGTTTGGTCGTCGCTGGTTACCTCCTCCGGTTTGTCAACACCCACCGGCAACTGATACTCCGAGCAGAAGGGAGCCACAATATGGCGAAACTCGATGGCAAGGTAGCGGTCATCACTGGAGCGTCCAGCGGTATCGGGGAGGCAACGGCGGAGGCTTTGGCCGCGGAGAGAGCTGTGGTTGTGGTCGCCGCTCGTAGAGAAGAGCGCCTCGAGAACCTGGTCGAGAGGATAAACGGCGACGGGGATAAGGCGCTTGCGGTCGCGTGTGACGTAACCGAGGAGGAGCAAGCGCACAACTTGATCCGGAGAGCCAAAGAAGAGTTCGGGCAGGTGGACATCCTCGTAAACAACGCGGGCGTCATGCAGCTTTCTGAGGTCGAGAAAGGGCTCTCTGACGAATGGCGTACGATGTTCGAGGTTAACGTGTTAGGGTTGCTCTATGCTACTGAAGCCGCGATAGAGGTGATGAAAGAGCAAGGTTCCGGACATCTAATAAATATAAGCAGCCTGGCCAGCCGGGGAACTCGGCCGGGTTTAGGAGTCTACTCTGGAACCAAGATGGCCGTGAACGGCATCTCCGAGGCTCTACGGCAGGAGCTTCTGGAGGACAATATCCGGGTGACGATGGTCGAGCCGGGAGCGGTCGAGACCGAGCTTCCAGAGCACATCACTGATGAGGAGGCTAGGGAAGGTCTAAACACGATGCTCGAGCAGCTCGACCCTCTTAAAGCTGAGGACATCGCTAACGCCATCGTCTATGCGGTTACGCAGCCCCAAAGGGTGAGCATTAACGAGATCCTCATAAGGCCCACTCAGCAACCCAACTAACAGAGACCTTTTCTCGGCCTCGAGGCACGGTCTTAAATTAAGTAAGGGGCAGATCAAGTGTGCTCGGACGTTAGGAGAGGAACGAGAAATGGAAGTGCGGGAGACACTTTCAGGATATACGTTTCAAAGTACAAAACACCCTGAGCTGCGCTTCCGTCGCTCTGGTGACCGGGGAAGTCGCCGAGCTGGGATTGGTATGGGTTTAAGCTATAGTTTGTTCCTAACTTCAATGCTTTGAGCTAAGGCTCTAGAGTTGGCTAGACGAGGGTTCGTCGGGCATGTGCTTTGATCGGGTAGCTATGATAACGGCTAGTAATCGTCTCTGAGCAGATCACCCGAGGAAGAAAGCATATTGTATCCTGAATAGGCAGAAAGTAGAGAGGAGTAAACAGGTGGCTACCGACAAAGCACAGGCGAAGGAGAACGGGGGGGCCGAGAACGCGCAGGCCGACAACCTGACGGTGATCGACAACCGCACGGACGAAAGCTACGATATCGAGATTACAGAGGGCACCGCGCGAGCGATGGACTTCAGGCAGATCAAGGTCGACGAAGGCGACTTCGGCCTGATGACCTACGACCCGGGCTTATCAAATACGGCGCACTGCCGGAGCTCCATCTGCTATATCGGAGGAGAGGAGGGCACACTCGAGTATCGAGGCATCCCAATAGATCAGCTGGCCGAACACTCCAACTACCCAGAGGTAGCCTATCTTTTGATCTACGGCCACCTGCCTACTGAAGATGAGCTAAACGATTGGGTCTACCAGATAACTCATCACACCTTCGTGCATGAGAATATAAAGAACTTCATGGAGGGCTTTCGGTACGATGCGGACCCCATGGGCATGCTCCTTGCGAGCGTGGCGGCACTTTCGACTTTCTACCCTGAGGCGAAGCAGATCCAAGACGAGCATGAACGACATATGGCGGCGGTGCGCCTGATCGCCAAGATGCCTACCCTCGCCGCCTTCGCCTACCGGCATTCTTTGGGCCTCCCTTACGTCTACCCCGACAACGAGCTCTCCTACGCCGGTAACTTCCTCTCGATGCTCTTCAAGATGGCCGAGACCAAGTATGAGCCCGATCCGCGTATAGAGAGGGCTCTGGACGTGCTTTTCATCCTGCACGCCGACCACGAGCAGAACTGCTCGACCGCGACCGTCCGCAACATCGGCTCCGCTTTGGCTGACCCCTACACGGCCATCGCCGGCGGCGTCGCTGCGCTCTATGGGCCCTTGCACGGGGGGGCAAACATCCAGGTTGTCCAGATGCTCCAGAGGATAGGCTCTACCGATAACGTCCTGGACTTCCTTGAAGGCGTCAAGAACGGTGACGAGCGCCTTATGGGCTTTGGGCACCGGGTCTACAAAAACTACGATCCGCGCGCCAAGATCATCCAGAAGCACA
>DASQSI010000273.1:0-3281 GCA_035642415.1 Rubrobacteraceae bacterium
CGGAAGGGTGGGTGGGAGAGTCTCCGGTAGCGGTAGGTCAGCCCTTGAGGGTGGAAGATGTAGAGTGGACTGTTACGAACGCCTACCGGGCCGTTGGGCTCACCTCCAGCGTAGACGGGGGCAAGAAGCGGGGGAACTTTATCGTTGTAGACTTCCTGCTCAAGAACAACGGCGATGAGGGCTTGGACATGAGCTCGAACGCTGTCGCCCTCTACGATGGCCAGGGAAACAAGTTCAACTTCAACACAGATACTTACCTTTACATACCTTGGTCGAAAGTCATATTCCGTTTTGAGATAGCCCCTGGAGACAGCGAGGAAGGGCAGTTCATCTTCGAGGTCCCTCCAGATGCCTCGCGGTTACAGCTTCAGCTAGGTGGGCGAAACCCCTTCTCCGACAACCAGGGGTACGTAGGCCTCGGCCTCTAAAAGGATGAGGTTGGAGACCACGAGCGTCTGCCCGTGACCAGCCTGCTAGAGAGGAGATCGACTCTCTTATGAGGCTTTTAAGACGGTTTCTAACGGGTAGCATCTCCGTATTTGAAGGAGCGTCCCCACGCCACGATTCTTCTCTCAAAGAACATCCACGAGATAGAGGCCAGCATCAGCGTGAGCAAAAATGCGCCCAGTGGAATGATGTAATGGGAGCCCACTTGGGGTAATAGTCCAACGCTCGTAAGCCTCTGGAAAATGATGAGGATAGGCATGTGTAATAGAAACACCCCAAAGGCGAGGACGGCGAGCCAGCTAAGAGGTCGGACCCTCGTCGCTAGCGTAACCAATCCTCGTTTCTCTGTTACGGCTATCAACACGAAGCAGCTATACACCAGAGGAAGCCAGCTGTAGCCATAAGAGGCGGCAACGAGGGGTACGTGTACCGTAGGACTGGAGAGTGCCATTAGTGCGGCCCCCGCTGCAAGGAGAAGTGCAAGCACCCCGTAAAGAGCCTTTGTATGCGTGCGCAAAAGATTCAGGCATCTCTCGTTTCTTATCGTGTAGGCACACAACACCCCAAGAAGCAGCGCGTCCGCCCTACAGGGCATAAGTACATAGAAAGCTAGGTCACCGTGGGGGTGAAACTCATAGAGGAACGCCCTCAACAGCGGTGCGCTTAAGATCAGACCTATAAGGAGGTACGGAAGCTTCTCTCTAGAGAAGGATCGTATAAAGAACGGTAGGAACAGGTAGAACTGCTCCTCCACCGCCAGCGACCAGGTGTGGCCGAGCCAAAGGGTTCCCCATCCGCCTAATTGGGCCATCGCGAAGTTGTGGGTGAACGTAAAGTATGACCATAAGGGTAGTGGATCCCCTAAAAGCATCTCGAACGGGTCCCCAAAGAGCCACCCGAGGGTAAGGGGGAGGAGGATAAGAAAGACTAACAAGCACACAAAGTATAGGGGCAAGATCCGGCAAAAACGCCGCGCGTAGAAGGCCTTGAAGTAATTGGGGGCCTCTTGCTTATCCAGCAATATCCCCCCCAGTAGAAACCCTGAGAGCACAAAGAACAGATCTACGCCGCTCAGGAACGGTGCGAGATCGTAGTGGTAAGCCACCACCATGAGGATAGCGATACCCCTTAGGCCATCGAGCTCCGGGTAACGAGGAGGACGGGAACCTGCAGTGCTGCTCTGCATCAGCAAGGAAGGTACCATAGCACGCTTGGTTTACCTATGCCGTTAGAGCATCGAGGCTTAAGGGGAGCAAGGCGTCGAGCGAAAGCCCCTTTTATAAGCGTACTACTGATCAGCGGCTTCCCCTTTGAGGGCTACCTACCACTACCTGCACAGAATACGTACTCTTGACCATGATCATTTGAAGTTTGAGCAACGTTTCTAAGGTATCGATAAGAAACTTAGCTAACAGTTGCTACAGAGAGCGTGCGCCGCGCAGGAAGTTGCGTCTACCAATAATTCTCGGGGACTAGGTTTAGGGCCTACTGCCGGACGCGGGGAATGCTCGGCCCGCACGGCAAAAGGAGACGCCTAGAAGATTTAAGTGTTGAATGGTTAAGCACGTTAGTATTCACTAATGTTGTTAATAAAGTAAATTCTAGTAACACCGCGTTAAAGATTGCTAATTTCGGGGAATTGCCCCCGCAAAGTATTGCAGAAACATTGCATCTAGGGTATGAGTTCGCGTACGTGCACTACATGTTGAGGCCACGTAGGAGGGAGGTCCTAGAAATTGAGGAAATTAGTGTTACTAGCCATGGTGGTGGCGATAGTTCTGGTGGCGGCTGCCCCCGCCTTGGCGCAGGTTTCCCAGGAACAGTCCGAGAGAAGGATCACCAGCGGCAAGTCTTCGCCATCATTCAGCGTAAGCAACAAGGGCAACAACGTCAACCTGTGCCCGACCGGCCAGCAGGTAGGCCAGACCGGCCAAGTTGCCAACGAACAGGGAGCTCTTCAGTATTTCTCGAGGTCTGATGACATAGACGTCTCAGGCAGCGAACTCAACGTAACCCCCGACACTACAGCTGAGTGTACACAGGAGATCCGGCAGGCAGCGGCTGCCGCCCCTAAGGCTGCGCCGGCTCCCGCGCCAGCTCCGGCTCCCGCGCCAGCTCCGGCTCCGGCTCCAGCCCCGGCTCCGCCTAAGGTGCTCCCGCCGACTGGCGGCCTGGACATTGCCCCGCTGCTGGGGCTTAGCGCTGGTGCTCTGTTGGTGGCTGGAGGGCTGTTGGCTCGCAAGATGATTCGGTAAACGAAAAAACACTGTAAGTTAGAAGGGCCGGAGCATGTACACTCCGGCCCTCTTTTTGTCCTCGTTGTCGTTACAGCGGTATCCGTTAGTATTGAGCCCTCCAACCCCGTGTCTGCTCGCTAGCTGGTGTGCCTGGTGCTCTTGTTCTATCTCGCTAATTCTCCAGCGCTCGCCCATAGAAAGGTGCCTCAACCCCGGTGAACACGACTAAGGGGGTAGACGCGAACTCTTCGCTGATCCCACCAAAAAATACTACAGAGGCAACCTCTTTACTCCTTACTTCAAAAAATACTTTAGAGATAATCCATTAGGGCTTTCTCATACGTAATCTATTAACGACTCCCTGGTTACCTTCAGGGGGCATAGCTATAGCACTAAACGGAGGGGGAAACCTGGTTTAGAGGATTATTGAAGTAAGGCCTGTATTCGCAACGCTGCCGAAAGGGCCAAAAATACAAGGAGGGGGGAAAAGATGAACAGGGATGGCACACAGTCCCTTAATATTCGACTAAGCTTTCGCCAAAAGGTCGGACTAATCCTTGCGTTCGTCCTCGCGATAGCACTTTCGGTGAGCTGGAC
>DASQSI010000274.1:0-9946 GCA_035642415.1 Rubrobacteraceae bacterium
TGATGTTGATGGGGGCAATGCTAGCGGTGTTGGTGGTGGCAGCTGCTTCCCCCGCCCTTGCGCAGGTCTCTCAGGGGTTCTCAGAGCGAAGAGACACGAGCGGTAAGGCTTCTCCGTCGTTCTCTGTAAGCAACAAAGGCAACAACGTAAGCCTATGCCCCAGCGGTCAGCAGGCTGCCAACACCGGCCAGGTCTTAAACGAGCAGGGTGTCGTCCAGTACAACTCTAAGGCTGATGACCTAAGCTTTTCGGGTAGCGAGGAAACCATAACTCCCTCAGAGACGGCGGAGTGCACGCAGACGATAGAGCAGTCAGCGGCTGCAGGACCTAAGGCAGAAGCTAAGGCTGGCAAGGCAGAGGCCAAGGGCGGTGACCCGGAGGCCAAGGCCGGCAAGGCAGAGGCCAAGGCTGGTGGTGCAGAGGCTAAGGCCGGTGAGCTGCCGAAAACCGGTGGTATAGCTGGCACCGCTTCATTGTTGGGTCTTGGTGCTGGTGCTTTGCTGGTGGCTGGTGGCCTCCTCGCTCGCAGGATCGTCCGCTAGAAGAACGTGTAGAGCAGCGTTGCTCTACGGGCTAGTAGTTAGGTAGGTAGTTGTTGGCGAACGCGTAAACCGGGAGGAGACCCCTTCCTAAGGGGTCTCTCCCCGGGGCTTATAGATACGAAATATGGTAGGAGCGCTAACGGAAAACAGGAGGAAGTAGAGAAGAAGATGAGGAAGTTGATGTTGGTGGGGGCGATGCTGGCCGTGGTGTTGGTAGCAGCTGTCCCCGCCCTAGGGCAGACCTCTCAAGGGTTCTCGGAGAGTCGTGACAAGAGCGGTTCGGCTTCTCCCTCGGCGAAGGTCAGCAACAGTGGCGACAACGCCAACCTTTGCCCGACGGCTCAACAGGTCGCCCAGACCGGCCAGGTCTTAAACGAGGTAGGAGCAGTCCAGGTCGACTCGAAGGGCAAACCCGGCCCAGGAGGTAGCAACCTCACCATAGAACCCTCGACTACAGCGACGTGTGACCAGACGCTCAGGCAGGCCGCAGCCAGCTAAGTAAGGCGCGACACAGGCGGGCCCCCCTTTTCGGAAGGGCCCGCCTCGCCTGTGTAGGCGACGAAATCATTCAGGGGAAAGTGCAACCCCTGTATAGGGAGACGGCGAAGGTAGATAGAAGGAGGTAGAGACTCTGTGAAGAGGCTGGTTTATTTGGTTACGGTCGCTTTGGTGGCCATGATGATCCTCGTGCCGAGCGCGTTCGCTGCGCAGCAGACAAAGCAAGCAACTACGGAGACCAAGACAGAGGCGACGGTGGAGAGCAAGCAGCCACTCCCTCCGAGCGGTGGTCCAGCGATCGGTTCGCTGCTCCTGCCCACCGCCGCGTTGTTGGCAGGCTCGGGCCTTCTGGTGTACGCTCTAGTAGCGCGACGTAGGTAGCCTAAACCCCGGGATTTTCCTCCCGAAGCCCGAGTAACCGGGAGCTTCAAACAAAAGAGTAGCCCACACAATAAGGAGGGAGGTTAGGGGGGCTCTGCGACTAGCGACCCCCCTAAACCTCTCTGTACACAAGAATCCCTAGGACTGCACTGTAAGCTAGTTGTAAGGCCGCAGAGATTTAACGCACCCTTTACTACTCTTTAACTCAGAGAAGTAGGCACTTCTCTAATAATAGCGAAGTGCATATCAGAGAGGACACCTTGGTGATCTTTTTTCTAGGCTTTCAAACCTCTCTAAGCCGGGCTTACTCTGCCGTTGCCACCGCGCGCGTGCCCGGCACTTTCAAAAGAAGGTTGGGCGCAGCCTCTTCTGCCTCCGGGTTTCCCCAACCTTCTTTTTACCTCCCATATAGGTCCGTCCGGCAAGAAAAGAGCTAAGGTCGTTAGGATCCAGACCGCGCTCTCATCTCTATGGGTGCTAGTTACGCCCGCTCTGGACACTCGTATCGCCGCACAGCGGATAGCTTTTGAAGAATTATTAGTGTTCGCCGCAAGATTGCACATCCCTAGCGCCACCAGCTGGCAAAAATGGCACAAATAGACGGGGTTCTTCGCACAATGGGCGTTCTCAGAGCAGCTGTGTCGAAAACGTTCTTTTTCACATCGAGAAGAGCCATTCTTCTAGGAGATTAGAAGGCTCTACACCGAAACCCTTCTCTAATTCTGGAAGAGATCCTCGATTACCTGGGCCTTGTCAGCATTGCCCAACCGTTCGATGCTCAGCCAGTCTTCGATCGTAGCCAGCAGCGAGTAATGATCATAGAAAATGTTCGTTTGGTGTTCCTTCAGGTTGGGAGACACCACGATAAGTGGAACACGGTTTGGCCCCGATTGCTTGTCATCTTCATCCCACACGATGAAGAGCACGCCGCCGTCCTTCCATGCCGCCGATTCCATGATCTTGGGCACAACCTCCGCTAGCCACTGATCACCCTTGCCGACATTGCAGTCATGTTCGTCATGACAGAGATTCGGAGTGATCCACACGAAGTTAGGTGTATTTCCTAAGAGGTCTGCATCAAGTTGCGAAAGATCCACCACATTCGATGGACACCGCCCACCATAGAAGGCGAAGGGGTTGTGCTTTAGCGTGTAGGGGTAGGGGCTATCGAAGCACCCATTCGTCATATCTTCCATGTAGGCCCGCCAGGGGACGCCGGCCGAGGTTAGCTCGCTGCCCAGGTCTTCACTCCCCGACAGAGAGTGATATCCATCGTCCGTAATGCCCCACGTGCTTCCCGAGGTAAGCGCGAGATAGTTCGGAAGGCTTGGATGCGCAACTGCGTGGTAATTGGTGAGTACGGCATACTGCGAGGCCAGCGAAGCCGTATACTCCCCTCCCAATGCCTGATCGTAACTCTTGTTTTCCATCGGGATCACGAATACGTGTTTCTTCGGCGAGGTCAATCCTAAAGGCTGGGTAGGCTGCTGCGTTGCGTGGGAAGAGGATTGCTGACTACTTCCGCACCCAACTAGTAGTAGACAGAGCAGTAACCATGAGATGAAGGCCACCCACACCGACCAGCTAATGCGATCCCCAGTAGCACTTTTATGGATGATAGCCAATACATTCCTCCTCGCTCTCGGTTCGACAATCTTCGAAAGCCGTCTCGTAGCTGCTTTCGCTAAGGCTGCCGCCGTACTGCGGACCACTCGTAAGGAATGGACCCCCGTCGATAGACTCCGCCCAAACGGGATGTATCTCGTTCCAGCCGTGGTCGGTATCGAGCACCCATGCACCCGTTAGAACTACGTGCGCTCCTACCTCCGGAGCAGGAAGATGACCACCGTCGCGAGGCATAAGCTCGACCACCAAGAGCCCTTCGTTTGCTCCGTTGAGTAGATATCGATAGGGCGCGTCGACTGCAAGGGTCATGTGCACATCGCCATCTGTGGGGTGTATCGTGCGTACTACCGTTCCGCTTACGCTCTGACACGTACTAAGCAAGCTAAGGCGGTCTGGGCCCCACACCCCGGAGGACCAACCCTCTGTAGGGGGGCAGGCCCATTTTTCCTCGCTGGCCGAGAGCGTGCTTTGGTTGGTGTTGAAGCTGGTGGCGGAGAAGACGAGTAGTGAGGTCGATGCAAAGAGGACGAACGTTCTAAGACGACGAGAGCGCAATCGCTGTGGGCGGACGTGGCCTCATACCTGCCTTCTAGGCTAGCGTAAGTTTGCTGTACAGTAACTATTTTTAATATAGAAATAACCTAGAATTTACGAAGATTTTGCTAAGGCTTTTTTCAGCTTTCTAAGGTGTCAGGTGAGAGCCATTACTTTGAGCCATTACTTTGGCTGCGAATGTAAGGAGAGGACGCGGGCTTGGCTTGCCTAGTAGTAGTAGATGGCCTTCTTGGAAACGTAGAAGTGAGCATAGGTGTGCTAGTTTCGACCAAACTAGGACATAAACCCTGGGCTCGGTCACTTCTAGAGTGTTCGGTAAGGTTCATCAAGATCTCGGGAGCGCCGCTTTGCCCGGAACTGTTACGTAAGACAAAAAGAGGGTTAGAGCTCGCGTTCCAGCAGCGTCTCAAAAAACGGTCGTCTTGATATAGCTCTTCGCACATTGGGGATTCTGCGAAGAGCTCTGCGTAGCTGATAGCTGTACTTGCAGCTTCTGCCCACAGGTGACTCCTCCTAGTGTGTTTGGCGAATTACCATTCTTCGAAGATCTCTATACGCTTCTGCTCTTGAAGATTGTTACCTGATGAAATCCAGACCGACTGGCAAAGTCTGCGAAATACATCCGAAGTCTCAGCTGGCGCCAACGGCGTCCGGCGGTATACGCTCTGGCGGCAGTTCAGGAGTGGCCATGAGCCCAGGTGCACCCTCTATTCTCCGACTGCGGCTCGGACGCGCGACGCGTCCGCTCGTCAGCACGACACCATCGGCGCAGTGGGCCTCGATTTCGCCGCCGCCGAACTGCTCCTCGTAGAGGCGCGCGTACAGGCCACCGTACGCGAGCAGCTCACCATGCGTGCCTCGTTCGACAACGCGTCCCCTCTCTATAACGAAGATCACGTCGGCTGTGCGAATGGTTGACAGGCGATGGGCAATGACCAGGGAGGTGCGACCTTGCATCAGCGAATCCAGCGCCTGCTGGACTATCCGCTCGCTCTCGGTGTCAAGCGCCGACGTAGCCTCATCGAGAAGGAGCACGCGTGGGTCTTTGAGGATCACCCGGGCAATGGCCAGGCGCTGACGCTCTCCGCCCGAGAACCGATAGCCGCGCTCTCCTACGACCGTGCCGTAGCCTTGCGGCAGAGCCGAGATACGGTCGTGGATATAGGCAGCCCGCGCGGCCGCCTCGACCTCGGCATCGCTCGCCTCGGGACGACCGTAGCGTAGGTTCTCGCGAACGGTGGCGTGAAACAGATAGCTCTCTTGAGTTACAACGCCGCAAATGCTGGCTAAGGAAGCCATACTGAGCTTGCGCACGTCGTAGCCATCGATACGCACCGCTCCTGAGGTCACGTCATACAGGCGCGGGATGAGGTAGGAGATCGTCGTCTTGCCCGCTCCGCTAGGACCCACCAACGCGGCGAGTTGGCCAGGCTCGATGCTCAGCGAGACGCCTTGCAGAGCCCAGCCACCTCCATCAGGGACCGCTCCATAGCCGTATTCAGGTCCGGGTGCTGGGCTGTCGCGCTCGGAAGGGCCATAGCGGAAGTAGACATCCTCCAATGCAACCTCGCCACGCACCTGCGCCGGGTCGAGCACTATCGCATCAGGAGCGTCGACGACCTGGGGGCGCAGGTCGAGGTACTCAAAGATACGCCCGAAGAGCGCTAGCGAGGATTGCACATCGACCGAGACCTGCAACAACTGGTTTATGGGCATGAGCAGCCGAGTCTGCAGTGTGGTGAAAGCCACCAGAGTGCCAGCGCTGATCGCGCCGCTTCCGCCCTGTAGTTCGAGGCCAGCCACGAGGTAAAGTAACGCCGGGCTGACTCCAAAGAAAGCCTGGGTAAGCGCGAAGAAGCTGCGCCCTACCATAGCCTGGCGGACCTGCAGGTTGGCTTGACGCGTATTCTCGGTCCGATAGCGGTCGATCTCCCGCTGCTGGCGCCCGAATACCTTGGCGAGCAGTATTCCCGAGACCGACAGCGACTCCTGCGTGATCGCGCTCATCTCCGCCAGCGAGATTTGCGTTTCACGGCGGGCTGAGCGGCGCCGGATGCCCACCCGGTTGGCTAGCACAACGAAGACCGGAACGAGCAGCAGTGACAGAGCGGTTAGCGGTAAGGAGAGTATGAGCATGGCCACCAGTGTCGAGCAGACCACCACCACGTTGGAGATCACGCTGGCCGCCGTGGTAGTGATCGTCTCCTGGACGCCGCCGACGTCGTTGGCCAGACGCGACTGTACCTCCCCGGTCCGTGTTGAGGTGAAGAACGCCAGCGACAAGCGCTGAAGGTGGCCAAAGAGTGCGTCGCGCAGATCTCGCATCACGCGATTGCCGACCACATTGGTTAGGTAAGTCTGTGCTACGTTCAATACGCCCGAGAAGATTGGGATGAACACTAAAACCCCAACCAGCCAATACAGAAGCTTGAGGTTGGGCTGGGACTCACCATAGGGAAAAAGGGCATGATCAAAGACCGTGCGTATCAGGAGAGCACTGATCACACTGAGGCCCGACGTGAAAAGGATTATCCCCATTATGAGCGCTAGCTGGAGACGATAGGGCCGAAACAGCGTCAGTATGCGTCGGCCAAGGCCCCTGGTCTCCGCAGTCATCGACACTCCGGATATCCTCCGTCCGTGGCTGGCTATCCTACGGAGGTTAGTATAGTTCCTTGCGCTCACCAAACCTGGACTGCTGGCAAAAGTCTGATCAAGTTCGGGTGTTCTGCGAGCCCTTTCAATACTTCCTCGTAGCGCTCCGGACCGACCCAACTTCCTATCTTACCGATCCAGCTATAGCAATATCTTAAAATTTGGCACCTGCATGTCCTCTTAGGTTCCGGGAAGACTACTTCCAGGAAGCCCGATGGATGAGAGAGCTACAGCGGTGAGAGAGAAAGCCGGGCCGTAAAAGTCCCGGCAAACAAAGCAATCCCATAGTACTCTTTCTTCTACTACACCAACACCTCATCCACGTAGCACCAACGCCAGTTCTCGCCAGGCTCGAAGGAGCGTATGATCGGATGCCCCACCGCGAGGAAGTGCTTTGTGGCGTGCTTGTTCTTGGATGAGTCGCAGCAACCGACGTGCCCACAGCTCAGGCACTCCCTGAGATGAACCCAGGTGTCCCCAGTCTGCACGCATTCCTCACAACCATTGGCTGAAGGCTCTACGTTCTTTATTTGCTCCAAGTGCGTACACTGCTGCATGAGTCTCTCCCTCTCTATCTTGGGTAGGGGAACATGTTTCCTCCGATCTCTACAAGTCATCGCGCCAGCCAGTCCTGGCGTGGCTGCCGTCGCAGAAAGGTTTGTTGGCGGACTGGCCGCAGCGGCACAAAGTAGCTCTGGTTCCGCGGTAGGAAGTCTCGCCGTCGGCACCCTGGATCTCGACCTCCCCACTGAGGATGAGCGGGCCGTTCACTGTGGGGACTATCCGGAGCTTTGGACCTTCCACTGGGAGTTTAGATGCAAGTCGGTTCTCGCCCAAGACACCGGCATCTCTGAAATTCATTCGTTTGTGGTTATTGTCGCAGAAGGGTTTGTTCATGGATTCGCCACAGCGACACAGAGCGATGCGAGTGTCTTCTAAGATGGTGGTGCCGGTAGAATCTCTTATCTCAATATCGCCCCGGACGTAGAGGGGTCCGCTGGCGGCGACGGTAACAATGTTTCGGCTCGGTACAGGTTCCCCGGCGCCGCCATCTCTACGTTCGAATTGCAGGGCGCCCGATCAGACGGCGGTCATACTCGACTCTCGCACCCTGCGCTCTACCCCGGAGAGCGGCCATCGGGGCGCCTACGACGGAGCCAAGCGCAAGAAGGGTTCGAAGGTCCACGCGGCGGTGGACACCCTCGGACACCTGCTCGCCTTGCACGTCAGCCCGGCTTCGGAGCAGGAGCGGGAGCATGTGGGCGAACTGGCCCAGGCCGTCCAAGAAGCGACCGGCGAATCGGTGGAGCTCGCGTACGTGGACCAAGGCTACACCGGGGAGCGGCCGGCCGAAGAGGCGGAGGCTCATGGCATGAGGTTGGAGGTGGTCAAGCACCCGGAGGCGAAGCGGGGCTTTGTGCTTCTGCCGCGCAGATGGGTGGTGGAGCGCGATTTCGCATGGACGTCGCGTTTTAGGCGGTTGGTGAAGGATTACGAGAGGCTGCCCGCCGTTCTGGCGGGGCTACATTTCGTCGCCTTCGCTTGCCTCTTCCTCCGTCAGGCAACCGGTATCCTCGGCCCGGGTCCATAACACGCTCTAGGGGAAGAGCAGCGGTTGTGGTTGCCGATCTCCTCGACGTTGATCTCTGGCGAGCGGGACGCCTCGTCGCATAGCTCGACCTCCCAGACCTGGTTAGTGCGCTCCGCTTGGACTGGGGATGCCAGTGGCCGTAATGGTGGGTATACGTCCAGGTCAACAACGCGCCGGTGAGGTGCTCGACCGATCCGATCAAACGGTCTCGTCAACAATCAACCTGATTGGTCACCGGCTGTACATGTCCTTCCGCTCGGCCACAAACTCTTCGACCGTCTGGGCCGGTTCCCCGGTGATCAATTCCACGGTGCGGGTGAGGCGATCATAGCGGTTCTCTCGATGCAGGCGGACCACGGTGACGACGTGTTGCTCGGCGTACTCTGGGAGCCCGGCGTGGGAGATCCCCTCGACCCACGTCTCGAAGGGGATGTCCACGTACGTGATCGGCCGGCCCAGCGCCCGGGAGAATTCCTCGGCAACACCGGTCATGTCCTGGCACCGCGGCCCGGTCAATTCGTAGACGTGGCCCAGATGGGGACGTGGGTCTTCGAGAACGGTGGCCACGACCCGGGCGACATCGGCGACCGCGACCGGTGATGACCGGCCGGTTCCGAACGGGAGCCGCAGAGTTCCGCTCTCCGCCACGGACGCCGCCACCAGGGTCGTGAACAACGGGTTGTCCAGGAAGACCGTGGGGCGAATATGCACCACCGGGAGTCCGGACCAGTCGAGCACCTGTTCAGCGAGGAAGTGCAGCCGCTGATGGTGCGACTCGTCGCTACTCGTGGGGCTCATCTGAGACACCGTCATCTGGGAGATGGCGACTAGGGCCTCGAGCGTGTCGAGAGCATAGGCCACCGTCGCAACGGTGACGGCAGCTTCCAGATAATCCGGTGAGATGCTCATGCTGAAGAACATGCGACGGCAGCCGTCGAGCGCCTGGGCGACGTCCGACGGTTGGGTGAGGTCACCGACGACCACCTCGGCGCCGAGGGCCCGCAGCGCGTCGCCCCGGTCGTCGTCGTGGTGGAGCAGCGCTCGGACGGGCAGGGCGCGTTCGCGCAGCAGCCTTACTACGGCGCCGCCCACGTTGCCGAAGCGTCCGCCGACACCCGTGATCAGGATGGGATTGTCGTTAACCACTATGGTAGAGCTCCTTTCGCTACAAACCTCACTTCGCTTACCTGCACTAATGACTGATAGATATCAGTGTGTCAAGGGGAACCGAGAGATGTCTTATTGGCTCAGAGTTTCTGAAAAGCCCTTAGAAACGGCAATAAACCCTAAGCGCAAGTTTTTTGGGCTGTATCAAAAACGGTCCTTTTTGAGGCACGCTGTACCTCCCTTCAGAACACACGCACGTTACCGCATCTTTATGTACCTGCGCTCAGATCACCGATGTCACTAACGAAGCTTCCCTAGCACGATCTTCTTAATCGGAAGTTAGCAAGACTTAGTAGTAAATAGTGCATTTGGATCATGCGTCAGCCCCTTTCACCCCTGTAGCATCCTACGCTGAAAGATCGTTACCTAAAGTAGGGCGATCCAGGGAAAGGAGCCCACCATGACCCAAGCCGAGACCTCCATGGCCGGTGCCGCAGTCAACCCCTTCCGCGTCAACGTTCCGGAAGAGGAACTCGTCGACCTCCGCCGACGCATCGCGGCGACGCGCTGGCCCAGCAAGGAGCTCGTCGAAGATCGGTCGCAGGGCGTCCAGCTCGCGACGCTGCAGGAGCTCGCGCGCTACTGGGAGACCTACTACGACTTCGGGCGGGTCGAGGCGAGCCTGAACGCGTTGCCTCAGTTCACGACCGAGATCGACGGCCTCGACATCCACTTCATCCACGTGCGGTCACGGCACGAGAACGCACTCCCGCTGATCATGACGCACGGCTGGCCCGGCTCGGTCATCGAACTGCTCGAGACCGTCGGCCCGCTCACGGACCCGACGGCACACGGCGGCAGCGCAGAGGACGCCTTCGACCTCGTGCTGCCGTCCCTGCCCGGCTACGGCTTCTCGGACGAGCCGACGGAGATCGGCTGGGATCTCGGCCGGACGGCGCGGGCCTGGGCGAAGCTGATGAACCGCCTCGGC
>DASQSI010000275.1:0-13187 GCA_035642415.1 Rubrobacteraceae bacterium
GGGCGGGACCTACCCGGCGGCGTAGCAGCAGCAGCTGGTAAAGAAAGGGGACGAGATGGTGCAAGACGCCCTTACGCAGTATATGGGAAAGATTCGGGGTGGGCGGCTACTCGACGCCTCCGAGGAGTGCTCGTTGTCTACACGAGCGCGGGAGGGCGACGAAGAAGCCCGTACGCGACTCATCGAGTCCAACCTGAGGCTCGTGATCTCCATCGCCAAGAAGTACCGCGGGCGAGGGGTGCCGTTCGAGGACCTTATCCAGGAAGGCAACGCGGGCCTCATCCGGGCTGTGGAAAGGTTCGATCCGACCTTAGGGAACAGATTTTCTACGTACGCGACGTGGTGGATCCGGCAGGCCATAACTCGCGCCGTTGCCGACCATGCCCGTACTATTCGCCTACCGGCACACGTGGTCGATTCCCTCTTCAGGCTACGCTGGGCGGAAAACGCCCTAAGCCTCGAGCTTGGCCGCGACGCCACCGAGGAGGAGCTCGCTGAGCGGCTCGGTATAAAGCCCGAAGAAGCGCGGCGTCTGCGAGAGATCGGCCAGCCCATTGCGAGCATCAACACGCGTATCGGGCGCAGCACCGCTGAGGAAGGTGCTGCATTGGGTGACCTCTTGCCCGACGAGAGCTCTGGCGATGATTACGTCAAGGTCGAGATTGGGCAATGGGAAGGAACCCTCCGCGAGGCCGTAAGGTCACTCCCTGACCGTGAGGCCCGCGTTCTCGAGATGCGACACGGCCTTGACGGCAACAAGCCCCACACCCTGCGCGAGGTCTCCGAAGAGCTGGGCATTTCTCAGGAGAGGGCGCGACAGGTCGAGATAAAGGCCTTGAGGACCATCCGGATCGGCCGCTACGCAGGTGCTCTGCGCCGCGCCCTCTCAGAGGCTGTGTAGAGCGCCGCTGGATGCGTTAACCTTCTCTCGAGCAAACGGAGAAGGGAGCCCCTTGGAGACGACCGGGCACAGTACCGAGCGCATAGCGGAACTATTTGAGGCTTTGAGCGGAACCGTTTCGGGCGGTTTTCCCGCCATACACTCGCCTGTCTACCACACGGGAGCCGGGACAGCATATCTCAAGTCGCCAGGCGTGGTCGTGCTCGCCAAGCCTCAGACCAACATTGCAGGTCTTAAGAATTTCCTCGAAGGCTTCGATCCTTCTTTAAGCTTCCTGGCTTACCTCGACGATCCGACGCGGCTACCGGACTCCTCTCAGCTTTGCAAGACGGCGGGACAGCTTTGCTACTCCTCGTTCGGTCCTCGGCGCACCACCAACAAGAACGCTGCTGCGTACTTCGAGCGGCTCACGTCTGCTGGGCATGGGTCAGTTTTAGAACATGCGGGCTTCAGCTTTCTGCTCTATGGCATCAGCCGGAGTGTGACCCATGAGCTGGTCCGGCACAGGGCCGGTGTCGGATTTTCCCAGATATCACAACGTTACGTTTCCGGTGCTGTGCTACGCTTCGTAGAGCGCCCCGAGTATCAAGAGGATACGGAGCTGCACCGGCTCTTCGAGGAACGAGCCGACCGGGCCGCCAGGGAATACGAAACGATGGCAGGCCGGCTCCTCGAGCGGCAGGGCAGAGGTGCTGCGCTCCTGGACGCGGAGTACAAGACCGACGCTCGTAAGAAGGTGCAGCAGACGGCACGCTCCTTGTTGCCGAATGAGACCGAGGCGCCGATGGTATTCACGGGCAACGTGCGAGCCCTGAGACATATAATTGAGATGCGAGCTGACGAGCACGCCGAGAGCGAGATCCGGAACCTCGCCGTCAAACTATTTCTCTGCCTCGCGACGGTTGACCCGATCCTCTTTGGTGACTATAAGCTGCAGAGTCTCCCCGACGGTACCCACGAGGTGACAACTGAGTATAGGAAGGCTTAGCGCCTGCGCGAGTAGGTCTCTTCTCGCTGTTGGTGGCGGGCGCTGCTAAGTACCCTCTGCCGCCCGAGAGAGCCTCGCCTCGGCCTCTGCAACCTCATCGTCTTCGATCCGCCTGAAAAGGGGCTTAGCACCACGCGCGCGGTAGCCCTCCGGTAACTTCTCTAGGTCCGAAATTCGCAAGATAGGTCCGTCAAAAAAGCTCTGTAAGCGTTCGACGGCTTCTGGAAGGTATGGCGCCATATGGTAAGCGATTGAGCCGAGCAAGACCAAGCAAGTATAGATTGAGGCCTGAGCCTTTTCCGGATCTTCCCTGCGGCTCTTCCACGGTGCCTCAGAGTCGAAGAATCGGTTAGCCCTACGGCCCATCGCGAGGAGCTCTCCCAGAGCGTCCCTGGGCCGTCCGGCGCGCATCCGAGCTTCGTACCGTCTCTCCAGCTCCTTGAAGTCTGCAATAACCTCGTGGGCAGTCTGTAGTAGCTTCTCGGGCTCTAAGATCTCGTCGTCGAGGTACTTCTCCGTGAACGAGAGGGTGCGGTTGATGTAGTTGCCTACGTTCCCGATCAGATCGGAGTTCACTCTCTCTTTGAACTCCCGCCAAGAGAAGTTTACGTCTCCGGTCTCGGGCAAGATAGAGGCGAGGTAGAACCTCAAGGGGTCCGCCGGGAAGCGGTCTAGGGCTTCGTGCAGCCATACCGCCAAGTTGCGGCTCGTGGACATCTGCATCGCCCGCGGTTTGCCGTCCACGACCACCTCCAGGTTCATGAACTCGTTGGCGGGAATGTCGTAGGGCAGGATGTAAGGCTCTTCACCATCTTCGCCAACGCCCATGAGCATAGCCGGCCAGATCGTGGCGTGAAAGACGGTATTATCCTTGCCGATAAAATGAATAAGCTTAGTGTCTGGGTCCTGCCAGTACTCACGCCAGCGGTCAGGGTCACCGGCAAATTCTGACCATTCCATCGTGGAGGAGACATAGCCTATAGGGGCGTCGAACCATACGTAAAAGCGCTTGTCCTCGAAGCCGGGCTCGGGGACCCGAACGCCCCACTCGATGTCGCGCGTTATGGGCCTTTTTTCGAGGCCGCCCTCGATGATACCCAAGACGAAGTTCCTAACCGAATCACGCCAGTGCTCCTGTTCCGAAACCCATTCCTTGAGCCGCTCGGCGAACTTCGGCAGATCGAGGTATAGATGCGTCGTCTCGCGCACCTCGACGGGACCGCCGGTGATCTTGGAGTGGGGATCTATGAGCTCGTAGGCCTCGTACCAGCTGCCACAGTTGTCACACTGATCGCCCCTGGCCTCTTTGTAACCGCATACGGGACACGTCCCCTCAACGTAGCGATCCGGTAAGAACCGTCCCTCCGTCGGGCTGTACATCTGCTTGCTTTCAGCCTCGGAGATGTAACCGCCTTCCTTGAGCTTTAGGTAGAAGAGCTGAGTATTTCTCGCGTGCAACGGCCTAGAGGTGCGCGAGAAGTTATCGAAGCTGATGCCGAAGCGCGAGAAGGTCTCCTTCATGTGGGCGTACCAGTAGTCCACGACCTCCTGAGGCTCCTTGCCCTCGCGTTCGGCAGTCAGGGTGATCGGAACCCCGTGCTCGTCGGTGCCGCAAATGTAGACGACATCCTCGCCCCGTGCCCGCAGGTATCGCACGTACACATCTGCCGGCAGATACGCCCCAACTATCTGCCCGACATGTAGCGGGCCGTTGGCGTAAGGCAGGGCCGAGGTGACCAGGTAACGCGTTCTACTGTTCTTTGCGGTATTCTGGCTCATGCTAGAAGAATAGCATCTGGAAGCTAGATTCGGGGGCCTATAAGCCCGCGGAGCCACCCGGAAACCCATGCTAAGATAGCGCTTGATATGAGCCTCGCGCAACCCGTTTGGTTCTCGGTATTTTGCGGTGTTCTTTGAGGGTGCCGTTCCGACGGTTGCGGTCAGAGTCCCAGACCCCTGCACGGGCGTACGCCGGGGACGCCGGCTACGACCTGAGCGCCGCCGAAGAGGTGGTGCTCGCGCCCGGCGGACGTGCCGTGGTTGGTACCGGGATAGCGGTTGCCATCCCCGAGGGGTACGCCGGGCTCATCCTTCCGAGGAGCGGACTTGCCACGAGGTTCGGTGTCTCGCTCGTCAACGCCCCGGGGCTAGTCGACTCCGGCTACCGCGGGGAACTCAAAATCCCCCTCATAAACCACGACCGTGAAGAGGTCTTCGAGGTCAAGATCGGCATGAGAATTGCCCAGCTCGTCCTCGTGCGGACGGCGGAGGCACGGTTTGTGGGTGTAGAGCTTCTCGAAGAAAGCGCTGACGGTCGCGGGGAGGAGGGCTTCGGTTCCTCAGGGGAGTAGTCTTAAGGTGCCCACACTATGTCGCCTATTTGCATCCTAGCGAGGAAGGAAACCTCTAGTCAGCGCGACCTCCGAGATGGCGTAAAATGTTGGCCGGGCGAATAAAACGGGAAGAAGAGATATCGTAAGATAAATCGTAGCCGTCGTGCGCTGTACTACCCGGCAAGTGATTTAGTGAAGGGAGATTCGGTCGTGGCACAGAAGGAGATCGGGGAACAATCCCTACAGCTCTTGCGAGTGGCCCACGAGCTGGCAAGCAACGATCCTGCAGGGGCCGTGTACGTACACCAAGCTGCGCAGAAGATGGGACTAGGCACCGTACAGTACGAAAAGGATAGAGGAGAGTTCACGGAATTGGCGGGCGAGCTCGAAGAAGCGGGTTATATAAAAAGACAGGGGAGTGGTAACGTCTTCTTCTACGAAGAAGAAGCGGGGCAGCAAGAAAAAGTAAGGCAACGGTCAGAAGAGCCCTATGGCCTTTTCTCGCTCACCGATGAGGGCCGCAACAAAATCGAGGAGGATCAGCAGTAGAAACTGCCGTAACGTCCAACACCTCTTGAGCAGAAAGGAGCAGGCGTAGCGGCGAGCACGAGTGCAGGTGACGAAGAGAAGGGGACGAAGAGATCCATTTATGCGGCGTTCATTGCCAACCTGCTGATCGCGATCTTCAAGTTTGTCGCCGGGTTCGTCTCTGGGAGTTCCGCTATGCTGGCGGAGGGGGCTCACTCGGTAGCCGACACGGTCAACCAGGTCTTCTTGTTTGTCAGCCTGCCCCTCTCTAAGAGCAGCCCGGATCGGGAACACCCCTACGGCTACGGCAAGGACCGTTTCTTCTGGTCGCTGCTCGTCGCTGCCGGTCTCTTTGTCGCCGGCGCTGTCTTTTCGGTCTACGAGGGCATCACGAAGATAGCTGGAGGGTCGGGGGAGCACCACTCGTTCTTGCTTGGCTACCTCGTCTTGGGTGCGGCGTTCGTCTTTGAAAGTGGCGCCCTGGTCGTCAGCACCCGCGAGTTTCGACGGGCCGCAAGGAAAGAGAATCGTTCGTTTTGGGGCCACTTCAAGACCACGCGCAACACGACCCTGAAGGTGCCGCTGTACGAGGACGTGGCAGCGCTCATAGGGATCGCCATCGCGGTCACAGGGCTCTACGTCACGCAGCTAACCGACAACTCGGTCTACGACGGTATCGCCTCCATCGGCGTTGGCGTAGTTCTCGGTGTGGTCGCCTTCGCACTCGGCGCCGACTCGCGAGCCCTGCTTTTGGGGGAGGCAGTACCTCCTGAGGACGAGAAGCGCCTGCGCAAGATCATAACCTCCTTCGGTGAGGTAACGGACGTGCTGCGGCTGCTGACAATGCATTTGGGACCGAACGCCGTGCTGGTGAACGCCGAAATTCACGTCGTGGACGGGCTCGACACCGACCAGATCGAGGAGCTCCTCGAACGGATAACTGAGGCAATGCGCGATGAGATGCCCGAGGTGGCCCACACCTTCATCGAACTGCATCCCCCCGGGCGGCCGGGCCAGGCGTCATCCAGGAGCGGCTGACTTCCGCCGTCGGGGACCACGAGTTTAGCCCGATCAGGGTTTTGTTTCTCTCTGTGAGCGAAGCTCTTTACCATTATGCCGTCCGTCGAAAGCCTTCCCGAACGCTGGGACTTCGCCGGTTGCTAAACTGTCGTCGGTATGAACGCTACCACGCATGCCGTTTTCGGTGTCGCAGCCCTAGCAGGAGCTTCGCTTCTCGTCGGAAACGACCCACCCCTTTACGCTTATCCCGCTGCGGTAGTGGCCGCTTGGATCCCAGACGTGGATAACCCGCGTAGTCGGCTCGGCAATGGTTTGAGCCGTACCAAGAGCCCGGTGCTGAACGCGCTCACACGTCCCGCGAGCTGGATCTTGAGGATCACGTCGTTCGTGCTCACCTGTACTGTCGGACACCGTACCCTGACTCACTCCCTGCTGGGCATTGCGCTCTTCGGCGCCGTTGTATCGTCCATAGCCCCATTCTCCCCCAACCTATTCTTTGCTCTCGTGGTTGGTTACGCCTCGCACCTCGTCGCCGATGCCTTAAACACGAGAGGTGTTCCGCTTTTGTGGCCGGTGGGATCGTGCTTTAGGCTCTTACCCAGAGGAGTACGGTCCGGGGGGACGGCAGAGTTCGTCGTAGCGCTCGCTGCGGCGGTAGCGGCAGGATACGGAATCTATATGCTACACCTTAGGTTCACCGAGGCGTTCGCCTTCGTAACTCTTTAACCACTCCAGGGTTTTGAGGCTCTTCGGGTGGGTTGGGCGGCCACATCGTTCATTGTGGGAGATGGAGCCCTCCAACGCCGCCATCGCAGCTCGTCGAAGGCTCTTAAGGGCGACCTTGCGTAAACCCTCCACGCCGGACTCTTTACGACCCGGTTCGATCTTATCGGCAACGTACAGGGTGAGCGCAAGCGGCCCTATGCCTGGTGCGCCCGTCGTGTGATGACATATCGCCTCCCGTACCTCCGCATCCTTCACCCCTAGCTCCTTGCATGCAAGCTCGGCAGCTACAGGCCCGTGCAGGAGTATGGGACGCTCGCGTTCGAAGTCGCTTATAGGGAGGCCCTCCTCTTTAGCTACCCACAACAGCTCGTCCTTGTCCATCTCCCTGGCTGCGTCGTGTAGAAGGGCGGACAGACGTGCTTTCTTCGGATCGAGGCCGTAGAGTTTGGCGAGCCTCTCGGCAGTGTCGGCCACGCGCAGTGCGTGGGCGTAGCGCCCTTCGGAAAGGCGTTCGCGCGCGTAACCCTTGGCGGCGTCGAGAAGGGCGTCATCGGTCACGGCGAGGATTGTAGAATAAAGGAATGCTCAACGAAAAGACGAACGCCACCGAAGCAGATGAGAAGGCTGACCTCATAAGAAGCGCCGAAATCTTGGCCGTCGGGACCGAGGTACTTCTAGGGGATCTCGTGGATACGAACACGGCCTGGCTGAGCGCTCGGCTTGCGGCTTTAGGCGTCTCTGTCTATCGCCACGTTACTGTGGGTGACAATAAGCAACGCATCGTTGCCGCCCTCCTGGAGGCCTCATCCCGCGCGGATCTGGTTATTACCACCGGCGGCCTCGGCCCGACCTCTGATGACCTTACTAACGAGTGCTTAGGCCTTGCCGCAGGCCGCCAGATGGTCGAGTATCCCGAGGCGAGGCGGCATGTGGACGAGATGTTTGCCCGCTTTGGTCGCGAGCCGACCTCCTCGAATTATAAACAGGCCCTCTTCCCCGAGGGCTCAAGGCTCATTCCCAACCCCCTGGGCACGGCGATGGGCGCGCTTCTGGAGCTCGACGGCGCTTTAGTTGCCACGTTTCCCGGCGTACCGATAGAGATGAAGAGGATGTTTGAGGAGACGCTTGAGCCTTTTATCAAACAGCGAACCGAGGGCTCCATTGTTTCCCGGACGCTCTGGTTCACGGGGATAGGCGAATCTGCCGTGGCAGAGAAAGTCCAGGACCTCCTCGACGCCTCGGATCCTACGGTCGCTCCTCTGGCTGGCCAGGGCAAGGTGCGTCTCCGCGTCACCGCCCGCGCCGCCAGCCTTGAGGAGGCCGAAAAAAGGATAGAGCCCGTCGCCGAAGAAATCCTTAATCGCCTTAAGAAATACTATTTCGGCGAGGACGACGAGACCCTCGAAGGGGTTGTAGGGCGCCTCCTCACCGAGAAGGGTGCCACTTTAGCCCTCGCCGAAAGCTGTACCGGTGGCCTCCTCGCCAAGCGTCTAACCGACAGGGCCGGGTCTTCGGCCTACTTCGTGGAAGGACTCGTCACCTACTCCAACGAAGCTAAGGAGCGTCTGCTCGGGGTACCGCACGAGCTTCTCGTCGAACATGGAGCCGTCAGCGAGCCAGTAGCCCGTGCTATGGCCGAGGGCGTTCGCGAGGACGCCGACACCGACTATGGGCTCTCGATTACGGGCGTCGCCGGTCCTGATGGAGGGACTGAGGAGAAGCCGGTGGGGCTCGTCTTCGTCGGTCTCTCGGACGTGAGCGGGACGGTGGCGGAGAAGCTCGATCTCTCGGCCTGGGGGCGCTCGCGCGAGGCTATCCGGGAGCGTAGCGCCAACCGAGCCTTTGACCTGTTGAGGCGTCGAATCCTGGAGAAAGATAAATCTTGAGGATGCCCCTTGTCGAGTACAGGAGTAGATAGTACACTTCCTCGAGTTGACGGCACGGAGAGGAGGTGATCCAGATAGACGCATCGAGTAGTAGTCGCGGGTATCTTCTGGGAGAGGTGGCTCTGACCTAGGCTCACCGAAAACCCGGCGGGATCCTGGGTTATTTTCCTCCGCCTCTTCAGTAGTTGCAGGCGGACGTGCTGAAAATAGGATACCTGCGTAATGCTCAGAAGGGTGCGGCCCCCGGAAAATCTCCCGGGGGTCGTTTTTGTTGCTGTTTGCTCTTTCCTGCTATGGTAACCGACCTCCGCATCGCCCCGCAGGTACTTGTGCATGGTTCTCTCTTCTTTGGGGCCGCTTAGAGCCGCTCCGGAGAAGGGTCTTATCTTTTCTTAGTTAAGAAAGGCGTGGATCCAGGCCTCGTCAGCCACGCCCTTATAAGTTGCTTATTTGCAGGTAAAAAGCCAAGAACAAAGACAGGTACAGGGCCCACGTCGAGCTTGTTTACTGCAACCGTACTGTAACCCAGCTTTGCATCAATAGAACTTATCCCATAAACGCTCCTTCTTGGCACCTGAGTTCGCAGAGCGGGGATTCTCTGACTAGCTGTGTCATACACACCAGCCCCCGTTCTTGCGGCGGGTAATCGAACCCTCGCCGTTGCCCCGTTTTTTCTTCGCCACCTCCTACTCCTCTCCCTGCACCAACTCTACTGGGTCAACGCCGAGCGCCTCAGCTATCTTACGGATAGTCCTCGGCTGCGCCCCCGTTTTGCCTGTCTCAAGCCGCCAGATGGTGTTGTAGGAGACCCCAGACATTTCCTCTAACTCACGCATGGACAGGACCTTCTGCCGCCTCAGCTGCCGCAAGCGCTGCACATTTACCTCCATAGCCTGTAGCTTACATCTGTAAGATTATAGCACAAGTTTGTAGACAAATAGTAAAAATATATAGGCGAACATCAGTGAAGATGGTATAATGTAGGCCTCGGATAAAGAAGAAGTGGCCTCGGCGGTGTTGGCGCACCCCGAGGCCCGGACCACAGGGAGGTAGCCCTATGGCCAAGTCCAGTGTAGCCCGTTCTGAGCAAGAATCTACTGACGAGAGAGCTGAGCGTGGCCGCAAGCTTTTCAAGGAGCACTTTGTCCAGTTCCGCCACGAGCGCGGAGCCTGGTTGGTCCCTGCAGCGAATGACGCCGTCGTCTGCTTCTACGAGGTCCGGCTGGGTCCTGTCGAGGTGTGCGAGTGCGCCGACTTCAAGCATCGCGGCAAGCCTTGCCAGCACATACACGCGGCCGTACTCGCCCAGAACAAATCTAGCACCTGCTCGTGTTGTGGGCAGCGAGTTCTGGGTAGGTTCCTCTCGCAGGTTACTGAGGACGAGGGGCTCTTGAGCTGGTTCGTCGGCGATATGATCTGCGCTGACTGCATCCGGGCGGGGTACTGGAGCTAAAGAAGGAGTAAGAGGTGCGCCTGGTTCCGATAATCCTAATAGTCGTGCTCATAGCCATAGTCGTGCTGTTCGTAGTGATCTCGCTGGGCGAAGTCCGCCTATAGAGAATCGCGTCCGTGAGACCGAAAGCGGCGACATGTTGGTCGAAGAAGGATCAGGGGCTCCTGCCCTTTTGCTGCTATGATGCGCTTCGTCATTAACAAGGGGCTGGGTGGCGGATGCTCTTCCGCCCGGCCCCTTTTTCTTTGCCCATAGCCCCGGTCCGCTACCTATCGGGGCCAGACAATGACTGGAATTCTTCGTATAGTGCTTCAAAGTAGAGGGGAGGTGAAATGAACACCATGGATACGAAGGCCGTGACCGCGGCCGCGGAGGAAATGGGCCTGCGCCCGGTGTTCTGGACACGAGCACCTGGGTTCACGCTCTACGATAGCGACGGCCGCGTCGCCGCTCGCGTGATCGACGATAGAGGCGTGGACGGGGAGACCCCCTTTGTGGGCGTCATCCGCCCCAGGCACCTTAGGCGGGTAGGGTACGAGGCCCCCTACGGCTCTACCGGTATATCCGGCGAGGGCAAGTACTTCTCGTACCCGCATAAGAGCCTTGAGGGGCTCTTAACGGCGATAAGGGAGCCATCTAGGCTGGACAAGTAGGTATGTTCGCTTAATACGAGCGCTCAGTGGCATATAGAGGAGGTCGTGCGGGCTAGAGACACCACTACAAGCACAGAAGGGCTCGTGGTTTAAGAGGTTCTTCGGGTTAGAGGGCTAGTGACCCCGGACTGCCTTAGCGTGTTCCAGGATCTCGCTGGCTGATTCCACCAGCACATCCAGGGCGTCAAGGTACGCACCGGCCAGCGCCTGAATGTACTCCTCTGGGTTATCGCTCAAGGCGCGCTTAGCTTCTTTAGCGAGGGTAGCTTCGTCCTCCTCCACCCGGCTTACTGCTCTCCATGTGCTTCGTGCGGCTACGTAGTTGCCAACAGCGCGACTGCATTGCTGTGCCAAGGGGTCAGACATACGTTCTCCTAAACTAAAGCGGGGCCGCTATCAGGGTGGGAAGCGGCCCCCAACGGAGCTTCCTTAAGCCATTATACGGCCCGCTTAAGCCCCCTCATCACCTTTTTCACGCTTCTTACGGCGCTCTATCTCGGCCCTAAGAAACTCTCTAAGCTCCTTTGGACCCACGCCTAGCCTATTAAAGGCGTCCATAAGCCGCTGCTCAGCAGCCTTCCTCCTAAAGTCGTGAGAGCCGTTCTGGGAAGCGAGCCGCCCCACACTAACTCCCCTCACCCTTGAACTCGCTGATTTCCCGCACAACTACGGCGTTTTCGTGATCGCCTTCGAGTTCGCCACCCTCAGGGTCGTCGGGGAATATCTTGTCCAAGAGTTCGTAGTACTGCTCTAGCTGCGCCGGAGATAGCTTCTCGAGGGAATCTACCTTACCGTGATGAACCCAGCTTTCAGACTTAGCCGGGGCCTTATAGCCCAAGACGTCGAGCTTGCTTCTCATGAGAGAGTTGATGCCGTTGATAAGCTGGGGACCAGCAGGACCAGCAGAAGACTTGGGTATAGTGGCAAGACGCTCCCACGCCTCACCAATCGCGGCATCGAAGCCATCGAGGAGAGAGTGAACGGTATCTTTACGCTCTTTGCGGTATTCCCGCCGTTGATTCGGTTAACTCCTCAATCTCCCTAGCAATCAGCTCGTGAGCTGCCTTAAGGATCCTCTGCTCGCGGACACTTGATAAACTTCCCATCAACCTGAGCGACGCGGCCCTTGGGCACTTCCCAGAACGGCCGCGCTGTTCCTCCTTTCTTCATTCCTCTTACCACATTTGCTAAGTGATTCTACTGTGTCCTACTCCGTCTCTCGGCACCCCCAAGCTTATTCCCCATGAGTGGGGTCAGCACACCGTTTCGGTGGCGACCTTTGGCAAAACTGTGGTGTTGAGGTGGTGTTTACCCGTTTACTAAACGGTTTCTAAGACCTGTTTGGTAAGTAAAGCAGGTTTGTGAGATAGGGTTGGGGCTGCCGTTACGTCTATCCTGCTCGTCTACCGGATCCACTCGGTGCCACGTATCTACTGCAACCGTACTGCAACCGGACTAGAACAGAGCCGCACAGAACAGGAAACAGGTCGAGAGCAACGTCGAGTTTTCGGCTTGGACACGCCGAATTCTCCTACTCGCTAGGACGCACTTGGACCTAGGGTGTCTAATCTTAGTTAGGGTAGGCGAGCACGTTGGGCTCGAGCATGATCAAAAGCGGAGATAGCGCAACGGCTCATTCGAGAAGCTGACAGTTCGTGCGCTCCTTCGACCTAGTCGGGCAGGGGAGCGTACTCACCATTAGATATCTCTCAGCGTGCGGCTGCTCGCCCCACTTCGAGTCGTGCTCGGACACAACGACTGAGTGTTTTTGCCATACTTTTTCCCCTATCTTTTCCCCTATCAGATCAGATCTGCACCGGCAGCGCCCCGAGGCCGCTCAGGATTATGATGAGCACGGCGTATGAGTTGAACGACGCGTGCGCCACGAAGCATGGAAGCAAACTATCCGTCCTCTGGTAGATTACACACAGCGCAATCGCTAGCCCGAACAGCGCAGGCAGCAGTACAAGCTCGAGGTGTAAAAGCGCGAACAGCGCCGAAGAAATGAGCGCTGCGAAGATGAAAGAGAGACTTCCTCCGATTCTGCCAGGATCCTTGCCGAGCCTCCGCCACAGCCTCCCAAAAAGGAGGGCGACAAGCTTACGGAGGCCGCCGTAGACGGCGCCGCGGAAGATGACCTCTTCGACCGCGGGAGCAAAGAGCACGACGACGAAGATTGTCACCGGGATTGCAATTTCCGGGCTCTCTCCGACCCAACCCTGGATACCTCGCATGAGCGGTTCCTGCACCGTCCGATCGGTAGAGTAGCCTAACCCTTCTAATACGAAGACGCTCAGAGGAAACACTACGAAATTTGCGGCTAGTGCTCCGACTCCGACCACAAGCCCGAGCTTCGCCGCGGCGAAGTACCCTGACCTTGGCTTCGAGAGACCCAAGGCTCCTAGTCCGTAGCCTGCCGGATGCCCGAGCCTCCGCGCCACAAAGACCCCCACCCAGAACCATCCGAAAGTGAACCCCAGAATCACGCCGTCAATCAGCAGGACGGAGAGGAGAGCCGCTATCGGATCTACCGAATCGCTAGCCATCCGCTTTCCCGAGGTACACCTCGCCCTGCTGCCAATTACGTGCTACGTCTTCGACGATCCGGTCCCGTATAAAGCCCGGGAGCATGGTTATCCCCCCTAGCTCCTCGAACGTGACCCAGTGCAACTCTTGCAAGGTGGGCTCCGAGCCTGATT
>DASQSI010000276.1:0-8118 GCA_035642415.1 Rubrobacteraceae bacterium
ACACAGCGGTTATGAAGACCTCCTTTTCATTCACCTTGTAAGCTGCTTCAAGAACGACCGTTTTTGGCATACTTCCTCGTACCCTCTCGAAACAGTGGTATTAGGCGCCAAAATTTGTGCCAAAACTCGTGTCAAAATCAAAGTGCCGGTACTTGGCAACGTTAATAAGTTTTGAGACTCGCGGGGGCAACCTTGGCTAAGTCATGCCAATCGCACCACAACTACGTTTAAATAAGTCTCTTGGCAGCAGTGCGGCAGCAGTAGCGCTAGAACAGCGTCGAACAGAACAGGAAACACGCACAGAGCAAAGCAGCGTTTTTGGCTTAAACAAGCCAGGTTACCCGACAAGTTAGGACTGGGTAGAACGTGCCGATTCGAACTTAAAATCTGTACAGTGTGGGTTCGAGCCCCACCGCCCCTACTATTCGAAACTACCGATTTGCAGGAAAAACTCGGTTAAAGAGAAGAGCTTGAGGATTACTATTATTACTAGTGAGAGTACTTAGAGACCTAGCACCCCAAAATGATAAGGTAGTTAAGCTAACGTGTCCTGAGGGGTCGGAATCAGCCCGAAAAGCGGCTAGGGGGCGGTGCGATAAGAAGCGGCGGGAAGAAGAATCTTCGTAATGCCCTAGGAACAGATGCGAGAGGAGTGCCACGATGAGGCCGACAACACGCAGGCTAATCTCTGTTGCGGTCTTGATCTTGGGGGTTTCGGTTGCAGGCTTCGTCCTCGGCTCCATCTTCTACTGGCCCTCCCAAGTCGTGCTTGATGGCTCGGCTGGCCATAACGTCACGGCGGGAAATCCCGTCCAAGGAAATGTAACGTCCATACCGCTTCCTCCGATGGTCGCGCTAGCTGTGTTTGCCTTTCTCGCCTCCAGCCGGCGTTGGTGGGGAACTCTCGCGGTAGTTGTACTGTGTCTTCTAGGAGTGCTCTTTATCTTCGGAGCTTTAGGGGAGGTGTTCACGCCACCTTCGCCGTACGTTCCTCGCGCGGTACTTATTGCGACCGCCGTGGTATATAGCCTACTAGGACTGTCGTTGTTGTTATTGGGTACGGCAGATTTAGTCGATAGGGTACGGGTGAGGCAAGAGCCTTCGCATATGCGCTAGCTCAAGCAACACCTTGTAATTTGTGCAGGCTTTGTAATTCCTATGCAGACGCGGTTATCGGTGCAATGCCAGGCTCGCACCAAAAGTCTGTCCTGAACCAAAAGTCTCTGGCGCCAAAAGAACCCCGTTGTTGTTACGCTGCGGTAGCCCGAGCCACCAGAACAGCGAGGATCAGCAACGATAACAGCGACTGGATCATGGTCAGTACCTTGGCCCGCCTACTCAAGACAGCAGTGTCCGTAGGACCAAAGGTTATGTTAGTGTTGAAGGCAAGAAATAGGTAATCTACAAAGTTAGGCGACCAGCTTGAACTATCGTCCTGATCTTGGGGGAACATGAAATCGTAGGTGCTGTGTCCATCTCTTTCGCGTTTTTCAGGCCCGCCGCTATCCATCTCGAAGTACCATAGGGCGAATGTCACCGCGTTGGTGAGCCAGACCAAGCCAGAATTCAATAGCGCCTGACTAGGTGTCTGCTCAACGCCTAATGCCACCACTAAGCGGAACACGCTGCTTGCCACCACAGCCGTGGAAAAGGTTACAAGGCCCCACCCCAGAAAGTGGGCTAGGGCGTGAAGGCGTCGTCGACGGGCATAGAAGATTGGTACTAACAGCAGCAGCACGAGTATCAGAAACATGAAGGTGGGAAGCACCCTGACGTCGTTCGTGAGCGTGGCGTGTACAGCTACTATGGTCAGCAGAGTCACAGCCAAGGGCCAATACTGTCGCAACCCTCTAAGGGGCTCATCCTCTTTCACTCCCAGCAGGGAAGAAATCTTCCAGTTCCGTACAAACCAGCTGAGGGCACTAGGATGTTCCTTCCGTTCTCCCTCCCGTGATCGCGGCCTTTCATCCATAAACCCGTCTCCTGAATACTTATAGGTTGTGCTGGCTCTTAGCCTTGCCGAAAATGCATCGACTTGCCATCTACTTTGCAGACTACCATTTCTGGTTACAAGCAAGCCGAATTTCGGCCCCTATCTTTATGCCCATGCTACTACACCAATCAGTACACCAACCCACCAGAAACAAGTACGAACGCTGAACAACCTCGTACTTGAGAATTGAGCATATATAAGCGGGTTTCTGAACAACTGGGAACGGCTACGAACGTATTCGCCAGGACTTAAAATCCGTACAGTATGGGTTCGAGTCCCACCGCCCCTACTAACAAAGGCCCTGTTTTGCAGGTAAATTTGGGGATGTAAAAGGGTTCGGTAAAGACGCCGAACCCCTGTGGCGTATACGACGAAGCCATGCGGGGGTACCAGGGGGTACCCATTTTGAGCAAGGTGACCACTATACGGCCAACTCTTGGCATAGTATAAAGGTGATTGCCGAGTAACGGCGTTATAGTATGCACTTCGACCCTGAAAGAGAGTTCGTGGTTCGACGGAATTGTTTTGGCCGCTCATCCCTTCCCTCGACTCACTCCCAGGTGTACGCCACCATGCTGAAGTTGCTAGTTCCGTCTGGAGCTGGTTTCGAGTTCACGGTCTTGTTCCCCTTGCCTATGCCCGAGTCGAGCACGATCATCCGGTAATCGCTGAACCCAGTCTGCTGCTCGTACGCTTGTCCCTCGGCCTGTGAGCGAGGCTGCAAGCTGGCCTTCAACGATCGCTCTTCGCCGTTAGCAAGCGTGGCCGTACCCTGCAGGGCCTGTTCGTCTGGCAGGTACTTCGCCGAGAGTTCATTTCCACGCTCTGACTTGGCCGTGACCGCGTCCCCTTCTGCCTTGGTAAACGTGTAGAGACCACCGATACTTTCTGCCTTGGTCGTCGCGAATGGTAGCGTCGCCCCCCGAAGCTCGATCTGCCCGTCCACGGCCGAGTTCGCAACGGCCGCGCTCAGGGTCGCCTCACCAGTTTGGGATCGCAGGTCGAGCTGGTCTTCCGCAATCTTGCCCGAGAAGAGCTGTGCGTTTCCGGTCGCGTCGCACAGGTAAGCGGTGGCATTCCCAGCTTCGTCAACCGCCACCGCGATAAAGAAGTCGCCAGGATAGTAGCTCTTCTGGGGGTTGACACCCTGAACCGTCCCCACGTACTCGGTCACTCCGTTGGCTGCCAGTGCAGTGCCCTCCTTCTGGGAGCTACCCTGCTGCTGGGAGCCCGGCTGCTGCTCCTGGGAACCGCTGCAGCTAGCGACCAAGAGCCCAAGGGCAAGCAGCGAGACGAGGATGATCCTGCAGCGAAGCAGATGATAGAGTCGGTAAGGCATAAAGTTTCCCTTTCCGCTTTATTGGGCTTCCACTACCCAGTTGAAGGTCTACATCTCCTCGTTTCACTCTGTACTCGACCCTCTGCGAGGAGCTGGAATCACTCTACGCCAAAGGTGCAGCGCCCGCATCGATCGAACCATGTTTCTACTCACGCTCTCGACCCCCTCGGGCTCTGCTTCGTGGATAATTATGGTAGAAGAGCACCGCAAACGCATTCGAGAATCTGCCGGTAGTGTCAAAGACGAGAGCGAAAAAAGCCGTAGGGGAGATAAGGTCGAAGGGGCAGTGCACAAAGCCAAGGGGCGGCCTAAGGAGGCCACCGGTGCCCTGACTGGTGACGAGGCCAGGAAGGTCGAGGGGATATCGGACCAGAGGAAGGGCGATGCCAAAAAGGAGAAGGGACACTTGAGAGACCTCTTCGAATAGCCTACTAAAAACGAATGCGAGAGAAGCCGAACAGGCCGGGGTCCTAGGTCAGGGGTTCCGGCCCTTCTTCTCCAGGAGACATAAGCGAGGGGCGTGGCGGAAATGAAGAGATAGGCCGATCGAGAGGCGGGGGCCGGACCACAAACACCCCTCCCACTAGGGCTGTACTCATAGTGTCCGGTCCCTCTTTGCTTACCTTTAGTGCTCCCTATGGCGGAGCGGATTCTCATCGGCTTTAGGGCTGTTACTGTAAGCCTCTAGAGGGCATAAAAAGAGCCAAGGGGTAAAGCCTTGGCTCTGGCACCATCCATATATGCCTTAGACTCTACTACTCGCCAACCTTAGCGTCAGCCTTACCAGCCTTAGCGTCACCAGCCTTGGCTACAGCGCTTCCAGCCTTAGCCTCTTCACCGAATGCGGCAGCACCGCTCATCAGCGCCATCCCAGTAATAAGGGCAGTTACTATGAGCAATATTACGATGCGGGAGATATGCTTCATTCTGCTCTCACCTCCTCTCTTCTGCCTCAAGGAAAGACCAGCTTCTGCTTTTTGCTTATGTTGCCCGTAGAGGTACCGCTGCTAAACAATCAATGCTAGTAGAGAACACTGCGTCAGCGTGCTATATCATGGAGGACCCCAGCACATCTTCTGCCCAATGGCTGAACACCCCCAAGATGTAGTGGTTTGAAAAACTCGCACTACCTTGGCGTACAAATGTGCTGTGTAGATAGCTCGTCGGATACTGGGCATATCGCCACACAGCGAGTCAGCTTCCCTAGGGCTTCAGGGGGTAGCTTTCATTATCGTGAGACACTGGATTTTTATGCAGGCTAAAAGAAGGAGGAAACGTTCGTGAAGAAGAGACTACTTTATTTAGTTGGTGCAGCGGTGGTGGCCATGCAAGTCCCCGTGCCCGGCGCTTTTGCTTAGGGGATTATGGAGCATACAATGCACATGGAGACCACTTTTCCGCAACCTACCGGTGGTGGGGCGGTTGGTAGTCCTGCGCTAGTCTTGCCTACTGCTGCGGCCCTGCTTTTAGGTGGGGGGATCGTAACGTACGCTGTGGTGCGGTGCCACTGCTAGAGGAGAGGACATGATAGATATGCAGAAGCGTGAGACATAGTGCCTAAGTGCCTAAACAACCAAAGCATAGTATTCGGCTGAGGCTCACCTCGTCAGAGGCTTTTGAGAAGTACCTCCGGCCTCCCCGGGCTACTCCTTATCAAATGCTCATCGTTGCCAGGCTCGAACAACCTCTATAGGATCTCATATATGGAAGGATTAACCCGCGTTAGGGTACTTAGGAGAGAGCGAGGCTTGACCCAGCAAGAGCTGGGGCGAAAATCCGGTTTGAGCCGCAGCTTTCTCTCTCAGGTGGAAAATGGTAACAGAGTACCGAGTCTATCGAGCCTCACCCGGATATCTGCTGCTCTTGGTGTCATGCCTATAGACGTTCTTGGCAGGGATGAGCGGGAGATAAGCGAAAAGAACGAGAATCGAACACGAACCCCTGATTGGCCTCGCTCATAGTCCGCCAGATAGGGGAGAAGGAGGATAGACCAGCTGTGCACGACGGTCACCTTCTTCTCTTAACACAACTGACACGGCGGCACGACCCTCGGGCTCGCGCACGAGCGGACGACACTTGAGGAGGCCTTCGTCGCGCTCGCCGGACGCCGGCAGAAGAGCGATGGAGAGGAGATCCCGATGCAGGCCTCGGCACGACTTGCTACAGGGCTGTCCACAACCTGCATTTTTACTCGCCGCCCTGTATAGACGATGTTGGCACCATCTACATGTTGAGGTTCGGTGAAATTACCCTATGATACGCAGCCCCTACGCGCTAGGGTGCCAACCCATACAGGCTCGTGACAACTTATTAGAACGTGTAGGTGATGCGTATTGGACGGTTCTAATCTGACACGGATGACGGTAGCCGAGGCAGCAGTAAGGTTGGGTGTAACGCAGGACGCTATTCGACAGCGCATTAGGCGCAACAGCATACTCCACGAAAAGGACGAATCAGGTCGGGTGTACGTCTACCTGCACCCAACCAATACAGCCTATGATGGGGTATATGAGGAGCACCATGACGCCATCCGTGACAGGGTACGCGACGCCCTCATAGACGAGGTGCGCAAGCAAAACGACTTCCTTAGAGCTGAAGTTGAGCGTAAGGATGCTATTTTGCTGACGATGGCCCAGCGCATCCCCGAGCTAGAGCCCGCCGCAGAGGCCCCGGAATCCCCCGAGACGGCCGCTGCTGTCGCCGGCGAAGGGGCAGAGACACCCCTAGCGACACAGAAGCCTTCGTGGTTCAAGAGGTTCTTCTGGCTCTAGGTAGCTAGTACCTATAACTGTTAAAGCGACTAGGCACTAAGACTAAAGCGGGGGAACGTAAGTTAAGAGCTGACGATAGTCTCCGATGGGCCTATAGAGCTGAGCTGCGCGCTGATCTGTTAAAACCAAATGTAGCGGTATTGTTAAGCGTGCGCTTAGAGCATATTTCAAAACCTATAAGCCTCCCTCGGATTACGAGCATCAACTGGCCAAACTTCGCTTCCCAATAGGTCATCTGCGGTTCGTCGTTGCGATGCTAACTCCCAGGCGAAGTGGTTTTGAAGAAACACGCTCTTAGTAGAGCATGGGGAAAGACCCTAAAGGGAACTACAGCGGTTTGCAATGATATTGTAGAGCAGAGCGGTACGGTTCATTCAGAGAGAAAGGACATCTTTGTGCGCGCCATGATCATTCCTGAGTTTGGTGGGCCCGATATCTTTGAAGAAAGAGACGTGGAGAGGCCCGAGCCTGGCCTGGGCGAGGTATTGGTGCGGGTCTTCGCCTGCTCGGTTAATCCGGTTGATACCAAACTCCGGGCCGATGGAAGCTTCGCTGGTTTGGAGCCGCCGGTGATCTTGGGAGCCGATGTCTCGGGCGTGGTCGAGGAGGTCGGAGCAGGGGTCGAGGATTTTGCGCCCGGCGACGAGGTGTACTACACGCCAGAAATCTTCGGTCCCGACTCCAACCGCTCCTACGCCGAATACAATGTCGTCGCCGCTAGCCTAGCAGCGAAAAAACCCGCTTCCCTCTCTCACGAAGAAGCTGCTGCCGTTCCCTTGGCTGGCGGCACGGCCTACGAGGCGATCGTACGACGACTGGCCGTTCGCGTGGGGGAGACGATCCTCGTTCACGGTGGGGCTGGGGGCGTGGGCTCCTTCGCGGTCCAGATAGCCAAAGCTTCTGGAGCAAGGGTTTTGGCGAGTGCGGGGACGCACAATCAGGATGCCTTAAGGGAGCTCGGGGTCGATGTGCCGATAGACTACACCTCAGAGGACATCTTCGAGGTCGCGCTCGATGATACAGGAGGTGTGGGAGTGGACGCGGTCTTGGACACGGCTGGAGGAGACCTTATAGCCAAGAGTTTACAAGCGACTCGCTCTTTTGGCCGGCTCGCGAGCATAATTTCTCTGCAAGGAGATCTCACCCCAGCGTACCAGTTCAATCAGACGATCTATGGCGTCTTCTTGACGCGCGAGCGGAGGCGGCTCGAGGAGATGAGCCACCTCATAGAACGCGGCCAAGTGCGCTCCCTCGTCGACGAGGTTCTGGATCTGAACGAGGTCTCCAAGGCGCACGAACGGCTCGAGTCCGGGCATGGACGGGGCAAGGTTGTGCTGCGCGTGACCGGAGAATAAGGGTACAACCGCATGTACATCTAAGCTATCGCGTACTTTCCTTGCAAGCGGCCGTATAGCTATTATCGCAGTGTATAAAGGGAGATCTTCCGTGGCCGGGAGAACCTGACGTGGGGCGCTTGTTTCAAGGCTATCGACAAGCTGCATCTTTATTCGTTGTGATGTGTAGCTAGAATTGAAGGTACATGTCTTACTGTGGTTCTCAATACTACTCGAGGAGGATGATGGATACTGCAGTCATAGCGGCGTTGATAGGGATTGGTAAGACGTTAATAGCCTCAGTAATAGCGTAGAGGTCATGAGAGAGATCCTTCCCGGGCTGTTTCACTGGACAACCTTCCACGAGCGTATCCACCAGGAGGTCAGTTCCTACTACTACGAGCCCTCCCACGCCCTGATCGACCCTAGAGTACCTAGCGAGGGGTTAGAGTGGTTTAAAGGCAGGCAGCCAAGAGCGGTCTTGCTCACCAACCGTCACCACTACCGCCACAGCGGGCGCTTTCAGGAAGCCTTTGGCTGCCCTGTCTTCTGCAATGAGGCCGGGCTACACGAGTTCGTAGGGGGACCTGAGGTGAAAGGGTTCTCCTTTGGCGAGGAGGTTGCGCCTAATATAGTGGCTCTTGAGGTTGGTGCCATCTGTCCTGAGGAGACGGCGCTTTA
>DASQSI010000277.1:0-4814 GCA_035642415.1 Rubrobacteraceae bacterium
CACGGTTCGAGAACGCCTCCGGGATCTCGCACCGGGTGCCGTGGAAGCAGGGCGCCATCGGCTTGCTCAAGCGTTTCTTCTAGTAAAAGAGCGGACAGCGAAACTCAAAGGTTGAGGGTTGAGGGCTTGAAAGCTACCTGAGGCGGGACTTGCGGCGAAGAGCGGCTTGGATACGACGGGCATCCTCGTAGTCGCGGACGGCGTCCCAAAGCTTGCCTTCGGGGACGGTGGCGTGCCACCGGGCGGCCCGGTAGCCGTAGCGGCGCTTGAGGGCCCGGACGGAGTCCTGAGTGTACCTGAGCGCGTAGACGAGCCGGCGTGTCTCCTCGGCCCGGCGGGGTAGAAGACTGTAACGACCCTCGGCCCACCAACCGATCTGCGGTCGAGGCTGCCTAGAGCGGAGGATCAAATTGGTCTCCCACTCGACCCGCAACGCGCTCATCTCGAACGTGCCCGGCAGAGCGCTCAACGGCCCTAGCGCAAACGAATCGTCCGCATGGAACCCAAATACAGCCTCGAAGAGGTCCTTGAGACGTCCCTCCTTGAGGTTTTCGTAGCGGGAGCGCAGAGCTAGGAGCTGCTCGTCGGAGTACGCCCTAAGCCCCCCGGCGGTCGGTCGCTTCGGATCCAACCCACCCCGGATTAACACCCCGGAAAACGCCTTGTACAACCGAAGGCTTCTCAACAGCCATACGAGGTACCCTCCAAGACCGAGCGCGAGGCTGAACGCCGCGCTCGCCTGAAACACCCCTTGAGGGACCGAAACGCTCTGGCCTGTGGCTTCGGGATATGCCCCAAAGAGGGTGTAAAACAGGGCCTCGCCGGTCGTCGTCGCGATAAAGACCGCAAACGCTAGGAGAAGAAAAGCTCCAAACCTCTTCAGAGGCGGGGAGCAAGCGGAAGCCAGACCCTCCCACGCTACTCGCTCCTCGGCGACCTCCAGCGACGCTGTCTGTAGTTTTTCCACACACTGCAGTATACCGGCAATTTTCGAGGCGGACGGAAGCGCGAGGTAGTAGAGAGATTGAAACCCGCTTAAAGCGGGAACATTAGGCCTAAGCCAATGGCGCGACAGCGAAGGAGGTAGAAGAAGATATGACGACCGAAGGACACAGGGGCGAGAGGGCCACAGGCACCGCTAACACCATCTACGATCTCTCCAGCGTGCTTTTCCACGCTCTAGAGGGCGGCGCCTCCTACGATCAGTACATCCACGACGCCGAGGAAGCGGGCGACCAGGAACTCGTCGACTTCTTCCGCAGGGTGAGGGACGAGGACAGCGTACGTGCCGACGATGCTCAGCTACTGCTCGCCGAACGGACCCCTACCGGCGTCCGGACAGAGGGTGTTGGCGCGGCGGCCGAAGGCGTGGCCGCCGGGGCCCCGCCGACGACGGAGCCGGCTGGTGCTCCGCCGATGACCGAACCGATTGGTCCCCGGCCGGGCCTCGAAGAAGAGCCACCGCCGAGGACGGGAGAGCCTCTACCGCCAAGGATGGAGGAAGAGCGCCCGTTGGGGTCGGAAGGCGTAATGCCGCCAACGACGCCGGAAGAAGCACCGCCGAGGACGGGAGAGGTACCGCCGAGGCCGGAAGGGGCGCCGCTACCGGGGGAGCACGAGAGGGCCAGGCAGCCAGAGAGGGAGCGGGAAGAAGACAGAGGACTGATAGACAGAGTTCTAGATAAGCTTACGGGAGAGGAGGAGCACAGAAGAGAAGGCCCCGATAGGCCAGGGCAAAGATAAACCGGGCATAGGTAGATACACCGCTAAATAAAAAAGGGGCGGGGTTATAAACTCCCGCCCCTTTTTATGCTCATAAGGTTTCTGAGGATTAGTGGCGCTCTATTAGCTACCGTCCCGAAGACTGCTCGCTACTCCTGATGGGCTCCCTTCCAGGGCGAGAACCACTGAGAGTGCGGCGTCGCTCCGTTTTGTTGGGTTGTTAGCGTGCTTGGGGGAAGGGCTGGGTTTGGCTATAGTCGGACGTCTGCAAAACCGATGAATATGTCGGCGCTAAAAGGACTGTTTGGCTGCTCGCCTCCGATGAAGTGTTGGCACATTCCGTACGGAAAAAAATCATCGATCTTATTCCTCCCCCAAATAGAGCCTCCCCACTAACATACGGGAGGTAAATGCTTACGGTCGGCGTACCACCACCCTGTGGCGGCAGGGTGAACCGCTCTGACTCGCCCAGGACCGAGCTTTCGTCGGGCTCATCAGAAGAGGAAAAAAGGTAATGGTTGTACGCTCTTATGGAACACCCTTCTGCCGCGATGTTGCCCCCGTTGTTCACTGCGACCCAGACATCGGAATACGTACCATCCGCGTACGCTGTGCTTGGCGGAGAAATATAGAGCATGTATAAAGACGGGCCATCGAAAGCGCCGCTCAAGTTGATCGACCATACCACGAGAACAGGCGCGATGATAAGCGTGGCTATCGCGAGCACCGCTTCCCAGGGGTCTGATTTTACTCGTTTCGCAAAAATGGCCATATCGAGCCTTTTGTAGGGTCTCCGCTACTTTGCTCTTGTCTCTTTCTCGGGTTGCTCTCTCGAAAAATCTCTAAAGAGTGACCACTGCCCCGGACTGTAGCACGAAAAGTCGGGGCGGTTAAGCCCCAGCCCGACGGAGGAACGGCTCCCACCCTAATTTTCATCTTCGGGCTAAGCGTGCCTACTCGGGCCACATCCGTAGATACGGTAATCGGCACGAAGGTTCTTAAGCTTTAGCTAACCCGACGTGTAGGTTTTCTTTGAGGACTTAAGCGAGGGACGAGACCCCCGCCTGGCTCGTCCCGCAGAGGATGCTTAAGGGGCGAACGAAGCAGGAAACCGACCACAGCAGCTCTCCAGGTTGCGCATCTGAGAGAAACGTGCACGCCGGGTTAGCTATCTCTTGGGGACTACAGGCTGGAGACTCTTTAGAAGGCTGGTCTTGCGAACGCTACTATTAGTTCCGGCGGCCTTACCGGCGCGGATGCGCGCTCTCCTTACTCGGATTCGACGAACTCAACGAACTCCCTGGCCATGCTCACCGCTTGTTCGTAGCTACCCGCGTAGTACGCCCGAGTGACGAACCTCTGCGCGCGACGCCGAAGCCCAACCTCCGAGAGCGCGGCGTGCACCGCGCCGATAAGGCTGTATACGTTCCTGTTCTCGGCATCGAGCCGTACCACGGGTCGAACCTCCTTAAGCCACGCCTCACCTTCGCGGCCCGGTATCCCGTCCCATACCTGCGCCCTTACGGTCCTCCACTTACCGCTTCCTTTGGTGCGAATGGCTACGTAGCGGCGCGGTATCTGCGGTTCTTCGGACATCACGACTCCTCTCCGCATGTAAATATATAGGTTATTACATTACCCCCGCCCGACTTTCCTTAAAATAGCCGATCCCTGGCGTCGCTACCCCCTCGGCGGAGACATACTTTCGCTCTCGGAGCGGCCCGCCGAAAAGAACGCCCCGAAAGCCACGAGCGCCGTCAAGAGGTGTAAGACGTTATCCCACCCGTTGAGCGGCAGGAGCCCGCCCCTTTCTCCCAAGCCCACGCCTCCCGTAATTATGCCCACCAAAAACAGCCCCCCGTAGGCTACGCCGAGGGCAAAGGCGTAGGCCCTAGAGGCCGAGAAGCTCCTGTAGACGGCGATACCGACCGCCCCGATCAAGAGGTGCGCCAGGCTGTGTAACCAGTTGACGGCGAACAGGCCGAACAAATAGTGCGAGAAGGGCCCCCAAGCTGCAGGCATAGGCCTCAGCACGAGAGGTAACACGAAGCCCAGCACCCCCACCAGCAGATAGATTATCCCGAATACCTGGGCGAAACGTTGGACCAAGGGCATCTTTCTATTTCCTCCTGCGGTTCCTTTGCTTGTGGTCACCCCGCGTTCTTACCCAGTTGTTGAGCGCTCTACCGTTCTTACCTGCCGACGAGAATCCCTCAACTGACGTGTCTACTCAAACAACGAACAGAGCCTAAGCCCATAACTAACCAACTTCCGGTTTCGGATCTCCTACCCTTAGGGGATAAAAACGGTAGGGCCGGTTGACGGAAAGGAGAAAGAGCATGAACGCTCGAACGCAGAAATGGTTGGTTACCGCCTTGGCCGGGATAATAGCGTCCGTTTTGAGCCGACCGTTAAGCGAGTGGCTACTCGAAGAAGATACGCCGCCGGAGCAGCGTGGGATCGCAGACGATTTTAAGGAAGCAGCCTTCAAGGCAGGGGTGTCGTTGGCCGCAACCGTTATTGCCTCGGTTGCTGTTCGGCAGCTGCTTAGAAGCCGGTAAGGGGAGTATAAGTAACCAACCCACCTTTTGATGGGGGTATGAGGAGTTGAGAGCCGAGTATGTCAGAGCGATGCACACCTCGTTCTCTTCGCCGTGAGGACAGAGATGGTAACAACCACCCACCAATTTGGCGCCGGTCCTGAAAGAGCATTGCGGCTTCTGCAGCCTACAGAGGCATCGTTCTCTAAAAGCGCACACACCTGCTCCTCGCGAGGAGCAGCTTAAGGCCATCACCTTCCTTAAGTATCTTTGGGCCTTGCGACGACAGAGCTCGACGTGCAAGGGGTGAGAAGGCTTCTTTAAGGGAGACGGCGCGGGGTTATCGAGTGAGAGTAGGAGCATCGTGCGGCGCGTGCGCACGACGCTCTTGGGCAAGCCGTTGTTGCTGCTCGTGTTGGGCCTCGTGCTCCTCGCGTTCTCGTGGGTTTCTTATGTGACGCTGCAGGTGGTGGAGGTCGGTAAGCAGGATGAGGCCCGCCCGGTGGACGCCATAGTCGTGCTCTCGGCAATGCAAGAGCGGGGGTGGCCCTC
>DASQSI010000278.1:0-26740 GCA_035642415.1 Rubrobacteraceae bacterium
CTAAGGGCAGCGAAGCCGCGGGCTGTACGAGCCCAGAGGTGCCGGCGGAAAAGAAGAGGGTGCAACCACGGGCTGCCGCAAAGGCCTTGGCTAGTGCGCCTACCGGCAGCGTCTCGCCGAACCAGACGACGTCGGGGCGCAGGAATGCACCGCAGCGTGGGCAGGAGGGTGGGACGCCCGTGTCGTCCTCGCGGGGCTCCACGGTTACACCCTCGCGCGAGCACTTCGAGCGTTGGATGTTTCCGTGCAGCTCTATAACGTTCTGGCTACCCGCCCGCCGGTGCAGCCCGTCGACGTTCTGGGTTATAAGGGCGAAAGAGGGAACGCGGCGCTCCAGCTCTGCTAGCGCCTCGTGCCCAGGGTTCGGTGTAGCATTCTCCACGAGCTTCCGGCGCCAAGCGTACCACTCCCACACGAGGCGGGGGTCGCGGGCGTACGCTTCCGGGGTGGCGAGTTCCTGGGGATCGAAGCGCGCCCAGAGACCGGTTTGTGCCTCACGAAAGGTGGGCACATCGCTCTCGGCAGAGACACCGGAGCCTGTAAGGACGGTTATGCTTTGGGCACTCCGCAGCGCTGTGATAAGGCTCTCCGGTACACGAACGTCCTGGGTACTCACCGCTTCGAGGCTCCGATCAGGGCCTTAAAGCCCGAAGGAGCTCGTCCGGACCCTCGACGATGGAGATTGTCTGCTGCTCGCCTGATGTCATGTCGCGCAAAGAGCAGACGCCAGCCGCTAGCTCTTCCCCCCCGAGGACCAGCGCGAACCTGGCGCCAGCGCGGTCCGCCTGTTTGAACTGTCCCTTAGCGCTCCGGTCCATGTAGTCGAGGTCGCAGGAGAGCCCCTCAGCGCGTAAACTCGCTGCAAGAGTGAAGGCCGGCAGGCGCGCCTCGGGAGATAAAGCGACGAAAAAGACGTCAACAAGGCGGCCCTGCTCCGGGGCGCTCGCGGCCAGGAGGATACGTTCGATCCCGGTCCCGAACCCCATACCCGGCAAGTTCGGACCGCCTAGCTCCTCGACAAGGCCGTTGTAGCGTCCCCCAGCCCCTACCGTGTCCTGTGCCCCCAAAGCTGCGCTCTTCGCCTCGAACACGGTCAAAGTATAGTAGTCGAGCCCCCGCACGAGCCGTTCGTCCACCACATACGGCACCCCGATTACCTTAAGCCCTTCTTTGACCGCGTCGAAGTGTCCCCTCGCCTCCTCGCTCAAGAAGCCCCCGATAAGCGGCGCCTCCGCGAGAAGCGCCTGGGTGTTCTTGTCCTTAGAGTCGAAGGTGCGCAAGGGATTGGTCTCGAGCCGAGCTTTTGAGTCGGGGTCGAGCTCGGAGACGTTCTTCTGAAGAAAGGCGTGCAGCTCCGGGACGTAGCGCCGACGCGTTTCTACGTCACCCAGGTTGTTCAAGTAGACTACCTCGTCCTTGACGCCCAAAGTCCGGTGAAACTCATAAAGAAGAGCTATGGCCTCGGCGTCTACCAATGGGTCTGCGGAGCCCAGAACCTCGGCTCCTACCTGCATGTGCTGGCGGTACCGGCCCTTCTGCTGGCGCTCGTGGCGAAACATCGGCCCCAGATACCACATCTTCAAGGGTTGGGCGAGCTTGTATAGGCCGTGCTCGACGTAGGCACGTACTACCCCGGCGGTTCCTTCAGGTCTTAAGGCCAGCTCTCGTCCACCCTTGTCGCGAAAGACGAACATCTCCTTGCGCACGATGTCCGACGTCTCACCGACGCTCCGGACATACAGGGCCTCCTCCTCGAAGATGGGCAGCCGCACCTGTACGTAGTTGTATCGATGGAAAAAGTCGCGCGCTACCCCCTCGACCCACGCCCAAAGTTCCGGTTTTTCGTGGGGCTCCCGCCCGCCCGGATAGACGTCGTAGGTACCCTTCGGGCTCCTGTATCTCACAGGATTCCCAAAGGCAAGTAAGGGTTCGACTCGAGCTCTGCCATCGCGTGAAGTATCGGCCCATGTCCCGTGTAGAGCCGGGTGGAGCCGTTCCAGAACTGCATGACCTTCCTTATGGAGGCTTCGATCTGTTCCCACGAGCCCCCCGAGGTGTCCGTCCGACCTACGCTTCCAGGGAGTATAAGGTCGCCCACGATCTGGTCGCGTCGCATCACGAACGTTACCGAGCCAGGCGAGTGACCCGGCGTGTGCAACACGTTTATGGTCTCCCCGGCAAGATCGAGCTCCATGCCGTCTTCCAGGAACTCATAGCCTATAACACCGGCCCCTTGGGCGTCCTCCGGGTGCATGTACACCGGCGCCCCTGTTTCGCTACGCACGTCCTTCAGTACGCCGACGTGATCGGGATGGCTATGCGTAACCAGGATAGCCGCAACCGGTTTCTTCAAATGGCCGAGGATCTTTTGCGGTTCAGCCCCAGCGTCCACGATTAGGTCGCCCTCTGGAGCATGCACGATGTAGGAATTGACCTCGAACCCACCCATGTCGAGGCAAACCCGTTCAATATTATCCATTTAAAGGCGTTTCTAACGTTCCCTAGAACCGAGGTGCGTGCCATCGCGGGAGACCCGACGGACATCGTAGACGTCGGGGACGCCCCTGATCTTACGGATGATCTCCTCGACATGTGACAAGCTCGCCGCCTTGAACGCAAAGCGGCTCAAAGCCGTCCGGTCTTCAATAGTGTCCACCCTCGCGGAGAGTATGTTCACGCCCGAGTCTGAGATGATGGCTGTTATATCCTTAAGGAGGTGCATCCGGTCCAAAGCCTCGACGAGCAACTCCGCCGTAAAGAGCTGTTCTGATCCTTGCGCCCACTCGACACTGACGAAACGCTCCGGATCGCGCACCTTCAACGCTCGGGCATTTGAACAGACCGTGGAGTGCACGACGACCCCGCGACCTAAAGAAACATATCCTAAGATATCATCCCCGGGCATCGGGCTGCAGCAACGGGCCAGGCGTGTAAGAATTCCGCTCGAACCAACCACCCGTACCCCAGTCTTCGAGTCGATTCCTCCCTCGTGTTCAGGAAGCGGTAGTGGTACCAGCGCGGGGCTGCGCGCACCCTGCGACTGCACTTCAGGTTCTTTGGGCTGCACCTTCTCGACGATTCGATGAGCCACATTCTCGGCCGAAAGAGCACCGAGGCCCACAGCGGCGAACATATCGTTGGGCGTCGGATAGTTAGTGGAACTAGCCACCTCCTCCCATATTTCGGGCGCTATTTTCTCCACACGCTGCTTTTTGAGGAGTGACGTGACCTTTTCGCGACCTAAGGAAAGATTATCCTCACGATCGACCTTATTGAAGAACTGCCGAATCTTATTACGTGCCCGACCGCTCTGGACTACAGCCAGCCAGTCCCGGCTTGGGGAGGCAGTCTTGCCGGTAATGATCTCGACCCGGTCGCCGGAGATAAGCTCGGAGTCCAAAGGTACAATGCGGTCGTTCACCTTAGCACCGATGCAGCGGTGCCCGATCTCCGTGTGGATGTGGTAAGCGAAGTCTATTGGAGTCGCCCCGCTGGGCAGGCTCACCACGTCACCCTTTGGCGTAAAAACGTAGACCTCCTCGGCAACAAGCTCGCCCTTCAACGACTCCATGAACTCGGTCGCGTCGGTCGTCTCCTTTTGCCACTCCAGCATGCTTTTTAGCCAAGTGAGACGATCTACCTGGCTATTCTTGAGGCCGTGCTTATATACCCAGTGGGCGGCGATGCCGTATTCGGCGGTCACGTCCATCTCACGGGTGCGTATCTGGATTTCCAAAAGCTTCCCCTCGTGGGACATGACCGTCGTGTGTAAGGACTGGTACATGTTGAACTTCGGCATCGCAATGTAGTCTTTGAAACGGCCGGGGATCGGCTTCCAGGCCGAGTGGATCACCCCCAACGCCCCATAGCAGTCTCGCACACCATCGACCATAACCCTTAAGCCTGCGAGATCATATATCTCGTTGAACTCTTTGTTACGACGCACCATCTTGTTGTAGATGGAGTAGAAGTGCTTGACCCGCCCCTTCACCTCCGCCTCTATCCCCGCCTGTTGAAGATGACGCCTAAGTTCGGCGGTCGCTCCGTTGATAAAGGCTTCCCGATCGGCCCGCCTCGCCGCGACGAGACGCTTTATCTCTTCGTAACGCCTAGGGTGGAGCGTAGCAAAAGCAAGGTCCTCTAGCTCCCACTTCATGGAGTAGATACCGAGCCGGTGAGCCAAAGGAGCATAGATCTCCAACGTTTCCGTGGCCTTTTTAAGCTGGGTCTCACGCTTGAGGTACGCCAGCGTCCTCATGTTGTGCAGCCTATCGGCGAGCTTGATGATGATCACCCGCACGTCCCGGCTCATCGCTACAATCATCTTCCGCAAGGATTCCGCTTGGGCCTCCTCGAAGTTTCCGCTGGGGAGCCGTTTGAGCTTGGTGACCCCGTCCACGATATCCGCAACCTCTTCCCCGAACCTCCTCTCCAGCTCCTCCCTAGTGAGATCGGTGTCCTCAAGGACGTCGTGCAGTATGGCAGCGGCGATGGTCGTGGCGTCCAGGCGCAGATCGGCGAGGATGTCCGCGGTGCAAAGCGGGTGGTACACGAACGGTTCGCCACTCTTGCGAACCTGGCCTCTATGTGCAGCGTGGGCCGTCCCGTACGCCTGGGCGATCAACTCCTCGTTGGCCCCCGGGCTGTAGGCGGTGACCTTGTGTAAGAGGGAGGTTATGGTCACCTCAGGAACCGTTATGGCCTTGGGGTTCGATTCTTCGTGGATTATTTCCATACTTAGATTATATAGCTTCCCGATACGCAGGTTTTACTAGGTAAGAAGCTCTGCGAAGCGCAACTGCCAACAAACCGGTGCTTCTCGCCCAGAATGGCATTATGTGCGTCTCCCCAGCTCAATAATACCTCGTGCGCAGTCAACAACGCGAGATGTCGAATGTCGCCGGTCCTTATAGCACCAACATCTTCTTGGCTTACTAACCTTCCACCAGCTGCCCGCTAGCTTTCTCTATCTTCCGAAGCTTTTTCTTTACGGAACCCACCGGTAGTTGCCACCTGGCGCGTGAAGACAGTGCACCGAGCTTATACGTCGACTTAGGTTGTGGACATTCTAGCTTTTCTTGCTGACTAGCTGGCTACCTTCTAAAGCCGCCTTGAGCGGTAGATGACCGTGAGCAGAACCGTTGCCAAGATGAGCGCCAGGGCGAAGCCGACGAAGGCGACCACGGGCACATCAAGGTAAGGTACCTGCGGACCGCTAATAGCGAACGCTCCCAGAAACGAGGAGCCTATAATGAGCGCGCCTGTGACGACGGCGAAGACGAGTCGGTTCGCGAGCACGTCAACCTGGCTACTCAATTGATCCAAGCCGCTATGATTGAACTTCACCTCGAGTTCCCCATCCTCAAGCTCGGTGAGGAGCTGCCTAAGCTGCTCGGGGTAGTCCTCCACGTAGCGCGCGTACTCTAGGGCGCGTTCTTGAGATCTCTGGAGGAGAAACGCAGGCTCGTACCGCTCACGGAGCAGGCGGGCCGCGTAGGGACGGGCTATCTCATAAACGTTGATGGTCGGATCTATGGAGCGGGAGAGGCCCTCGGCTGTCACGAGGGCTTTAGTGAGTAGCGGGAAAACCGGTGGCATCGAGATCCGGTAGCGCCTGGCCAGCGAGATCAGTTCAGAGAGCACCTGCCCGAGCGTAACCTCTCCCACCGCTAGCCCTGAATACCTGTGCAGAAACTCCTTAAGGTCCTGCACCAAGTCTCCCCTCACCTCCGGCGCGTACCGAACGCCTAAGCCTTCCAACCCCCGCACCACCGCTGCGGCGTCTTGCCAGATGACGGCTATGAATAACCTGCTCAAGGCCTCTACATCACCGCGGCTCATGAAGCCAACCATACCGAAGTCGAGAAGGGCGAGATCTCCTTGCGGGGTGAGGACGAGGTTAGCAGGATGTGGATCACCATGGAAAAAGCCATCCTCGAAGACCATCTTGAAGATCGTCTCTGCACCCATCGTCGCTATCCTACGACGCTCAGCGGGGGTCAGGAGCAGAGGTCGAACGTTATAAAAGCGGGTTCCCTCGATGAACTCCATCGTAAGCACCTTTTTCGTGGAGAGCTCGGTGTAGACTTTAGGTATCTTTACCGGAGTTCCGGCGAAGTTGACGGCAAAGCGGCGGGCGTTCTGGGCCTCAGACTCGTAATCTAGCTCGCGTCTGATCACACCCTCGAACTCCGCCACAAGCTCCGACACGCTGAGAAAGATTCTATCCCCAAACCTGGTATCCAATAAGGCCGCTAGATCGCGCATAAGCGCGAGATCCGCTTCAACCCTCCCCAGCGCCTCCGGACGCTGTACCTTGATTGCGACTACCTCCCCACCGTGGAGCCGCGCCTTGTACACTTGTCCGATGCTCGCCGATCCGAGCAGTACAGGGTCGAACTCGGCGAACAGTTTCCCGACCGGAACGCCTAGCTCTCTTTCGATGACTGCCTGGGCAGCCCCCAAAGGTATAGGCGCCGCAGTATCTTGAAGCTTCTGAAGCTCCAATAGTATGCCCTCGGGGATGATATCCGAGCGGGTAGATAGGAGTTGGCCGAACTTGACGAAGGTGGGCCCCAGGTCGTCGAGCGTCCGCCGCAGCCTAACGCCGATGTTTGGAGTAAGAAGCTCTTCGAGCCCGCGCTTCTCGCGCCTGCCTCGCCTAACATCTAAGACAAAACCGAATCCGTGACGGATTAACACCCGCCCGATCTGGGAGAACCTGGCGAGGTTCTCGCGACGTCCACTGGGGTAAGGTTCGACACGGCTGTCCATGAGCCCCGTCACCGACTCGAACCCTCCTTGGCCCGGTCTTCTCGGTGTCCGGCAGGGCTACCTATCGAGCTACCCGCTGCCCGGATGAAGGCCCGGTGGGGTGCCCGGCTCGTCCCTCGGGGGCTGTGGAGTGACATCCACATCGCCGACCGGTGGGGTAGGCGAAGCAGGTTCGGCCGCCGTCGTCTCAGTGGGTAGTACGGGCCGGTCTTCAAGGAGGCGGACGCGGTGCTCTAGCTGCTCGATACGGAAGATAAGATCCTCATAAGCCTCACGGTTTGGCACCCCCGCGCCACGCAGGCTCTGTTGTACGGAGGTGTCGATAAGGGCTCTGGCGCCTGCCGAGCGCTCGCGTGCTCGGCCCAAGACATCTTCGACTACCATCCGACCCTCCTCGCGCTCGATACGCCCCTGCTCGATCAGGCGATTGACGATCTCTTCTATCTTCTCGCGCGTCGCGGCAGCGGCGCCTATCTGCAAGAGGACCAAGCGTTCCAGCGTCTCCAGCATTTTTCTCCTTATCTCGTCGGGGCGCTTCTCGGCGCTCTGCGGGTGGTGCTCCCCTCGCGCCAAGCCTTGTACAAACATAAAGCAGGCGTAGCCACAAAAATCGAGCTGTATGTACCAGCGGCAATACCAACGAGCAAAGCGAAAGCAAAGTCGCTCAAGGTCGACTCGCCGAAAATAAGGAGAGCGGTCACCGGGATCAAGGTAACCGTCGAGGTATAGATCGATCGCATCACGACCTGCCGTATAGAGTTGTTCGCCATCTCATCGAAGCGTCGGCGGTTGTAGCCAGCTGCGGGCGCGTTCTCCCGAATTCGGTCGAAGATGATGATCGTATCATACAGCGAGTATCCCAGAACCGTCAGGACCGCTACTACTGTCACCAGGTTCACTTCACGGCCGACGAGAGCGTAGAAGCCTATAGTAATCAGGATATCGTGCACGAGCGCCACCATTGCGGCCATCGCGAAAGCAAACTCGAAGCGTAAGCTGATAAACACGACGATAATCAAAAGCGCCGCTGCCACGGCCTGTAGGGCCTGTCCCCGGACCTGCCCACCGAAGGTCGGGCTGATGTTTGTGACGCTGACCTCCGCTCCGAGCGTCTCCTCAAGGTCCTGCCGGACCTCGGTACTCTCTTCTTGTGTCAAAACCGGCGTGCGGACGTCGTAGCCACCCTCTCCGAGTTGCTGAACGATCGCCTCCTGCCCGAGGTTGTCCGGCAACGCATCGCGGACCTCCTGTACGCTCGGGTTTCCCTCGACACCGTTAGCAGTGAACCTGGAGCCGCCCTGAAAATCTATGCCAAAGTTCAAACCCTCTATAAGGATTGCCCCTAAGCCGAGCAGGAGGAACACACCAGAAAGAGCAAACCAGACTCTCCACCGGCCAACGAAATCCACTTTCTCGAACGCCACTAACGAACCTCCGCAGTTTCTTTCTTGGGTCGCCGGCCATCGATACTCTTTTTGGAGACACCCATCATCCCAGCGGAGAGGTGGAAGCCACGGTCAGAGATCACACCCAAGAGCGCCCGCGTAACCGAGACGGCGGTAAACATCGAGAGAATGACGCCGATTGCGAGCAGCACCGCGAACCCACGCACAGATCCACTAGAGAGGGCGAAGAGGATGAAGGCAGTGATGAGGGTCGTAAGGTTACCATCGAGAATCGCCTTGAAGCCCTTCTGGTAGCCGATCCCCACGGCTGTGCGAGGCGTTTTGCCACGACGGACCTCCTCTTTTATGCGCTCGAAAATAACAACGTTGGCGTCAGCGGCAACGCCTATACTAAGAACGATCCCGGCTATCCCCGGCAGCGTCACCGTTATCGGGATGGCGACGATAAGCCCCCACAGAAGAAAGGCGTAGATGAGGAGTGCCAGGTCCGCTAGCACCCCGAGCGCTCTGTAGATAACGAGCAAAAACACCAGCACGAGTCCGAACCCCACAAGCGCCGCCAAAAGTCCGCTACGCAAAGAATCTGATCCTAGCGTCGGGCCGATGGAGGTCACGGAGAGGATCTGCATGTTCACCGGCAAGGCGCCAGTCTTGAGCACGACCTCGAGATCCTTGGCTTCCTTCTGCGGTAGCCCTCCCGGCAAGCCCTGGTTTTCGATCACCACCTGCCCTCCGTAGATGGGCTCTCGCACCGACGGGGCGCTGACCACGTCCTCGTCGAGGACCACCGCGAGTCTTCCTGGTCTACTTGCGTTTCCATTCGCCAGGGCATCGTCTACTATCTGCTGGGTGAGGTCGCCGAACTGCTCTGCTCCCTCACTGGTCAGAGTCATTTGGACCTGGCGCCTACCTGTCTGGTCGCGGGTCTGGGTAGCCGACTGGAGCGCCTTACCCGTTAGGGAAGGCTCCTCTGGGACCACGTACCCCTCGACCACAGTTCCTCCACCGCTCGGGGGGGGCGACTCCTCGAAGATGATTTTGGTCTTCCCCTCCTCGAAGGCCGGGTCCTTTTCGAGCTCGCTTCGCAGATCCTCTTTGGTTTGTTTTATCTCGCCCTCTGAGACCGGCTGGCCGCCAGCGGACGCCAGGACCTCGTAGAAGCCGAGCTGAGCGGTACGCCCTATAACATCCACGGCCCGGTCGGTATCGGTGATACCGGGAAGGTTGACGAGCACCTGGTCCTGGCCCTGGAGCTGTATCTCAGGCTCTGCTACCCCGAGGCTATCGACTCTTTGGCGTATCACCTGCGCGGCTTGATCCATCTCGTCGCGGGTAACCTCCGAGCCATCGGTGTGATACCCCTGGAGAGAAGCGCTCACGCCTCCCTTAAGATCGAGACCGAGTTGGGTCGCCTCCATAACCGGCTGGCGCACGAAGATGTAGTAGACCGCCACCCCGATAAGGGCGACCACGAGACCAAGGATGATAAGGTTGTTGCGGCGGCTAGTCATTTCTTCCTTGTCGGATGATAGCATCCATCAAGCCATGCCTGAAGGCCATTTCTTCCTTCCGGGTCGGCATAGCTCGCGACCCAGGCTTTCATGAACTCCTCGTAGCACCCCTCAAAAATCGCCGCACGCGCCTGCCTACATAATTCACCCACAAAGTGTACGTTGTGAAGCGTCACGAGCCGGTGGGCGAGCAGCTCGTTCTCCCGCACCAGGTGTGAGAGGTACGCCCGGCTGTAACCTTGGCACGCCTCACAGGAGCATCCGGGATCCAAGGGTCCAAAGTCGCGCCGGTAGGAGGCGTTTTTGAGGTTTACACGACCGCCGGCCGTGAGCGCCGCCCCGTGACGGGCCAACCGGGTGGGCAAGACGCAGTCGAACATGTCCACGCCCAAGGACACGACCTGCAAGATCCCAACCGGATCTCCAATACCCATTGCGTACCGGGGTTTTTCGCTTGGCAACTGCGGCGCCACCGCCGCCAGCGTTTGGAGCATCTCCTCCCGCGATTCTCCGACCGAGAGACCACCAACCGCATAGCCGGAAAAGCCGAGTTCGAGCGTACGTCTTAGGCTCTCCTCGCGCAGATCTGGGTACAGCCCGCCTTGTACGATCCCAAAGAGTGCCTGGTCCTGTCGGGAATGCGCCTCCTTGCACCGCTTGGCCCACCGCGCTGTGCGTCGCAAAGAACCTGCGTGGTACTCGCGGCTCGCATTCGCGGGCGGACATTCGTCGAGCACCATCGCTATGTCCGCTCCGAGATCTTGCTGAACGCGAGTAGCAAGCTCCGGGGTCAAAAAGTGTGACGAACCATCGTAGACCGAGGCGAACTCGACGCCCCGTTCGGAGATCCTGCGCCGATGCGCGAGCGAGAAGACCTGGTAGCCACCCGAGTCGGTAAGCATCGGTCCCTTCCAACCGGTGAACGCGTGGAGCCCGCCCACCTCCTCGACAAGAGCCGCACCGGGCCTGAGGTACAGATGATAGGTGTTCCCGAGCACGACCCCGACCCCCGCCGAGAGTAGGTCCCCAGGCGTCAAGCCCTTGACGGTCCCCTTGGTCCCCACGGGCATGAAGGTCGGGGTCTGTACCTGTCCGTGCGGAGTACTCAATATGCCGGCCCGGGCCTCACCGTCACGGGCTTTAATCTCTATCGTGACAGGCGCTTCTATTACGCTCTCCCACCCACCAGTAGCATTGCATCTCCAAAGGAGAAAAAACGGTAGCGCTCCTTCACCGCAGCCTCGTACGCCTCCCGGATCAGCTCCTTGCCTGCGAATGCCATGACCATCGCGAGCAGGGTCGAGCGTGGCAGATGAAAGTTCGTCAGGAGTACATCCACTACACGCCAATGATGCCCCGGACGGATAAATAGCTCTGACTCTCCCTCCTGGGACCCCGTTGCCACCCAGCTCTCTAAAGCTCGAGCCACCGTCGTCCCGACAGCGACTACGCGCTTCGCGTTACCGATGGCCTCCGCCGCCTCGTCTGGTACGCAGTAGTGCTCCGCATACATCTGGTGGTCGACGAGCCTTTCGGTCCTAACCGGGGAGAACGTGCCCCTCCCCACATGGAGGGTGACGCGTGAGATCCTCGCCCCTACTCGCTCTACCTCCCCGAGCACCTCTCTTGAGAAGTGGAGCCCGGCGGTAGGAGCCGCGGCAGATCCCGGGTTGCGGGCGTACACTGTCTGATAAGCCTTCTCGGCCTCCGGGGTAACCCGTACGTACGGCGGCAGCGGCGTGCGCCCGTGTTGCTGTAGCAAGCCCGGCACGTCAGCGCCAGCAACGCTCCATCGCCCCTCTCCTAAGGGTTCCAAGACGCGTAGCGTATCTTCACCAATCGATAACATCATCCCTGCTCGAAGCCGCTTGCTCGGCCGGGCTATGACCTCCCAGACCCCATCCTCAGAGCCGAGCTTCCGTAGAAACAGCAGTTCCGTCTCACCCTCACCTGGTCGACGGGCGAAGAGCCGGGCTGGCAAGACTTTGGTGTCGTTCAACACTAGCGTGTCCCCCCATTGCAGAAAACGCGGCAGTTCACGAAAGATGCAGTGCTCGAAGGTCCCGTTGCGCACGTCTACGACCATGAGGCGCGAGGAGTCGCGTGGAGCGGCAGGTTTCTGGGCAATAAGATCTTCAGGCAGCCTATAATCTAGCTCGCTCGTCAGCATCAGGGTCTCTGTCCTAGCGGCGGAAAAACAGGTTCAAAAGGATAGTGAGAACGATCGAGACCAAGATCATCAGTCCTATCGGGGCATAGATAGTCAAGTTGCCCCGTCGGAAGACGAAGTCCCCTGGTAGCCGGTCCAACCCGAACCTGCCGAGCAAGAGAAAGATAACGCCCAGCACAAGCAGCACGAGCGCGCCGCCGATGAGCAGTTTGCCGATTCCTTCCAAGCTCATATACGTCCATTCTAGGCGCCACTCCGGCAATAGCCAACGATTATCATCAACTTATTTGTAGCACTTGAGGCTCGACCAGGCTTCCCGGAAGGGTAGCTTTGAACCGCAATATGCGTTAACCGCCAGTCAGAGACCCACAACTCTACGCCCGACGACCTCGTCAAGGAGTCCCTCGTAGCCGAGCAGCCATGCCGTCGGAGCTGTAAGCTTCGCGTTCCACCCTTATCCGTGCGAAAACCGCGGCCCAAAAGAACATGGCAACGAAGAGATCGGCATACTCAGGTCTGACTTCGCGCTTTTCATCGCGCCATTTTAAAATCTCCGACCGCGAGCACACCCTGGCACAGTAAGCCAACGCTTTCTATACTCAGGGAGCCGAAAAAGTACCCGAGCAGAGTACTGGGAGAGCCAAGCTATGGAGACCACCGACACCCGTTACAAGAGCCGCACTATCCTCGAAGGCCGCGACCGAGCGCCGGCCCGCGCGATGCTCAAAGCCATAGGCTTCGACGACGAGGATCTGAGCAAACCGATAGTCGGGGTGGCTCACACCTGGATCGAAACCATGCCCTGCAACTTCAACCAGCGTCGACTCGCCGAGCGGGTCAAGGAGGGCATCAGGGCCGCCGGGGGCACGCCGATGGAGTTCAACACCATCGCTATCTCTGACGGGGTTACGATGGGCACCGAGGGGATGAAGGCCTCGCTCGTAAGCCGCGAGGTGATAGCGGACTCTATAGAGCTAGTGGGCCGCGGTCACATGTTCGACGCCATCGTCTCCCTCGTGGGGTGCGATAAGACCATGCCAGGAGCGGCGATGGCCCTTGTACGTCTGGGCGTTCCCGGCTTCGTGGTCTACGGAGGGTCCATCGCCCCGGGCCGGTTCAAGGACCGGAACGTCACGATTCAGGATGTCTTCGAGGCCGTGGGGGCCAACGCGACGGGGAAGATGACAGACGAGGACCTTAAGGAACTCGAGGACCATGCCTGCCCTGGTGCGGGCGCCTGCGGTGGCCAGTTCACGGCGAACACGATGGCGATGGCCCTCGAGTTCCTCGGCCTCTCGCCCATCGGTTCGGCGAGCCCCCCGGCTAACGACCCTCGCAAGGACGAGGTTTGTGTGGCGGCGGGAGAGCTGATCATGGACCTCTTGCGCAAGGGTCTCAAACCCGCAGATATCTTGACGCGTGAAGCGTTCGAGAACGCGATCGCGGCGGTCGCCGCCAGTGGCGGCTCGACGAACGCGGTCTTGCACCTGCTGGCGATAGCTCGCGAAGCGCAGATCCCGCTTGGCATCGACGACTTCGACCGAGTCAGCAGCCGCACCCCCATCATCGCTGACCTCAAGCCCAGCGGTCGCTACACCGCCGTGGACCTCCATCACGCGGGCGGTACGACGCTTCTGGGCCGCCGCCTGGTCGACGCTGGTCTAGTAGACGGAGGGCAGCTTACCCCCACAGGCAAGAGCCTCGCCGAGGAGGTCGAGAATGCGAAAGAAGCACACGGACAACACGTGGTGGTCTCTGTCGAGAGCCCACTCAGAGGGACGGGTGGGCTCGTGATCCTTAAGGGTAACCTGGCCCCCGAGGGCTGCGTGGTCAAGGTTGCCGGGCATACCCGGCTATCCCACGAGGGCCCCGCACGCGTCTTCAATTCGGAAGAGGAGGCGATGGAGGCGGTCACGAACGGACGAATCGAGGACGGCGACGTCGTCGTGATAAGGTACGAAGGCCCGAAGGGCGGCCCCGGGATGCGCGAGATGCTGGGCGTGACCGCAGCCCTGGTGGGTGAGGGCCTAGGCGAATCGGTCGCCCTCCTTACCGACGGTCGCTTCTCCGGCGCCACCCACGGTCTTATGGCCGGCCACGTCGCTCCCGAGGCCGCCCATCGTGGCCCCATAGCCGCGCTAAAGGAGGGGGACACGATAACCTTCGACGTCGAGAATCGTAAGCTCGAGGTCGCCCTCTCAGACGAGGAGATAGAGGATCGCCTCGGAGACTGGCGAGACCCCATCCCCCGCTACGAGACGGGCGTCTTCGCCAAGTACGCCGCTCTCGTCTCGTCAGCCTCCGAGGGCGCGATAACACGGCCAGGGAAGTAGGATTGTAGGGAGTCTATCTCCCGCTAAGCCGGTACCAGATCGGTATCGCGAACCATACGCAGACGAAGAAGGCGGTGATGGCGGCGCTCCCCACGGCAGCGGCCATCGAGCCGAACAAGATGTCGGTGATGACGAATATCGCCCCGACCATCCCCGGCAGGAGCAGGAGCACGCCCGCGATCGCGAGCTGGTTCGCTACCTGCAGACGGTGCTCCCTGGCCTGCTGACGCCACAAGATCCTGTGATGAACCGACGGTGCCATGAGCAGGGCCGCCGAAACCGCTGTGCATATGAGCGTCCCGAAAAAGACCGCCTGCTGCAACGGGCTCACGCGCTCGAACCCCTGTGAGAAAGGAACCGTGAGTAGAAAAGCGAACAGCACCTGAACCCCGGGTAGCATCACCCGGAGCTCCTGCAAAAGCTCGATCAGCTCCCGCGCCCGGCGGTCGTGCTCGTTCTCCCCGATCCTTTCCTTGGTCAGCTCTTCCGCCTCGTGGCTTGTCATCTACTCTCCGCCGGATTTATGCCCTACTAGTATTCATTCTACATAAGACGGGCCTTTGCAGGCATACCTGGTGTCACAGTAATCCGAGCGTGCGAAGAGAAGCGGTTTAGCCGGTCGTCTGTGTAAGGTACCTATCGTCCCGATTTCAGGTCGCGAGCGAAGCTGTTGCGCAACGTATTAAGCGGGTAAAGGGCAGAAACGTACAGGTGCACAATGCTCACCAATCGGGATCTGCGCTTAACAGACCCAGTTGACTCAGCAGGGCGGAACACAGTAGGGTGCGCAGCGTGCTGATCATAAACCGAGGCAAACTCGACATGACAAACGTTGTCATCGGCAAGAGCGACGACCACCGGAACAAGCGCCTGGAGCTTGTGCTGAGATGAGAAGTGGGGTCGCCTTGATCATCGTCACGCTTCTAGGGGGCCTCGCTCTGGCCGGCTTGCTCTACGTCCTGACCAGCCGCGTAGGAGAGCAGAGCATAGTTACGGGGACCACCACCGAGGGCACTAGTACTACGACCTCTAACGCCACTACCCCGAGCACCACCGCGAAGGCGCCTTCTCCCAACGAATCCGCTACCATCGCGATAGGTGCTTCGACCGGCGAGAGGGTCGAAGTGAAGGTCGAGATCGCCGACGACCCCGCTAAGCGGCAGAGGGGCCTGATGGAACGCACCGCGCTCGCCGAGAACGCCGGCATGCTCTTCGTGTTCAACAGGGAGCAGCAACTTTCGTTCTTCATGAGGAATACCCTGATCCCCCTCTCTATCGCCTACATCGACGGCGGGGGGCGCATCGTGGACATCCAGGACATGCAGCCGCTCGACGAGACCCCTCACCCTTCCGCCGCGCCTGCCAGGTACGCTCTAGAGGTCAACCAGGGCTTTTTCAGAGAGCACGGCGTGGAGGTCGGAGACATGGTAGAGCTGCCCCAAGGAATCACCTCAGCAGTGACGCCCAGCGCTGCCGAGGTCATACAAGCCTTCGACGATGCTGGCCTCGAAGTCGGGAATGCTTATCCCGTCGAGCAGGAACCAGGCTGGGATCAGAAACCGGTGCCCAAGACCTACGAAGAAGCAGTGCGCTTCGAGATACCCTCTTTAGGAGCGGACTCCGGGGGTAGAGTGTACGTTTTTGGCTCGGAGGAGAACCTCGCCGCCGTACGCGATTACTACGAGGGTCTCCCAAGCGAGATCCGCCCGTACGTCTACGTCAAGGGTAAGGTGCTCGTGCAGATAACTAACCAGTTGTCGAATACCGATGCGGAACGATACAACGCGGTGCTGGATGCGACCGCCTAGCATCACCGTTCCTAGAGAAGGTGTGACAGCGTTCTGTCGCTCGTCGCTCTTCGTTCTTCGTCTCGAAACCTCCTGAGGACTTGCGGCGTAGATGCTGGCATAGAGGGTTCTGCAAGAGGAGAGACCTTGAAGTTAGCGAGAACGAGCGTCGCAGCCTTGCTCAGCGGGGCCCTTATAGCTTTCGCAGCCGCATGCGCTGGGAATGATAAAACGGAGAATACCGCCGAAGACCAAACCACGGAGGAGCGTACCATGGCCGTAACGCAAGGCGGAAGTACCGGAGGGAGCGGAACACGTTCTGAACAAGCCACGCTGGAGATACAGGGTGACTCGGGGATCGAATTCTCCGGCTCATGTACCGTCGGGGATGAAGAGAGCCAGATCAGCGGCCAGGTCCCCCAAAGCTTCGTCTACGAGCTGGGCGGACGGCGTCTGGACTGTCAAATCCGCAAGGATAGCTCAGGTGGCAACCTGCAGCTGATCTTCACCGCAGGCGGCACCCGTGCCGTGCAGCAGATCAGCGGCGGGGCCTTAAACCTTACCTACGATAACGGCATGATCTCTTTTTCATCGTCCGGTTCGGGCGGTCAGGTGAGCTCGTCTTCTCAGCAGGTGGTCTCTTCCTCCTCCTCACAGAACAACAGCTCGTCCTCTCAGCAGGTGGTCTCCTCCTCTTCTCAGAACAACTCATCTTCGGTATCGATCTCCCGATAGGCGCGACCGGCGTCACTTGCACCCCTTGCACTCCTCTCTAGGAGGAATCTATACCTTCTGCCGTCTCTTCAATCAGCATATCTACGACGTCTTCGAGCTTTCCCGCCCGCTCGTAGGCGCGGTGTTGGCGTCTCGCGCCGTTGCCGTGCTCCAAAGCGTCGCGTACGAGCGTCGAAACCTCTTCCCAATCCCCTACCTCCTCAAGAGCCGGGCGTACAAAAGCGAGCAGTTTCTCGATCATCTCCCGCGCCGGGACGGCACGCCCGGCTTCCAGGTCTACGAGTTCCGCATTCAGCCCGTCACGTGAAGCGCGCCAGTGGGCTGCGCGGACAAGCTCCGGTCGCACCTCCGAGTATGGCTCCTCGCGATCGGCTTTCTCGTGGCAAGTGCGCACCAACGCGCGCGCAAGACCCGCCAACATCACCACCTCGTCCACACGTGAGCACACGTCCATGACACGGAACTCGACCGTCTCGACGCGCTCCGACAAGCGTATGTCCCAGTAGATCTTGGTGGGCTCCGCCACGACGCCAGTAGCGACCAAAGCCTCTACCAAGGCCTCATACTCGGCGAGCGACTCGAAAAGCCCCGGTGGTCCTGCCGTCGGCAGCCTACCCCAGACTTGCGTTCGGTAGCTGGCATAACCGGTGTCCGTTCCCTCCCAGAAAGGAGAGTTGGCCGAGAGCGCGAGCATCGACGCGAGCCATACGCGTGCACGGTTTATCACGCGGACCGCTGCCTCGCGATCGCCCAGCCCGACGTGCACGTGAAAGCCGAACGCGAGTTGCTGCCGGGTCAACCGCTGATAGTACTCCATGATGTTTTGGTAGCGCCTCTTGGGTGTAATCTGCTGCTCCTGCCAGCGCGAGAACGGGTGTGTGCTCGCGGCGGCGACTTGATAACCCTCCTTCATCGCCGCTTCGATGATCTCACCCCGTAGCCGCAGGAGCTCGGCACGTGCCTCGTCGAGCGTGCGGCAGACGGGAGTCATGGCCTCGATCTGCGAGGCCATTATCTCCGGAGCAACCTCCTCACCCAAGGCTTGCTGCGCTCGCTGCACCACGTGCCCGCCCCGGACAACCAGCTCGCGGGTCTCGGGGTCTAAGACCTGGTACTCCTCCTCAACCCCGAAGGTGTACTCCTCCGTCCGTGCCGACATTCCGGTCGTCTCCTTCATAGCAGTTTCGAAGGGCGGGCCTCCCTACGGCCTCATACCTCCACTCTCCGTTGTTAGAGGCTTCCCTTTGCCGTACGCAGGCAAACCACTGCTTCCCTTCTGACCTCTTAGGTGCTGGTCCATATGCGTCTCCTCTCTAGGCCTCTCCCAGCCAAAACAACCCCATCAAGGTGGGATGAAGTCGAAATTAGAGCGTGTCTAAAAAGGGTAGGGTTGTTTCCAAACAGAGAGGCCTGCTTGTCTGTACGAACGGACAAGGTTGCCTGTACGGGCAGGGCTGCTTGTAGAGCTTGAGAGGCGAGCGGGGCCGGGAGGATAGCCGGAGCTACTCTGTTACACGGACACCGAGGTGATCGTAGGCGCGACGTGTGGCGACACGCCCGCGGCTGGTGCGCTGGATAAGGCCGCTCTGGAGCAGGTACGGCTCGTAGACGTCCTCGACCGTGTCACGTGCCTCGCCCAGGGCGACGGAGATCGTACCAACCCCCACCGGCCCGCCTTCGAACTTCTTGATCACGACAGAGAGGTAGTCCCGGTCTATGCGGTCGAGTCCTAGGTCGTCGACACCTTGCATCGCGAGCGCGGCCTTGGCCGTCGCCTCGTCTATCGTTCCATCGCCCATAACCTCGGCATAGTCGCGGACGCGCTTCAAGAGGCGGTTCGCGACGCGCGGGGTGCCGCGGCTACGCGTGGCGAGCTGCCCGGCGCCACCGTTGGTGATCGGAACCTTCAAGATGCCCGCGTTGCGAACCACTATCTTTCTGAGGTCCTCCGGAGAGTAATACTCGAGCCGGGCGCTAAAGCCGAACCTGTCCAGGAGCGGCTTCGTCATCAACCCCGTGCGCGTCGTAGCGCCCACCAAGGTAAAACGCGGCACATCGACCCGGATGGTACGGGCCGAGGGACCCTGTCCGAGCACGATGTCCATGGCGAAGTCCTCCATCGCGGGGTAGAGGACCTCTTCGATTTGCCTGTTCAAGCGGTGGATCTCGTCTATAAACAGGAAGTCCCCCTCCTCGAGAGAGGACAGGATCGCCGCCATGTCTCCCGCCCGCTCGAGCGTCGGCCCGCTCGTTATCTGAATGCCTACTCCCATCTCGCTAGCGAGGATCCTGCACAAAGACGTCTTCCCGAGCCCCGGTGGCCCCGCTAGCAGCATATGATCCAACGTCTCACCCCGCCGCCTGGCCGCCTCTACGAAGATTCTCAGGTTCTCCTTCAGCGTCTCCTGCCCGATGAACTCGTCCAGCGAGCGCGGCCTCAAGGTGGGTTCGTCGCCCTCGGGGTCCTCTACAGGGTCCAGCGGCCGCTCAACATGAGCCGCCCCCGTTATATCCTCCGGCACCTCGTCCACGCTCCCGGGCTCGCCGCGTACCGTGAAGTCGTCCATCTCCTCCATGCCGTCGAACTGGTTCTCCGAACTCAACGTCTGCCACCTATCCGGCGTAACGCCTCCTTGACGTACCTCTGCGCCGAATCCTGCGGCGGCACATCTTTGAGAGCCTTCTCAGCCTCTTCTATCGAGTAGCCGAGCGCCGCCAAAGCCTCCCGCGCCTCCACGTACGGCCCTCCGACGTTGCCGCCGAGGATGCCCGGATCAAACGCAGCCAGGTTCTTCCCCCGAAGCTCCAGCACCAGACGCTCGGCTGTCTTCCTGCCAAGCCCCGGCACCGACGCCAGCTTTACAACGTCGCCGCGCCCGACGGACTCGGCGATCTCTTGCGGCGAGAGCGCCGACAGGATGGCCAGAGCCAGCTTCGGACCGACCTTGCTCACCGCCATCAAGGAATCGAACGCTGCCCGCTCCCCCCTGTCCGCGAAGCCAAAAAGAAGCATCGCGTCCTCCCGCACCACCATCCGGGTATGAAGCACACACTCTTCGCCAATGGGCGGCAGCGCCCTCAGGGTAGACGCCGAGGCCGAGGCCCGGTAGCCCACGCCAGCGACGTCTATAACGACGCCCTCCATGTCCTTCTCCACCAGTTGTCCACGCAACCTGTTGATCATCTACTGATTATCCCGCAAGATGGTCATTTCCCCACCCCCACCTTGCCCCGGCTCCCCATGCGGGAAGAAAACGCGTGGCATATGGCAATGGCCAGCCCGTCAGCCGCGTCGTCGGGTTTCGGGATCTCCGGCAGCTTGAGGAGCGTCTTCACCATCTCCTGCATCTGTCGCTTCTCCGCCCGCCCGTAGGAGGTTATGGCCTGCTTCACCTGCATCGGGGTGTACTCCGCCACCTCGACGCCCGCCATGTATGCTGCGAGTAACGCGACCCCCCGCGCCTGCCCCACCGTGATCGCGGTGGTTACGTTGGTGTTGAAAAAGAGTTCCTCGACCGCCACTGTCTCGGGCCGATATCCCTTTAAAAGCTCGCTGACACCATCGAAGAGGCGGCCCAGCCGTCGCGGCATTTCCCAGGCAGAAGGGGTGACGATAGCGCCGTGCTGCATATAGGAGAGGCGGTTCCCCTCCTGGCGGATCACACCCCATCCCATCGTCGCCGTTCCTGGGTCTATCCCGAGGATGATCCTACCTCCGCGCCGGTTCACCGTGCTCACCACCATGTGGGATAGGTTAACCCGTCCCCATAAGCCCTGCACCACTCCCTACATATGGTACTCCCTTATCGCAAGACCACTATAGTTGATCGTAAGAGTACCGGAAACCATCCCTCGAGGCCCCCGGAGCTGGTAGCATTCCGCATGGTATCTGCGCAACGGGAGGAGAGGACATGACGGATTACCTGCCGGAGATCTACCAGCACTTCGAGCGACGCTACCCGGCGGTAAAGGAGGCCTTCGATGCTCTGGGCGCAGCCGAGCACGAGGCCGGTCCGTTGGACGATAAGGAGCGGCGCCTGATCAAGCTGGGGATAGCCGTCGGCGCGGAGTCGGAGGGCGGCGTGCGTTCGCACGTCCGCAAGCTGCTCGGCATCGGAGCTTCGCAAGAGGAGATCTTACACACTATCGTCCTCGCTTTAACCACCATAGGCTTCCCTGCCACTAACGCGGCTTTGAGCTGGGCCGAGGAGGTTCTGGCTGAAGAAGCTAACGGAAAATAGCAGTCGAAAAAGCCAGTGAGAAGCTGCGGTGTCAGATAACGAAGCGACCGTCTTAGCAGCTAAAGTAACAAACCTCGCCAATACTGCTCGGTGTATGGCTGGAACTACGGTGGCAGAGCAGGGTATGCGCTCGAAGAAGATCGTCGAGTGTCCAGGCTGCGGGGAGGATAGGTGACAATTCACGAGGCTGCTTACGTCAAGGCGCTCTTGGAAAAGACGACACGAACCTTACTGAGGGCAGGGGGGCGGTGAAGGTCTCGTGTGGCAACTGCGGGCCCATCCGTGCTCGCTTCCCTTTCCGAAGGCATTGCCTCGGTGATTCCTTACCGCTCTGACGATGTTCAGCAGTCACGTCTGGCAGCAGCCGTCCTCGGCTTCGTCGTTGGGCATGTCTGGCGCGGAGCAGCAGCTCTCACCCCGCCAAGACTCATGGCCCTCCTTTACTGCGACGCCCGCTACGACAAGCGCCGTGAGGGGGTCAGCCCACCACAGCCCAAACAAAGCATTTGCCCCGAGCCCAAGGAGCAGCGCGGCGGAGAGGTAAGCACAGAGCATGTTCTGCTGGCCCTCGCTCTTGGTCGCTGAGGAGCCGAGCTTCTCACCTAGGCGCGCCTTGGCTACGGCGAGTGGGGGCATGCTCAAGAGCGTGACGATGGCGAGACCGATACCGACCCAGCTAGCGTCGGGCCTGTCCTCGGTAAACAGAGACCTCAAGGACTCTATGCCCACATAGCCAGCGAGGAGGTAGAAGCTGAGGGCGATGAGCTTCTGAGCGCGGCGTTCGGCGTCCTGCGAAGAGGCCCTGGAGGCAGCGAACCGCCAGAGGAGGACAATCCCCGCGACGGACTCAATCAGGGAATCCGCTCCGAAGCCTATGAGGGCTATGGAACCCGCCGCGATGCCCGCACCAACGGCTATAGCTGCCTCGATACCATGCCAGCCTACCCCGACCCAGGCCAGGAGTTTCGCCCGGCGTACTAGCTTCTCCCGTTCGCCGGCCTTGGGGGAATTGCGGATGAGTTGTGCCCGCTGGCTGCTCACAGGCTACCCACCCCTGCTTCTTCGCCCAACACGGCCCTAAGGAGCGAACGCCCTTCCTCCGTGAGGGAGTACATGACGAGCTTGCCATGGCGTCGGGAGCGGACGAGCCCCTCGGAACGCAATGTTCTCAGGTGATGTGAGACGAGGGCTTGCTTGCGCCCGCTGATCCACGAGAGGTCGCAAACGCATAGCTCCTCGCCCTCCCGCAACGCGGCGGCCAAGGTGAGCCGCGTAGAGTCGGAAAACGCCCGCGCCCGGTTAGCCACCTTCCGGGCTTCTCGATCATCGATCAGCGCGCGGCGGATTGCCTCTGCGCGCGGCGCATCAACGCATAACAAGTCGCAACGATCTTCCACAACGTCATATTAACAAACGTTTATATGTTGCGGCAAGGAGCAGACGAGCACCTCGTCGATATGCTGCTATCCTGATGTTCTTCCCGACTGCCTGTGGCAAGCTGAACCGGAGCCTGCGCTTAGAGCCATCTGAGCCTCGGTGTTTCCTGAGATCATCGAGGCGTGAAATCATAACGATAGGGCGCGTGTATTATCTTCGTGGGCCTCTGGGCTGAGCATGATGGCCCAAGCTTCACGTCGCTCCTTTATGACAGTCATTCTCGTTAACGTCATTAATAGCTCTTTGGAGAGTTTCAGGACAAGCACTTCGGCGAGCGTATGTGATCTAGGGGAGTGCTTTGGGTCAAAAGACGACGGTCGCTGGTACCGGGCGAGGTGCCCACGTCTGGGTTTTCAAGGCCCCGAGGAGAAGACATGAAAAGAGGACGGGGTGAACAACCCTGCCCTCTTCTATTTCCACTCGCGCAGCGCTATCGGGAATCTCTAATTAGGGGCGACGCACGCGTATTAGCGCTGTACGGTTTCGCTCACGACAACTGACATCACCTCATCAGAGATGTCGAAGTTGGCGTAGACTGCCTGGACATCGTCGTTCTCTTCAAGGGCGTCTATAAGACGCAAGGTCTGTTTGGCGGTTGAAGCATCCAGGTCTACGCTGTTGAGGGGTTGCATAGTGATCTCCGCGTTCTCGAATGGGGTGGAGGCGCTCTGCAGGCTCTCCCGTACCACTGTGAAGTCTTCGGGTGCCATCACCACCCGGTAGTCACTCTCCATCGGCTCGACGTCTTCGGCCCCAGCCTCCAAAGCTAGCTCGATGAGTTCGTCCTCGTCCACTCCGTCTTTGGGGACCAGGATCACACCCTTCCTCTCGAAGAGGTAGGCCACCGACCCGCTAGTCCCGAGCTTGCCTCCGTTCTTGGTGAAGATGTACCGGATGTCCGAAGCCGCCCGGTTGCGGTTGTCGGTCAATACCTCGACTAGAACCGCCACCCCGCCTGGCGCGTAGCCCTCGTAGGTGATCCGCTCGATAGTTTCCGCATCCGCGCCGGCTCCCGTACCCTTGTCTATGGCCCGCTGGATGTTGTCGTGAGGCATGTTGGCTTCTTTGGCTTTGTGGACGGCTAAAGCCAGCGCCGGGTTCATCTCCGTGTCGCCGCCACCCTCGCGTGCCGCGACCGTTATCGCCCTCGAGAGCTTCCCGAAGAGGGCCCCGCGCCTCGCGTCGGCCGCGCCTTTTTTGCGTTTGATCGTAGACCACTTGGAATGACCGCTCATAGTCCGCACACCTCCTGCAGAAAATACTCGTGGAACCTGACGTCGTCCGTCAGCTCGGGGTGGAACGCCGTAACCAGAATGTTCTCGCCTCTAGCCGCAACGATCCTCCCGTCCACCTCGCTCAGTACCTCGACACCGGGGCCCACGTCCTCGAAGAACGGTGCCCGGATGAATACTCCCAGAAAGGGCTCATCAAAGCCCTCTATCTCTAACTCCTTCTCGAAGGAGTGTACTTGCCGCCCGAACCCGTTGCGCTCGACGAGCGCGTTCATCAGCCCGAGCAGAGGCTGTCTGGGCCCCACGGTAGCCGACCCCGCAAGTACCATCCCCGCGCACGTCCCCCACACAGGGCCACCCTTATAGAAAAAGCTTCTGATGCCATCCAGGAGACCAGACTCAACCATGAGGTTCCCTATGGCCGTGGACTCTCCGCCGGGTACGATCAGACCAGAGAGGCTCTCCAGGTCCTCCACAGAGCGCACCTCGACCGGCTCGGCCCCGAGCTTCTTTAAGATCTCTATGTGCTCCCGAAAGTCGCCCTGGAGCGCCAGAACCCCGATCTTCTTGGGGCCCTCTGTCCTCTCCTGTCCCGAACGCCGGGCCGTTACACTCTGCCCCTTACCAACCACGTGTGGCCAGCCGCTCCTCCTCCATGATATCGCTCATCTCCTGGCCGGGCATCGCTTCGCCTAGGCCCTTGCTCGCCCCAGCGATGACCTTCGGGTCGTTGAAGTAGGTCGTGGCCTTGACTATAGCCTGCGCCCTGCGGGCCGGATCCCCGCTCTTGAAGATGCCGCTCCCGACGAAGACGCCCTCCGCCCCGAGCTGCATCATCAGCGCAGCGTCTGCGGGTGTTGCGATCCCTCCGGCGGTAAACAGCACGACCGGCAACCGCCCGTTCTCGGCGACATGCTTGACCAGCTCATAGGGCGCCCTGAGCTCTCTCGCCTCTGCTAGGAGCACCTCTTTCTCGATACCGTTCTTGCTCAGCGCGGCCAGCTTACGAACGCCGTCTGTGATCCCGCGCATATGCCGCACGGCCTCGACGACGTTACCGGTCCCGGCTTCGCCTTTCGAGCGGATCATAGCCGCACCCTCGGCGATGCGGCGCAAAGCCTCGCCGAGATTTGTGGCCCCGCACACGAACGGCACCTCGAAAGCCCACTTGTCTATGTGGTTCGCCTCGTCCGCTGGCGTCAAAACCTCGGACTCGTCTATGTAGTCGACCTCCAGGGCCTCGAGAACCTGCGCCTCGACGAAGTGCCCGATCCTGGCCTTCGCCATCACGGGGATGGTGACAGCTTGCTGGATCTCGACGATCTTCTCCGGGTCGCTCATCCGGGCCACCCCGCCTTGCGCCCTTATGTCTGCCGGCACTCTCTCGAGCGCCATCACCGCAACAGCTCCCGCCTCCTCGGCTATCTTGGCCTGCTCGGCATCGACCACGTCCATGATAACCCCGCCCTTGAGCATCTGGGCCATCCCACTCTTGACCCGAAAAGTTCCGGTTAGCTGCCCGTTCTGTGTCATCTGCTACTCCCGTTAGTGCTTGTTAGATTTGCTAGAGATCGACAAAGATATCTTACTACCAGCGCTCTTATGCGCCAAACGCCTTAGGCGCGATGAGTTACTCTATATGTTCTCCGCCGTTACGGCGGCCTCTACAGGTTTGCGAGCTCTCTCAGGCCCCGCGAACCTCGAACCGCACCGGCCGGAAGTGCCCGACCGCGCACCGCCAGCTCTGCCCCGGCACCAGCAAATATGCCGCCGCGCCCAAGAGCGGACGGCGCAGACTACAAGGTCTGCTGCGTGGCTCAGGCCTCATCGTTCTGGAGTCCCGTCCTCAGCTGCTTTCGCCGGTGCGACAGCTACATTCGTCTTCCCAACACCCACTTACCTCTATAGAGGATGAACCTCACGCCTGCACGGAGTACGGGTCCGGGAGGGCCGTGACGGCCATGAGCAGGGCGAGGATGGCTACAAGCCCGCAGTACGCGAACCCTACCATCACGCGGTGTCGCAGCTCTATCTTGTTGTAGGCTTGCCCTTCGGGGGTGTTGCGCATCCTCCAGCGGCGCCACAGCTCTGTTCCGCCCAGCAGCGCGATGATCAAAACGATGAAGTTCGGCCATACGAAGAACAACGCCGCGGTCATGAGGATCCCCACCAGCCAGAACACGGGAGACATTGCGCCTACCGCTCGGCCACCGTCCAGGGGCAGCATCGGCAGCAGGTTAAAGAGGTTGATGAGGAACCCAAGGTGCGCGAGCCCCAAAAACAAAGGGTTGTCGGTGAGGCCATAGATACCCCATACGCCCAGAGCCCCAAGCGTGCCCAGCACCGGCCCGGCGAGCCCTACGCGGGCCTCCACGAGCGCGTTCTTGGGCATCTCTTTCATCGCCACGAACGCCCCGAGGAACGGGATGAACATCGGGGCCGAAGCCTTAATACCTTCCCGCTTGAGTTGCAAGACGTGGCCCATCTCGTGCACCCAGATCAAAAGCACAAACCCAACCGCGAACCACACCGGGAACAAAAGCGCGTACGCCCCGACGCTCAACAGCATCGTCAATGCCGTCCCGATGAACTTGACCTTGAGTAGGAGGAATAACAGCCCCTTGAACTTCGCCAACAACAGCCCGAGGGCTGTGAGCGGGGCCAGCAAACGCTTGATGGTGCTCCATGGCCCGCCCTCCGGCCTTATCGGCTCGTATGCTGGCTGCTCCGGGCGTTGTTCCTTCGAGTCGCTACGAAAAAGGGAATCTTCCAGGTTCCGGGGCCTATCTTCGTCTCGGTAGTAATACGGATCCATACACCGATTATACCGCCAAGGGCTTAGATCGGAGGACGTCGCTCTCTCTCGTGCCGTTGCTGGGCCTCGACGGTGTAGATCGCCTCCGGCACCGCCTCGAGCCGACCCCTTGGAATGGGCTCTCCGGTGTCCTCACAGACCCCGTAGGTTCCCTCTTTTATCTTCTGCAAGGCGCGCTCCACATTCTGGAGGCGCCTCTCCAACGTCTGCCCGACGGTGGCGTCCATCTCACGGGTGAACAGGGAGTGGCTCATATCCCCGGCGTCGTGCTCGGTGAAGTCCTCCTCTTCCTCGGCCCG